>VTTJ01000002.1:322055-644111 GCA_008364785.1 Bacillus sp. BGMRC 2118 | reverse complement strand
AACTCAGCATCTTTAGAAAGAAAGGAATTATTTTTAGCAGCACTTAGTGCAGTAAACCTATAACCACTCAGTGAATAGAGCAATACAATCACTACCAATAAAGGTATGATCAATAATAATTTTTTCATTAAACATACACTCCCCTCGTTAGAATCCAAACCCACCCTAAATCAAAATTGACTACACACGAAAAACAAAACTAGCAAAAAGGTTCGCATTCATACCAAACTATCCTTTCCCTTTAGCTTAATATCACACTATATTATCCAAGTAAGAAGAAACGAGATTATCAAACATTGAATTGATATAATGACAAGACCTTTTTTTCTCCTTACTTTTCCTTGAGCTAGGTATGTGTTTATAATAAAAATAAGGAACACCATAACACTAAAAGTAAAAATGAAAGTTAATAAAAAATCATAAAACATTAATAAATCCCCTCCCCTTTAACCTTATTTTTATAGGTTCAAAATCAATCGTAGTAGAATTACTTCCGTACATTCCTATAAGCATAAAACCATAGATAAAACCTTTACCCATTGAGAATAAATTCAAGAACATATTTTTATATACTTTGATAGCTTGTTCATGTTTTCTCCAAAAGGAATTCTTTGCTTTTCTTCACAAGTAACTCTAAAGTATCATGATAGTGAGGATCTCCATGACTAATTTCTAAGGAATAACTTTGAGACGGTATAATCTATAAACTGTTCCTCTTATTCATCCTTAGTAAAAAAATGCATATGACTATTAGTCTTGTTATTAAAAAAGTATTCTCTGGTACTTCCTTATGTTTTTGTTTAATACTCTTATAAATAGAATCATTTATATTAAATGCGCTTATATAAATCATGCCGCCCCGAATTAATCCTTATTCCCAAGGCTAGCAAAGTATAGTGAGGTCTCCACATGTTTTCTACTTTTTGTTCTAGCTTATCTCCTCGTGATTCAGTTTTGCTCATCTCGTTCCCCAATTTAAAAATTATTACAAAAAAAGCATCTACTTTTATATTCAAGTAGGCGCTTTGGAATTCCTTCTAATTAAACTATTCTCACCCCTTTAGCTGAATAACTTTCCCCCTCCATGGGATCAATGTACGTTAATTAATCTGCAAGTATATTATTAGAACTAATTGTTCAATTATTCATTACGAAAGAGACCAATTTCTTCTGATTTCATTGGCAACTAATTCAGGTTTGTCCCAATGTAGCATATGAGTAGCATTAGGGATTATCTTTACTGTTCCACCAGTCTTCTGTTCAAATAATCTTGAAGTTAAATCTCTATAGTTGTTTTGTTCTTCAGGGATTGTTGCTCTAAGTAACACTAAATTAGAAAGATGGAGTTCTTCATATATATCTAATGTCTCATTCTTGTGCATTGCTTTTACGATATTTGCTCCTGTTATCCCTCTTGCATGCCAATAGAACTTGTTTTCTTTGGCTAAAACTAAGTCCTTACCAGCTAAATCTAAAAGTGAAGATCTTCTTTTTACATCACCATATACAGCTTCATTTAAGAATCGGTCCCATGACTCCATATAGTCCTCAAAATCAATTAAATAATAGGAAACTTCTTCTTCAACAGATATCCCCTTTAATCTCTTAGTATGATACCCACCATCAATCAAAATCGCACCATCCACTCTCTCAGGAAAGCTATGTATGTAATATAATGAAACACAACTTCCCCAAGAGTGAGATAAAAAATATATCTTGTTTATCTTTAATATATTTATAATGCTATTTATCCATTTTGCCATAGCTGGCATTTCATACTCTTCTGTTGATTCAAATGGTGGAGTTTTCCCATGGCCAGGGGCATCAACTGAAATAATTCTGAACTCATCCTTTAGTAGTTCACCGATTTCTATAAAACTAAGACTTGTGCTGCCTAATCCATGAAGGCAAAAAATTACTGGATTCTTTTCATTCCCCCACTCTGTAATATGTACTTCTAACTCACCAACATTAACGAAATAACGTTTCAAAAATATTTACCTCCAATTTAGTCTACTTTAAACACAAAAAAACCACAGAGAATACTCTGCGGTTTTAAAAAGTGAATAAGTCCGAAGAGTAAAAAATCAATTAGCAAACTAAATAAGCATACAAAAATGCCTAATTTAGAATGCTTAAAATTGATTCTTTACCCATTTCCAGTCATAAAAAAGCTCGTGAAATGCAAGCCACTTTTATGCCGGATTTCTTCACCTATCTTTCTTGTGTTTCTATAAATATAACATACTAATACTTACACATCTACCAATATTAGGTTCCACTACTTTTTTCTCTTGTTAAACTGAACTTGCCTTATAGTAAAAATCCCCAACCTCTTTTTTTATTAATAATCATTATTTTCCGTATGTTTCATCATTAGTTTAGATCCACTATATACTAAAGGAAACCCAATTAGTATATATGCTATATTTGCAATCTTATCTGAATTTATATAGAAAATTAAATTAACAATACCGATAGCCAGTAGAACTAATCCTAAGATTAAGAGTATTTTAGCTTGTTTTTTTGAAACATAATTCGTCATATAAAATCACCCATTACCATTCATGCTTTATTTAAAACACAATCCGAATCCGTTTGATATTATAGTATTTAATTAAAAAATCATTAATACTTCTCTTATATTAACCTCACCTAATAGTTAAACAGTGTCTATTCTTATATCCACTCTTTTGCATGTTCACGAATGAATAAAATATCCTTTTGATAATGGTCTAAGTGTCCTTCGTCTATCATTTTTTGAAAAGCAATGTCACCCTCACCGGCCTTTTTTTTCATGTATATACATAGACCCTCTAACCGTTGCAATACCATCTCAAAATAATCTTCTTCCATTCCCATACCGTATGATTCAAAAAACAATTTAACTCTTTGTTTTATACGTTCAGCATGCTTTCCTGAATCATATTGAACTGTATCACCTGTTTGAGCGTGATATATTCTACTTAAGGGGACGCAAGTATACATCGTATAAGCTATGTCCCAAAGTCTCGGACCAGGAGCAGCTACATCAAAATCAATAACACCTACTGGATTTTCATTATTAAAGATAATGTTGTATATTGCAAAATCATTGTGACAAACAACCTCTATTTTGTCTGGAGTATTATCCATCGGTTTCCATTCATCTGTTAACGGAAAGTCACTCACAGCGTCATGGTACAGACGAAGCATTTTGGCTATATCTCTTAAGGCACTATTTGACCTCATGTATTCTTTTAGAGGGTAATTACCAGCTTCGCCTTCAATAAATGATAAAATCTCCCTGCCCTTTTTATCGATCCCAAAAAACTTTGGTGCATGATTAAATCCTTTGTTCTCCAAGTGTTTTAATAATTTATGAATCTTGTAACCATTTTCCTTTATGTCTCGTCGCACAGTAACTCCCGAACGAGATACATTGGAGATGTTTCCTCCATCTAATATTTCTTCGTTTTCATAGTGACTTTCCACTAAAATCGCCCCTCCTTTTTAATAATTTAATGGTTAGAGCGTTCTTTTATTTAAGTATGTTACGATCTCGTTTTACAATAAAGTTTCTGCATTGCTTCATAAAGTAAATTCCCTTTACTTCAAAAAATGAAGGCACATTCAATGCCCCCATTACTTGAATAGCTTCCTTTATCTTCTTACGATTGACCATATAAATAAAGACCATAATATAATAGCAATGATCACAACAAATAAGCTCAATACAGCAAGATTGCCTAAGATCATTAAAACCACAATTAAACTAAATAAAATTGCTATTATCATAGATGTTTTCACTTTCTTCTTTTTCGCTAATAAAAACTGCCAAATACAAACAAAAATTCCGATAACAATCAACAGATTATACATAACTCTTAAACTCCTTTAGACCTTTGAAGCTTAGATACTAACTACAATTGAATACATGAGTAATAATACCAGAACAACTCCTATCACATATTTGGAGTAGTCTTTTAGTCTTTCATTGTTAAATGTCTTAGTTAATAAATAAAAAAATCCTACAACCCATATTCCATCTTGAAAGAATGTAGCAATAATATTTCGTAGCATATTAAATATGAAATATAAATCCATTATGTCCCCCAGTAAATAGTAATCTTTATATATATATTCAAGAAAAAAAGCATTTGTCCTTCCAGGATAAATGCTCCAATTATTCTTTCCTTTAGTCAAAAGGACACTAATATGTTTGTTGTATCTTTTTTTATTGCCAATTACATTAAGTCCGTATTTTATTTCTGAACATATAACTTACCTTTAAGTTGGTCAACATTCAAATTGTATTCCTGGCCATTTTCAAGATGAATCGTAACCATTTCTCCTTGATATCGTTCATCAATATAAATAAATACATAGCCAGCTTCTTCAATAACAACGAAGCCTTCACGTTCTCCCTTTTGTAAATCCAATAATCCATATCCTCCGCTTGAATAATTAAATAACGCAATCGTAGGCATATCATTAATGTTCAAAGCAAATGCTGTTAGTTCACCATCGAACCATTCATCTTGTTTAGTTATTACTGATCTCTCTTCATTTAAGGAATAACCGTTAATGAATTCCACTTCTCTCCAAAGTTCTTTCTGTGTTGGATATTCTCGATTTGACCAAGTGCCTATTTGCGACACTTGTCTTTTCTTATCAATACTCAATGTCACACCAATCGTTGGTGTTTCAATATCATATACATCGAACTGACCTACCGTATATCCTTCTTCATAATGCTTCGGTTTTATTGTAAACTCTCGATCTGGATACTTTTTTACCAAATAATCAACAATATGTTCATATCTCTCCGCGTGAGTGTTACCTTTCAAAGTAGGGTAATATAAATAGTATCCTACATACCAAATGACAAGTACGCTCGATAATACAATGCCCCATTTTTTCCGTTTTCTAAGTATTAGCCAAATAAGCATGATCACTATCAACACTGAAAATCCAATTAGGAAAAAATATATAATTTCAGTAGGGCGCATGTGTTCCTCCTCCTGAGAACTATTGAAACTATCTTTGTTCGTATATTAATCCCTTCAGTAAAACTACTCTTTTTGGGGTAAAGAAAGATACTTTTCAACTACTATTTGATACCCTAACTCCTTCAGTCAGCTAATAGCTCAATTTTGAAGATATTTGTATTACCTGTGCGGTCAGTTAAAAGTGTGATTGAAATTAAATCACCTTCTGACAAATCAGAAAGCTGGATAACACCATCCGGCCGATATATACTTACTTCTCCCCATACTTCATATTGAAACTCGCTTCGATAGAACTCCCTAATAATTGAAAGTTCTATTTCTTATTATAATCTTCTTTTATTAAACATTATTACAGAGTAAAGAATTAAGAAGTTATCCTCCAACACGTAACAATTCTATTGGAACACTTTTTACAAAGTGCTTTTCAATAAAATTAAGGACTTCATCATTTCCTGGCAAGGTTACCTGTTCAATTGCATCATTGAAATCCAACCATTTATACTCGCTATGTTCATTGTTTAAGATTACATCCTGGTCATCATCCACATAACCCACAAATACAGGTGCAATATAAATATAGTTTTCATTAGGAGATAAAAATTGATCAAATTTATTAGAAGTGTATAATGAAACCTTTGTAATTCCAGTCTCCTCTGCAATTTCCCTTAAAGCAGATTGCCAAGCTTTTTCACCTTCTTCAATGCTTCCACCGATATAGCACCAAGCATCTTTAAGGACAGATGTGGCTCTCTTTAATAATAAAACTTTATACTCACCTTCTAGTTTTTTCAATAATATTGCAGCAACGCCTGAACACCTAATTGGAAGTCCAAAATATTCCCCATCCATAATGTACACCTCTTTGTTCCTTTACTTTATAGAAACCATACAGATATAGTAATAATTTATATGGTATTATGACGAGATTGTCTTTTAATCTTTAAATTTAGCCCTAACTATCCCTGAATCTTCTACTTTAGATAAAAAAAGTTATTCTTTATCCAAATGTTGGTTGATGTTTTATCTTTAAATAATGCTAGTATTAAGGAGAGAGATAGAATGATGCTTTCTCTACGAGCCCATGCTTAGCTAACATGGACTCTTTTTAATGCTAACTACCTCTACATCCACCTTTTCCGTAGATAACTTCTCTAGTATGAACTGGACTTCCTCGTTACTTTAATATAAAAAATTTTTACCTTTATTGAATTATGCCACTGTTAAATCTTTCACGATAATATGAGGGAAATCATACCAGAAGTGACTACTGGTCCGCAGATGCTCCCTTTAATTTAACAAAATAATCAATAATCAATCCCATATTTGTGGTCGATCAATATCCATTGTTCTCATATAATCTAATAATTGACCCGTATGGACCGATTCGTGGTAAGCGATGCGAAGTAACATGTCCCCAAGCTTTCTTACATAACCCACATCAGAACGGTCTATATCAATACTCTCTAAATCGTTTACACTCAAATTTTTAATGTATCTTAAGAAATCGTCACGATATTGTTGTGCAAAGATAAGTTCATTTTCGACTGTTGTGAATTCTTTTCCTTTAAATGGATTAGTTAAATTAGATAGTGTTTTACTTCCTCCTCCAATAAGAATTTGGTGATAAAGAAACTCGCCTTCTAATATGTGTCTAATCATTTGAGAACAAGTAAGTGCATCCTCATCTGGTTGCCAATTTAACATTTGATCAGGTATCGATCTCCAAACTTTTGTACTCCTTCTTCGTACTTCTTCAAAATTTAAAATTATCAATTCATTTACGTTCATTTTGTATATCCTCCCATAAATCCTATATTTTCTAATTTGAATACTTAAGAAGCTTTTCCTTCTGCTAAATAAGTTCAACTAAAATATGCGATAATCCTTCTTGAATCATCGCACCCTTTTGTTATACAACAATAAACAATTCCCCCTTCCCGACCTCTATTCATCTCAGTCTTTATAAAAATAAAGTCAGCAGATGCTGTAATCCTTTTGGTCCCATTCGAGTTCTACCTTCATCAACAAATCCACATTTAAGATACAAGTTGATAGCTGCATTATTCCTAGCATTTACAGCAAGTGCAATTTCCTCAATCTCTGAAAAATGTTCTTTGACGTACTCGCATAATTGTAATAGTGCCAATTTGGCATAGCCCTTATTTTGGTCTTTATAATTAATTGAAAGTGCCCGCAGAATTAGCGATTTACTATTGTTTGTATAATTTGTTCGTTCCTGTCCGTTGTAAAGAATAAAAAAACCTACTGGAACTTCATTAGCCAGTATAACAACTGGGTGTCTATGAATATCTTCAAGAGCGATAGGTAGCGCATTTCTTGGCATGCTTGTAAACTGTAATTGTTCTTCAGGAAGGTAGAATTGAAACAGTGTATCTCTATGAGACTGTTCATATGTAGATAAGCTAACATTAACATTCTCTCTAATGATGATTTGTGTAGTCATAACATACTCCTTTTTATTTATCTTTTATGTATACTAAAAATAACAAAAAATTGACCTGTCTAAAAGGTGCAGTTTATCATTTTTATACCAGGTCAGATATGGAGAGTGATAATATGGAGTTTATAGTGGTATTGAAGGAAGAATCTAGTATTCCACTATATCAACAATTATACGAAAGTCTTAAAAAAGCGATATATGAAGGTACACTGACAGCTGGAACTAAACTCCCCTCAGTTAGACAAATGGCACAAGCACATAACGTCAGTAAAATGACCGTTGAATCTGGGTATCAACAGTTATTGGCTGAAGGGTACATTGAAAGTCGATCACGCAGTGGATATTTTGTGATGGAGATTGACAATTTAGAAAAACTAAATTCAGAACAACCGTCCATTAATTTTAAACTTTCAAATGCAAGAACCTCTTCTTCACAAGATTCAATTTTATATAATTTTCATGGTTCTGAAATTGATATATCCCACTTCCCTCTAAAAACTTGGCGAAGATGTATGAATGAAGCGATGGATAATTATTATGACGATCATAGATTTTACGGTGACCCACAAGGGGAGTACGATCTAAGGATTGAGATTGCTAGTTATCTTCAGAAATCAAGAACAGTAAAATGTGTACCAGAACAGATAATTGTTGGAAGTGGGTTACAACAGACTATTTCGCTCTTATGCTTACTACTCTCTAAGGATGGTAATAAAATAGCATGGGAGGATCCTGGTTACAGTGATGCTAGATCGGTATGTACAGATCATGGCTGGGAGGTAGTACCCATTTCATTAGAGGAAGACGGGATAAATATTGAGGAATTAAAGAATAGTAACGCAAATGCACTACTTGTCACTCCTGCTCACCAGTATCCTTATGGAATGGTTATGCCTATAGGAAAGCGAATAAGATTACTTGAATGGGCCACACAAAATGATAGTGTGATTTTAGAGGAGGACTATGATGGAGAATTTAGGTATGGAATCAAACCAGTACCCTCTCTTCAAGGAATGGACACACATGGTTCAGTGGTCTACATTGGTAATTTCTCTAAAGCATTCTCTCCAGCGATTCGGATGAACTATACGGTATTACCTATTCGTCTACTCCATCGCTATCACGAACTTAAACTAAACAAATATCCTTCACCTGTTTCTCGAATTCAACAACGAGCCATGCAGATTTTTATGCAAAAAGGATATTGGGCTAGGCACGTGCGTAAAATGAGGACTGTCTATGCGAAGAAGCAAGAAATTCTTATAGATTCATTAATAAAGTTTATGGGAGATCGTATCCGTATTATGGGGCAATTTGCAGGCTTGCATCTAATAATTGAGGTAGATACCGGGAAAACACAAAATGAACTTATTAAAGAAGCAGCCCTCCATGGAGTGAAGGTATATCCAGTTGAACAAGGTCGCTTAAAAGAAAACAATCATTCACATAAGCGTCCAAAAATTTTGCTAGGATTCGGTGGATTAAGTCCAATAGAGATTAATGAGGGAGTAATGATAATTGCTAAGGCTTGGTTTAGAGATTAGAACATCTTCATTGATTACCTTAGTTTTATTAACTTCTATATAAAAGTACCACTGACGCTTGGTTAACTAACCAAGCGTCTTAATTTGTTTGTTGTTAAAATAATTCCTTTGTTTGAAGAAGAATGGCAAAATCCCTTATGTATCAAAGCATCTTAACCTTCACAATCTCTTTTATATTATACAACCCTATAAAAATATCCATTTGGAATCTTACTTAGATAATTGTAGATCACTATCAGAAATTGAATCAGAATCATTTGTCTCTATCAAAACCAAGATGAACAGAATCCGCAACCCTTTCATAACCAATTTCCCTATAAATCTTATTCGATGTAGGATTCATCATATCAGTATATAAAACGCAAAAGTCGAAGTCTTTGAGTAGTTCTCTTGAGACAGCCGCAACAAGCGTCCGAGCATATCCCTTTTTACGATCTTCCTTTGGTGTAAAAACAAAACTAACGGTTACACCGTTCTTTGTCGGACGTGACTTCTTCATCATAGATACTACCTTTCCTTTATCCTCCCAAAGAAAAACCTCCCTTTCCTTTAGAAACATGGCAACACGTTTTTTTACGTGTTCGATTGGCGTAATTGGCAATCCAGTATCACTTTCAAAAAAGTTGAACCACTTCTCGATTAGTAAAGAATCATCTTCTTCTGCATAACGCCAAGTACCAGGACTATTTTCAAGCGTTTCATTTACCTTATTTAATCGATACAACCCCTGATCCATAAGTAGTTGATGTGTTCTACCAGTTTGTATTTCCCATTTCTTCGCAACTTGGTATGCCCACATTTTCAAACTGATGATTGAATTGAAGTTAATTTCTAGTTCGATCATCTTCTTTATAAATAGATCCATTATTTCTTCTAAACGGATTTCATCGACAAAAATAAGATTTAAGGGATGCGGGGGTGTCATTTGGAAAAGAGCTAATACTCTTCCATCCTCCTCGATTGTAGCCATAAATGGATTCTCATAATTACCAGCTTTAATGGCTTGAAGTACACCCCAAAAAAGACTAAATACATCTTCCCTTTCAGATAAGATCGGTTCTATCTTCCTCTCAAATTCATGAGCATTATCATAAACTTTAAATTTCATTTCCATTATTTATCCCTCCCTAAAATTGGGTTAATTACTATTTCTTATTTCTTTTACCTTTATACTAAACAATTTGGATTAGTTTCTGAACAGTACTCTTTTGCTATAATTCACTATAGCTGCAAACACTCCTATTTTCAGTATATAAACCACCTCTATATTTAATTTTCAACAAACATCATGTAGTTCCTTCTTATCGCTAACCAAAAAAATGGTTGACAATCCTCTTTACTCTATATATTATATTGAATAATTTTGCAAAATTATAAATTTGATTCGTTAAATGACGAATCAAAACAAAGGAAGATATATCAATGGAAAATGTAAACCAATGGTTATTAAAACATGTACGGTTTATTTATTCACCCTTTCGTGAACTCATAACGAGTTTACATGTTTTAAATAATCCCTCCCATCACCTGACGAGGCTTAATTGGGCGAAAAAAACAAAAAGTAACATGTCTTCTTCTCTGTGGGATGATGCAAGTTTCTTTGGGGAGTTAAGCAACGGATGGTTAAACTTTCTAGATTTAGTCGATGTTCTTCAATATGAAGAAAAACATGTTGAAGAGGCTATTGAACGAATTAAACTTCTAGAAGAAACAGAATTTCTCACTTTATTACTAGGAACTAGGGATAACATTGAGGTTTGTTCTAATACGAGCTTATATCGGGAGAAGCTTTGTGATTTTCTATACAGCTATCACCAGGAACATTTTGCTAGAGAGTTATTCAGAGTTGAACCATGGTTGGTAAAAGCAGTACATGAAATAAAAAGTAAGTTTTCACAAGATCCGTTTAGTGCCATGAACGGGGTACATCCCCGTTTCAAGCTTGATAATAGAACCCTAAAGTTCTTCAAAGCAGATACATGGGTCTTTCAATATGAGGAAATTGATAGTTTAACTGTTTATCCATCTAGTTTTATTGCACCTCATCTTCTTGTTGGAATGGAAGTTCCGGAAATCATAGTTTATTTACAGGTTCCTCTTCCAGACGAGTATATTGAAAGTGCTGTTCCAGAGGATTTACTTTCTATCCTTTCTGCCTTAAGTGACAAGTCACGTATGCAAATACTTAAACTGCTCTATCATCATTCTTTTTGCACACAACAACTGACTGAATCAACAGGTTTGGCTAAAGCTACGATTTCAAAACACTTAAAGATTCTAGAGAAGGCAGATCTTATTAAGGGAGAAAGACATGGTTATTTTGTTTTTTATAAAGCAAATGAAAAAACATTGGACCAATTAAAGGTCGACCTTAACCAATATTTTGATCAACCTTTTATTGGCCATAAGGAGGAAATATAATGTGGTTACCTTTTTCTGCGACATTTCAGCGTAATTACCTCGTGATGAAACGGGCATTTCCATGGTCATTCTTTTTAGGTCATATATTAAGTGGTTTTTACATTATCATCTTTGCCTATTTAACTTACTATCACGTTTTTAGAAAAGACTTATCAGGAAGTTTTTCTAAATATGCGGGTACTGATGATTATCTTTCTTATGTCATTTTAGGAGGGCTTCTCTATTCTTTTTCAGTCTCCCTTTTAATGATAGCAAGTAGAGCTATTATCACGGAACTAAGAGAAGGAACTCTGGAAGCTCTTCTTCTGACACCATCTTCAAGAAAAGGATATTTTTTAGGTTACGTAGCTCAGGGTCTAACACGTGTAGGTATTGAATTCACTGTCATTACTGTTACTGGTTATTTTTTTGGACTTCACTTAAATGAGGTTAATTGGTTTTATGTCATGATTGTTCTATTGATATTAATTATTTCTACATTTAGCCAGGCTCTTGTACTTGGTTCACTTATGCTCTATTTCAGAGATACATATATTACACAAAACACACTTTTTGTATTGATGGGGTTAGTTTGTAGCATTACGTTTCCCGCAAATTTTCTTCCGGACTTCATTAGATGGATTGGAGCGATTATGCCTCTTACATATGGGGTGGATGCATTGAGATTGGTTTGGATTGAAGGAAAAACACTCTCGGATATCCTCCCTTTACTTTGGAAAATGATAATTCTAGGAATCATCTATTTTCCAATTGGAACTTATTTTATTAAGCGAATGGAAAAGTACGTTTTAGAAAAACATTTTGGATAAGGAGTGAGACTTAATGTTAGAAGCTATTAATCTTGGAAAAGTCTATACTGTTAAGAAAAAGAAAAACTTTTTCCACACGGAAAAGCAAAAATTCAGTGCTGTGAAAGGTCTTAATTTAACGATAAATGAAGGAGAAATTGTGGGCTTGCTTGGATTAAATGGTGCTGGTAAAACGACAACTATTAAGATGCTGTCAACTTTATTAAATCCATCAGAAGGAACTATTATCATTGATGGTTATGATGCCGTCAAGGATGCAATGAAAGTGAAAAGCATGGTTAATATGATAGCCGGCGCGGAGCGAATGTTGTATTGGCGATTAACCGGAGCTCAAAACCTCCGTTACTTTGGGAAGCTATACGGATTATCAGGGAATGCGTTAGAAGAGCAAATCAATTATTTACTTAATGAAGTAGGTTTGTCAGAAGCTTCTAATACACCAGTGGAATTGTATTCAAAAGGAATGAAGCAAAGGCTGCAAATTGCACGGGGACTCATTAATAATCCAAAGTATTTATTTTTGGATGAGCCTACACTTGGACTTGATGCTCCAGTGGCAAAACAACTTAGAGAAATGATTAAAAGACTAGCGAAAAAAGAAGGAAAAGGGATATTATTAACCAGTCACTACCTTGAAGAAGTAGAAGAGCTTTGTGACAGAGTATATATCATTGAAAAAGGTACTTTACTATTGCATGATACTCCTGAAAATATAACAGCCTCTGTCGTAAAGAATTACCATGTAAAAATTGAAAGTAGTCTTTTATCAATTTCCCAACAAAATAGAATTAAACAAAGCCTAACAGCTTGTTCTATTGAATTCTCTGAACTTGTGGACTTTTCGGAGATGCAAATAATTGCACCTTTCGACCCAACTGCACTCATTATTAGCGTTTGCATTAAGGAATCAGTGGCCATTCAAAAACTAGAATTGAAACGACCACGCTTAGAAGATGCAATTCTTACACTAGCAAAGGAGAAATTGGCATGAAGCTCCTTTCAATTCTTGTTGCAGAAACGGTAAAAAGTCATCAACATAACTTTCACAACAAACTAATCTATTTTTCCCTGTTGGTTTGGCCATCACTATTATTTGTAACATCGTATTATTCGTTTAAACCATTTAACTTAACTAAATCCAGTCCACTCTCTACATACATGGACGTTAACCAAATTACAATGTTTTTATTAACCGGCTATTTAGGATATATATTTTTTTGGAGCCTTGTTCAATCGGCCTGGGGAATGTCGTATGAAAGTCAGGCAGGAACACTTGAACTGATTTTTTTGACTCCTGTTTCTCGTATGGTAGTCATGTTTTCAAGAGCTGCAGGTAATCTATTAGAAGCTGTATGGCTTTTTACAGTGTTTACTCTATTAGTTTTGTTGGTTACAGGTAATGCTGGAAATATCCATTGGTGGAATGTACCTTTTGGTTTACTATTACTCAGCATTTCAGCTATTGTGTGGGGAGGATTTCTTAATATTGTCTTTCTATTCTCACGAGATGCCGGAATATTGTTTACCATCTTCGAAGAACCTATGCAGTTTTTTTCAGGTGTAAGAATACCTGTACTCGCCTTTCCTATATGGGGGAAAATTATTGCTTTAATCTTCCCATTAACCTATGTGCTTGATATATTCAGAGATTTAGTCCTTAACGGAAAGGGAATATTAGAATTAGCCGAACAATTCTCTGTCCTCTTTGGAGTGCTAGCACTTTTGACGATAATTTCTGCTTTCCTTTTAAAAAAGGCAGAGCAGCATGCAAAGGAAACCGGTAATATGGTGCTATTTTAATAAGATATTTATAGAATTTACAAGTAAAGAGGACCAATGTCCTCTTTACTAATCCTTCTTTAGCTAACCCTATCCTTTACATAAGAACCCACCTTTAAAAAGTTATCTGATTGTTTTGCTCATGATTAAGTCTGTTTGTTTTTTTCACATATTCCCAATCGACTTCAACGTTTTTCCTAACTCTTTTAAGTAGGTCATAATTTGTCTCTATTTCAAATCCAGAAAATCCCTCTCATGCAGCCTTATCAGAATAATCATTTTCACTTTTGGGTTATGTTCGTCATCTTTCTTCTCAATAAACCCATATGTTTCAAGCTTTTTTATAGCACGTGCAGTTGTTGTTCGATCTACTTTTATCATCTCAGCTAACTTTTATTGGATGACACCTGGGTTTTCACATATTCTCACAAGGTACAGATACTGTCCTTTTGTAAGGTCATGCACTTTAAATTCGATGTTACTTAGTGACTCTAAAGCTCTTGAGATTATCCCAATTTCACGCAAAATTTACTTCATTAATTCCTTGTTTTAAATGAAAAAATATATCTCCATCTAATATAACTCTTTTTTTTGTTGTATTAGCAAAAAAAAATACTGACATAAGGACTATACAACCAGGACATGAATGATGATTTTCTATAATTATTTCATACAAAAATGAGCACCTTCCCTTAGGAATAGTGCTCGTAAACAATTATCATAATTAATCAAATGTGCCTTTTAAGATACATTTATCACCACAGTAATTCTGTTTTTCTATCAAAGTCAAGGATAATCATGAAGGACAAAAAAAGATTCTACAGCTCTAGTTTCATAAAGAAGTTGGTTTCTTTAAATCCTAGACTTCTATAAAGAGAAATAGCAACTTCATTATGGGAATATACATTTAAACTCACGTCTTCGTACCCTTTTTCTTTAAAGTGTCGAAGTGATTCTTGTAACAATTTCTTTGCAAATCCGTTTCCTCTGTATTCTTTTTTGACGTATACGTCATTGATCCAACCAATTTCGTTTCCTGTTAGATAATCGAATGATTTATCGATTTGCACCCAGCCGATTAGCTGAGTTTCATTCATTAAACACAGGAAGTATGCTCCATGTTTGATGGAATGTTCATACGCTTCGATCATCTTCTGCTGGTTGTCATCGGCCTTAAAATTTGTAGCTTCCAAACGGTTAATTCCTGCAAGTTCATAAATTTCGCTAATTTCAATGTCTGATGCTTTTTTAAAATGTAAAATCATAATCCAACTTCTCCTATGTTTTTCGAAAATTCACCATTCAAGCTAGTGTATACCGGTGTGCCAAACCCGCTTTGTTCTCCAGAAAATCCTTCCCTATAACGAATATATTAGAAATAATTTTATTTATATACTATATAATCGAGGGTATTTTTGTTTTCTTGGATTAGTGTCATACCGACTTTTTCAACAATCTTAATAGAACCATAGTTATCCTTATTAATATTGGTAGCTGTTATTCCTTTAACATCAGGCTGCTGAAAAGCCCAATCTATTAACCCTTGAACCATTTCATTTGCATATCCATTACCTTGAAACTGTGTATGAATTCCATATCCAATTTCGATTAGCCCGTCACCGTTAGGTGATGTTTTAAAACCCATCATTCCAATAACTGTTTTACTTGTCTTTTCGACCACAAAACCATACCATTTTGAAGCAGATGGATTCTCATTAAGCAGGTTCAGGCGAATTGGCAAAACTCTTTCTCTAATAATTGGTTCTATTAATCCATAAACAATATTGACTCCTAAAAAATCACGTAATTCCTTTTCTCCGAGAATAGCAGTTTTAATTGCTTCCTTTGTCATTGGAATAAATTCTAGACGTTCTGTTTCAATTGAATTCATCATTAACCAATTATTTTCGGTTTTATTTGAAAACTATTAACTACTTTTAAGAAGATGGTTCTCTTCCTCGCTACTTTTAAGAACACGATTCTCTAGTTGGCTTCCAATCATGAAATAAATAACAACACCTAGTAAACCGATCATTGTAATCATGATACTTGTACTAAGAGAATTCATAAAAGCACTAAGTGTAATAGTAATTGAACATATCAACGTACTTACATTATACGTAAGACCATGGATCGCCATATAAGAACTACGAGCATCACTTGGTGGCAGGTGCGACATATAATTTTGTTGAACAGGAACACGCAACACTTCTCCAGCTGTTGCCATAAACATGACGATAAATAAAACCCAAAGGTTTGTACTATAGGATATAACGCCATACCCCATTACGAAGACAAAACAGGTGGATAGCAGCACAAAACGATCATTCATTTTCTCCACTAATTTAGTAGCAACTAAAGCCAAGATCACGACAAAAATTGTATTTTCAGTACGTAAGAACGCTAGAGCTTGAATTCCATCAACTTCCCAAGAGAATATCTTCTGAATTTCAAAATCGTTTGCTAGGTGAATTCCAATATAATTCGTCAATTGGAATTCCATAGACAATACAAGGGTACCCGCCAAAACAAACAAAATAAATACTCGATCCTTGAATACTGATCGGTAATTCGAAAACATATTGGTAACATGCTTCAACTTCGTTACTTGTTCTGCTTCCTTGTCTGGTGTATAGCTTTCATCAATAAAGAACAGAACAAGAATTAAGGAAATTAATGATACAACGGATAAGACAACAAGTAATTCAAATAAATAATTTTTAAACATAAATCCACCGATTAACCCACCAAGAGCAAGCGATAAATTATTCGCCCAATACATAATGGAGTACATCGTTTTTCTTTGTTCAGGTTTTGAAACATCAATCAACATCGCTTGCATCGCTGGTCCACCAATTCCCCAACTGATACTATTCAACGTCATCATCAAATAGGTGATAATGGCAGATTGATAGAAAGGTGAATTACATAAAGCCATTGTTAAAAAGATAATTAAGTGCAGAGACTCTGCGATTGCCATCATCTTTTTTCGCCCAAATTGGTCGGAGAAATATCCTCCAAAAAAGTTGATAGCAATTCCAATAAAGACATTGATTAAAAGCAATATACCGGCAAGCTTTACACCAAAATGATGAGCAAGATAAATGGCCATAAAAGGATAAACCATACTACTAATAAAAGAACTAATAAAACCTTCAATGATACGAATCTTGATGTTTTTGTGAAAATCTCTAAATCTCATCTTTGACCCCTTTTCCAAATCTTGTATGACAACTAGATTATTATATAACAAAAAAGTAAATTTTTGTTATACATTTTTGTTCACATATCCTTTTCTTCTAGTACATAAAAATTACATTTCGGGTTTTCCTTGACACAAAGATATAGTGTTTTACAATGTTCTTGACCTTACACCAGTGATGTTACGGGTACTCCAATAAAAAAGCACGAATCCTTCCTGGATTAATGCTAGTGTCAAGTATAATGAGTCGAGGTAGTTTCCAAACTGTTAGTGTTAAAATTGGTAGACCCTCCTCTTTACTGCTCTTCTATAAAATGGAGTCTACTAAGTTAAAAAGTCTTGATAAGCCCTGATTCTCCTGCCTGCCGAATTATCTGTGTATTTAAGTCTTCCAACTGTATAGATTGTAACAAAAGCAATAACAGCACCTCCACTTATGATTTGTCTATTATTCAAATAATTTTAAAAAAAGTTCCAAAAAGAGTCATACATTTTAGCTTGATTGACACACCAAGTAGCTGAGAAAGATATTAAAGAAATTTTATAGTAAGATACAAGTATCTAAAAAAGGAGACTCATTCTAATGAATATTTTAGTTTTAGGTGCAACCGGACGTGTAGGAAGACAACTTGTTAATTTTGCACTTCATGACAGGCATCATGTTACTGTGTTAGTTCGTAACCCAGAAAAAATTCAAATAAACGATGAAAATCTTGCCATTATTAGAGGGAATGTTTTAAATAAAGATGATATTGTTCGTGCTATGCAAGGGATTGATGTCATAATTAGTGCACTAAATACAGATGGAACAACCACTTTATCTGAGAGTATGCCGCTTATTATCGAAGCAATGGAAAACGAAGGAATCATTCGGATAATAACGATAGGAACTGCGGGTATTTTGCAAAGTAGAACCACACCCAATTCCCTGCGCTATCTAACAAATGAATCGAAGCAGAGGTCAACGCGTGCTGCAAAAGAACATCATAAAGTTTACGATATGCTCAAACAATCAACCCTCGATTGGACAATTGTTTGTCCTACGTACTTACCAGATGGAGAAAGGTTAGGTCATTATCGAATAGAGCAAAACTTTTTGCCAGAGGGTGGAGCTAAAATATCCGTACAAGATACTGCAGAATTTACATACAGGCAGATAAAAGCAAGCGAGTTTTTAAAGTCAAGGGTAGGTATTGCCTATTAATTTATATAGAAACAATCCTCTTTCATTAATCAACGCTCTCTTGTAAGCAATAAATGGAAAATCATAAAATTAAGAAGTAGAGTACAAACAGTTACTTAGATAATAATAATAATAATGGGGATGTTGTAGATATTGCATCTCTTTCTTTTTTACGATACTAGTCCTTTACTTTAAGGAATAGATTCAAATATCTATTATGATTCATGACTTATTAACTGTACAATTAATGCATTTGAATATGGGCACTCTTCAAGTCCCTTTGTTCCAAATAGGCGAACAAAATAATTCAACTCTTTCATTTTGCACTATATGTAAAGAAGTCCGGTGTCTAGTCCCGCACTTCTTTATAAGAGATATTTTATACCCTATACAAAATGGATAATCTTTCTCACTTTCTCACAATAAGTAAGGAAGATCAAACCTTTATTTTTCGCCCCTTCCAACTTACAGAATGGAAAATATTCACCCTAATGAAAGAATACAGATAGATTCCTACGAAAAACGAAAACAATATTGGATAAAAAGGGAAAACAATCCGTTTAAAGTTACCGACCCTGCTGGCAAACCATGCCGTTTGAATTGCATACATGATATACAATATACCACTGTACAGCATTACGATAGGGTCCCATTCAGTAACGGAAGAGATCAACGTTCCCGCAGCAATGAAGCTGCTGGAAATCCAGAGAATCACCATCAGCATGACAACAGGATGAGTTGACTTTGAACCGACGGCAAAACTTTTACACCAGCCCTCGATCAGGCTTCCTACACCTTCAGGGTACATGCGCAAAGACATAATTCCTTTTCCACCGAGGCAGCGAACTGGGAGATCATGTTCAATAAATGCCTCTCCAAGTGCCAGATCATCCATGATGGCTCCCTCAATTTTTTTATGCCCTCCAGACAAAAAGTAATCTTCTCGATTACATAGAATGCATGGACCGAACGAACCAGCGGTTTTAAACCGCGATCCCCAAATCGTAAATAAGTTCATCCCTACCACGACGATTATGTTGAATACAACGGATATGTGTTCATACAAGCGTTCAACGGTATGAAATGGCTGTAATGCTGTAATGCCTTTGGCTCCCTTTTCCTGATAGAAATGTAGCAGGTTGCTTAACCCATCCCTACTAGTGAATTTCGTATCCGCATCTAAAAATAATAACCATCTCCCCTTCGCCTGTTCGGCGCCATGCCAGCAGGCTGATGATTTTCCTGCCCCTGCATTCTGCAGAACCTTTGCACCATAGCTTTCCGCGACAAATGTAGTATTGTCCGATGAACTGTCATCAACAACTAGAATTTCAAAGTGTCTGTACCGCTGCTCCTGCAATGATTGCAATAAGTGTGAAATCCTGCCTTCTTCATTCCTAGCGGGAATAATGATGGACAGAAACGGAAGACCTTCCGTAGGTCTGGAGGAGAAAACAGGAAGCGGCAAAGACCAGAACATGATGAAGCCAATCACAACTGCCACAAATCCAATACCGAGATTAATCACTTCTAAAGCAGTCATAAACCCTATCTCCTTCCGGCTCGTATAAATACACAGCTTTTATGATCCTAAAAAAGTCTCTATTTTACAGAGTAATCAAACAAATTTCCCGTATCGTCTTGTATCAATTCCTGTGCAGTAATTCTGGCTGATAATAGCACGATTGGGACACCGGCACCAGGATGTGTACTACTTCCAGTAAAGTACAAATTTTCACAATGGCTCGCCTTGCTTTGTGGACGATAGTGATTGCTTTGTTTCAGGATTGGCTGCAAACCAAACGTGGCACCATTATACGCATTAAATTTCGACCTAAAATCCAATGGTGTTGTATGTGTTTCAGTGACGATCTCATCTTCAATGTTTTCAAAACCACGGATTTTCTTTAGTTCATTTAAAATGTAACTGCGATAATAAGAAATCGTCTCTTCGTCCCATGTATAGTTTGCTGTAGCTATATCGGAAACGGGCATCAGAATATACAATCCATCCTTCCCCTCAGGTGCAAGGGAAGGATCCATTTTTGATGCGATATATACATAAAAGGACGCATTCGTCAGTTTCTTCCCATCAAAAATGTCTTTCAGATTCTGATCAAGGTTTTCGTTAAAAATAAAATTATGTACATGATCGATCTCTTCATATTTCCGGTCCATACCGAGATATAACAGAAAACATGAACAAGAATATTTCATGCTGTCGATTTTCTTATCGGTATATTTTCCTTTTGCAGTTTTATCTTTTACCAAGTGCTTCACCGCATATGGAAAGTCTGCATTACAAACAACATAATCCGAAGAGATTTTCTGTCCATCCACTACAATTCCTTCAGCTTTGCGATTCAAAATGGCAATCTCCTGCACATCTTTTCCATAGTGAATGGTTCCTCCAAGTTCCTTGAAAAGCCTCTCCATGGCCAAAGCCATTGTATACATACCACCTTTGATAAACCATACTCCATATAAAAATTGAATCATAGGAATCATGGTGTAAAAAGATGGACTTTTAAGAGGGGAAATACCTATGTATAACGTTTGAAAACTGATCAGTTGTTTTAATCGTTCATTCTTTATGTATTTACTAATAAACGTATCTGCCGTGTCGTATGGTTTCAATTTCAATGCTTTCTTCAACATCGGGAGGTTATAAAAATCTTTCCTCTTGCGAAATGGCCTCTGAAGAACATAATGCTTTGCAATGACAAATCGTTTGTAAATTTCATGCATATATTGAAAGAAACCTGCCGTATCCTCTTCACTAATTGATTCAATTGTCTTTGTCAATTGTGTTAGGTCCGAGGAGATATCGAAAGGCTTGTCAGGAATATCACTGAAATAAGCCCGATAAATGGGGTCCAATTTTTCCATCGGGATATAATCATCAGGGTCGCGGCCGCACAGTTCAAATAGTTCTCGATATAATTCCGGCATCATCACGATGCTTGGTCCCAAATCAAATGTGTATCCCCCATCCAGTTCAATTCGATTCATTTTGCCTCCGGGTGTTACACCTTTTTCATATATTTCTACCTGATAGCCCGCATGCTGCAGCCTTATGGCACTGGCTAGCCCCGCTACACCCGCACCAACGACAATCACCTTCTTTTTCATGTAATTTCCCTCGCTTCCAAAAGATAGTCTGATTCATTTCTTAACCCGTCCTGAAGTAATGGCAGTTATACGCCTATCCTTTCCATGGTTACACCAGGAATAAACGCTAATTCTCCTGATATTTCCCCACAGGAAGTGAAACAATCATTTGTCACCTTTTGTATAAACTACACCACCTGTGTTCAAACTTCCTATTACAACAGCCACTTTCTTAACTTTTTCAATGCTTTCATATTTCGGTCGGAATACGGAGGGAATTTACCTTGAAAACGTAAGTAATGATACGTTTGGTAATACGTCTTTTCATAAGTAAAAGCTAAAAAGCCAGCTTTGCCGTGATAAGCACCATATCCGCTTCTTCCAACCCCTCCAAATGGGATATGAGGGCTTGCGGCATGATGAATGACTTGATTAACACTAATGGTTGATGAACGCATATGTTTCTTGAACAGTTGAATGTGATTCTTGTTTTGACTAAATATATACCCCGTCAGTGAATCACGCTGAAGGCTGCCACTGGATAATAACGTGTTTAAGTTGCTATAGGGAATGACAGGAAGAACCGGACCGAAAATTTCTTCCGCTAGAATCGGACTTCCTTGTTTGATATCAGTTAGCACGGTTGGGGCAATGAACATATCGTTTCGATCATGTGCACCTCCATGCCAGACAATTCCCTGTCCTATAAACTCAACCATTTTTTGAAACTGTGCTGGGGTACAAATCCTGCCATAATCACCGTTTGCCTGAGGCTGCTCTCCGTAGAAAGCGGAAAGCGTGGCGGAAATCTCATTCAGTGCTATTTCATAAATGGAATGATGAACAAAAAGGGTATCCGGTGCAATACAGGTTTGTCCAGCATTAAGGAATTTACCCCAGACAATATCCTTGATGGAAGCTTGTGAGTAGCCTGTTTCATCCATAATACATGGGTTTTTCCCACCGAGTTCCAGTATCACCGGTGTGAGCTGTTTAGCAGCCTGCTCTGCCACAGCTTTCCCGGTCTTTTCGCTGCCTGTAAAAAAAATGAGGTCAAAAGAAGCTGAAGTTAACAGGCTCGCTGTTTTTGCATCTCCTGTCACTACGTGTACTTGTTCGGCTGGAAATGACTGATTGATGATATTCTTTAGCAGTTCAGCCACTCTCGGCGCATGTTCAGATGGTTTGATCACGCAGCGGTTTCCACCTGCAATTGCACCAATGGCAGGCATCAAGGTAAGTTGGACTGGATAATTCCACGAACCGATGATGAGTACACTTCCATAAGGATTCCTATGTCTATTAATCGTTTCCACATATCCCATTTTAAGGTGCCTAGACCGGACTGGCCGGTTCCATTTTGCTATATGCTTGCATACATACTCGATTTCATTCAATAAAACAGCGATTTCAGATGAAAAGGATTCGAATGCTGGTTTTCCCAAATCTGAATGAAGGGCCCAGGTAAAGGCCTCTTCGTGCTCCAAAAGAATGGTTTTCAGCTTCAATAGCTGCTTTTTACGTACTTCTATTGAAGGGCTACCTGTGGATAACAGTTCTTCCCTCTGCCTTTGGGGTAATGTCTTCAGAAAATGGCTTTCATTGTCATGCATGTAAAGAATCTCTCTGAACAATTTTCTCGCTTACAAGCTGTCCGCTTAAGGTGACCATCGGCATTCCACCGCCTGGGTTTACGGTTCCACCGACAAAATATAGATTGCTATAGCGTTCGCTCTGTTTCGGATGTTTGAATCCTTTATTTTTCTTAAGGTCTGACACAGTTCCATAAATTGCACCCCGGTCAGAGCCATACATTCGCCTGATATCTTCCGGTGTCCATAGATCTTTTGTTACAATATTAGCCCGCAAATCGTGCAAACCCATCTTTTCTAATTTCATCAAGGTCCGCTCAGCGAATTGTTCATATTCCTGCTGCGTGAAAGGTTTCTGATCCTGAATATAAGGAATATGGGGCAGTACTTTTATATTTTCATGTCCGTCAGGAGCCTGGGTCGGATCTGTCTTATTAACGTTGACTAAGTAAATAACCGGATCATTCGGCAGTTCTCGGCGATGGAAGATTGATTGCATTTGCTGCTTCATATTTTCTGCAAAAAAGAAATTATGATGGCGCAGCTGTGGATAGCTCTTTTTCACGCCCAAATGCATGACAAGACCTGAGCTAGCCGGTTCGAATTTCTTCTTTAATTTATTCACAAAATGGCTGTCTTCCTCCAATAATCGTTCATAAACCGGGATGACTTCCATATTGGAAACATAATAATCTGCTGTAAGCCTTGTACCGTCTTCCAAAAGTGCTCCTGTGATTTCATCGTTCTTTTTTTCAAGCTTGACAATCTTCCTGCCCAGGTGGAAGTGAACCCCCACTTCGTTAGCCAGCTTCACTAGGCCGCTTGCCAGTTTATGCAAACCACCGGGTACATACCATACACCTTGGTCATGCTGCATGTAGATCATCATGTTCAAGACCGCCGGGGCATCGTAAGGGGACGAACCCACGTACTTGATA
Organism: Bacillus sp. BGMRC 2118; assembly: GCA_008364785.1. Lineage (GTDB taxonomy): Bacteria > Bacillota > Bacilli > Bacillales > SA4 > Bacillus_BS. Next base: position 620,080 of record VTTJ01000002.1, on the reverse strand, counting down.
AAGTAGGATAGCATATCGCGGAACTGTACATTGCTTATTCGTTTATCAATGGCTCCATGAACGGTAGAAAACAGATCAAAGTTCTTTAAAGCAGTGAACAGCCCAGTATGTTTCATGATTTCTCTCGTCTTATCCACGCCATGCTGAAAATAGGTTTTATCCGTCATATCATAAAGTCTTTTTGAATAGTGAAGTAAATCCTGATATTCACGCATATCCCTTTCACTCAGCGAAGGGTTCTTCTCTTGCATTTCTTTCAAATCTTCATACAAGTCTATGATATTTCCATTAGGGAAAAAGGAGCGCCATTGATGATCCAGCTTTTCTATTGGGACGTAGTCCTTCATTGATTTCCCACTGGCAGAAAACAACTTTTCAAAGATCTGAGGCATCGTAAGAATGGATGGACCCAAATCAAAACCGAAACCATCCTGTTCGAGTCTGTTCAGCTTTCCTCCAATATGTTCATTTTTTTCATATAAGGAGACATCGTATCCGGCCTGCGCAAGTGAAATCGCAGCCGACAGTCCACCAAGTCCGCCTCCGATAACTAGTACGTTTTTATTTTTCAATTGTTCATACATCTCCTTCTTGCAAATCAAACATGCTGCTGCAGTGTTGATTTGGACCATTTTTCTTATGTAACCTAGTTCGGTTTGATTAGACATTGATAGCCATTGTTCCGTACAGAGTCAAGTATCCACCTGTAAATAAGAGAAGATAGAGAGGTTTTTTCCACTGGTAATCTTCACCGATATCACACTTAGCTTTGTATTCTATTTTTCTACTGCTATAAGTCTGGAAACTTACAATTACTTTACCCGCCAAAAAGCTTGATGTAGGGATATAACGGAGAGAGTTCTTCAATTTCCATAGGATTCGGTCGTTTGCCTAATTTTCCGTGCGACAAGCTTCCAAGCCTCTTCTGCTTTTTCTTTTGGGCCTAGGTGTGTAAAAGCATGTTTACAATCTTTAAATATCTCTTGTTGAACGTTTACCCCAGAAGTTTTTAATTTCTCGGAATAGCATTCGGCTTCTGGCCTGAATGCGTCATACTCCGCTATAAGAATAAGAGCAGAAGCTAAGCTTTCATTCACCTCAGCACGAACAGGGGAAGCGAGCGGATGCTCCGCTTGTCCTTTGTCTGGTACGTAGCACATGTTCAAGAAATGGGCTACTTGAGGATATCGGGCTCGCCACTTATCCGGTTCCGGTTTATCGGCATGCGGGGTTGCAAAATCAAGCATCGGGCAGGAAAGAACTTGGAGCAGCGGCTGATTTTCCCCTTTCTCTTCTAAGTAGAGACAGAGGGCTGCTGCAATATTTGCCCCTGAACTCTGTCCGCCCACCATCATTTTTTCCGTATCGATATTCAAATCATCGGCATTTCTCTTTATCCATTGAAGAATTTCATAACTCTGTTCAATCGGTTTAGGAAAAGGGTACTCTGGTGCTTTCGCATAATCCACATTAATAACTACACACTCTGTCTGATTGGCCAGGTAGCGGCAATAAGGATCATCCATCTCCTTTTCATGCATGATGAACGCCCCACCATGAAAATTAATATAGACAGGGAACTTTTTTTGTCTTGCTTCCAAGGGATAGTACAAGGAAATGTTAGTAGGTTGAACGGCTGTTTCAACTACCACATTCTTTTTCATTTTTACTTGCTGAAAGGGAATCATAGGTGTCTTTATTGCTTGATTTGGTAGGAGACGAAGTAATTTTGCAATCATAACAGTGAACATTCGTGTAACCTCACTTTTTTACCATTTTAACTACAATGAAACACATTTATACTCCAACCATCACTGCTAATATCCTAAAAGTAAAAATGGTATGGCAGCAATCCCTCCATTGTTTCTGATAGATTATATGATTTGTCCGCCAAAAAATCATTTTATTTCATTGGTTTCTTGAAGTTGTGACTTCGATTGTCCATCAGGAGTTACCGTTGGTTAACATACCGTTCGTTCACCGGCCCTCTCTTCTTCTGAACACTCCAAAAATTCTCGAGAGAGATTTTAAAACTAGTAACCGACTCGCTTTATGAAAGAAGTGTTCTTCAACTCGCTTATGGAAGCTGCTCCAATACTAAACATAGCAGCCTTTAATTCGTATTCTGTTTGAGTAAAACGCTCGATTAACGCCTTTTCTGACGTTACGGCTTCTGCAAGAATGGACCTGCCAAAGCCAGCAAGGTCGGCGCCTAGCGCGATAGCCTTTGCTGCCTCTACTCCATTGCCCAGCCCACCACTAGCAATGAGTGTTCCTGTACTTTCATATTGTTTTATATCAAGAAGACACTCCGACGTTGGAATACCAAAGCCACTAATCGCCTCAGCTACTGCTCGTTTTAGCGGATCAGTGGTACGATGTTTTTCAACCTGACTCCAGTTCGTTCCTCCTGCACCAGCCACATCTATAAATGAAATACCCACATCAAATAATCGCCTTGCCAATTTACCATTAATTCCCCACCCTACCTCTTTCACACCGATTGGATGGTGAAATGATTTACATAGCTCTTCAATTTTTTGAAATAAACCACGGAAGTTTGTATTTCCTTCTGGCTGAATTAACTCCTGCAGACTGTTTAAATGTAGAACTAAGGCTTCAGCTTCTACTAAATCAACAATTTTTTTACATTCATCAACACCGAATCCATAATTGAGTTGCACAGCCCCCACATTCGCAATAATTGGAATGCTTGGTGCATACTTTCGTATTTGAAAGGTATAGGCTCTTTCAGGATCTTCAACTGCAGCTCTTCCAGATCCTACGCCAAATGACCACCCCTTTTCTTCTGCTGCGATGGCAAGGTTTTGGTTAATTATCATCGCCTTTTCGGTTCCTCCGGTCATCGAGCTTATTAGAAAAGGAGTAGCCACTTGCTTTCCAAGAAAAAATGTCTCCACGTTAATGTCTGTAAAATCCACCTCAGGAAGAGCTTGGTGGATAAAGGAAAAATGCTCGAAACCTGTTGTCATTCCTTTTCCATTTACATCGTCATTTAGACAAATTTGGATATGATCTGCTTTTCTCTTATTCACATTATCACGTGGATTCAATGATTTTCCCTCCTTCTCACTATGATTGAATGATGGCTTTGTACCGAGTTACTCTAATTTGGACATAATGAGGAATCTATCACCTCGGGGAGTATAACCACCTAAGAACCAAGGACTGTATAAGGCAGGTGGTATCTAGTAAAAAACAATGATTTGCCTAAATTAAGCTTCAATCGATTGGTCAACACCCTCTAAAGCACTTTGTAGCGTCGTTAAGTAGATAGCTTTTTTTCTTTTATCACTGACCACGGTCCGCTTTGTATAAACTTGATATTCATTCATTTTGACAGCCTCCATAATGGCAGCATAATAGTTGGATGCCAGTTTAATTGAGAACGCACTTTCAGTTGGATAGGACTCAATATCTGCCAATCCTTCTTCAAACCAACTCCACGCAAGGTCCATCAAACCATTAATCATTTTCTTAAAGCTAAAATTCACTTTCATCTCTTCAAATTCAGTATGGGTATATTGATAAGAAGCCATCCACTCATCCGGAATATATCGGCGGCCTCTATTTATATCCTCTCCAACATCCCTAATAATGTTAACAATTTGCATTGCTTTCCCAAGCTGAATTCCTGCCTTTTGCACATCTAGGGTCGGGGAATCATGAAGAACGGGTAGAAGCATTTCTCCAACAGAACCGGCTACTTTTTCACAATATACTTCCAATTGGTTCATTGATTGATAGTGTGTTAACGATAAGTCCATTCGTTGACCTGATATTTGCTTTAAAAACGGCTCTTTATTAATAGGAAAGTTGTCAAACAACCACCTTAATGATGGCCAAATAAAGTGTCCCTCTGCCTGTTCAATATGGTTAAAATGATTCTCTAGTTCTTCGAGTGTATATGGTGAATTTTCAGGCTCGTCAACTGAGTCATCTATCAATCTACAGAATGCGTAAATGACAAACACTGCTTCTTTTCTTGGTGAAGGAAGAAAACGAAAAGCCTCGTAAAAACTAGCAGAGCCTTTCTTCATCATTTTTTCACACTCTACTATCAGTTTAGAAGGAATCATGCTCCCAGCTCCTTTTTTATTAATTCGCTTAAAATACGTGCACCTTGTAGCACAATTGGCACCCCACCTCCAGGGTGAACAGAGGCACCCACACTATACAGACGTTCAATGTTATATGGAGATAGTTGAGGTCTGAATCCTCCTGACTGAAATAGAGTCGGAGCAATACCGAAGCTTCCACCTTGAAATAGACCATCTTTTATGGCATCTTTGGGCGTACGAATTTCCATCCACCTGATTGAGTCTCGTAATCCGTAAAAATGCTTGTGTTCAGCCTTTTTCAACACCTTTTCGACAAGGACAGTTGCTTCCGTTTCCCAATCAATTTCCTCACCAGAAGGTACCGGGATGAGAAAGTAAAGAACACTTTCTCCAGGAGGAGCTGCTTCTTCATCTATGGCGACAGGGTTAAAGATATAAAAGGAAGGATCATCAGGCAGCTGCTTTGTTTTGAACACTTGGTTCATATTCTTATCAAAGTGTTCAGGTAAGTAAAATTGATGAGCTTTCATGTTTGAAAACCGTTTCTCCACTCCTAGATAAACGAGGACACAACCAGATGAAGGTTTGTAGCTTTTCTTCCGTTCAAGGGTATTAATCATAGGGTATAAATTGGGGAAATCACCATTGAAAACGACTGCGTCAAAATGGTAATCCTCATTGTTCACAACTAACCCTTTGCACACATTCTCTTCAATTTGAAGGCTCTCTACCTTAGCTTCGACATGAATCGTGATTCCCATTCGTTTACAGGCTCTTTCTAACACTGGTATTAGACTGTAATACCCCCCTTTTAAATACCAAATTCCAAAAGCATGCTCACTGTAGGCAACCAAGCCATACAGTCCTGGTACCTCTAGGGGAGAACCACCAATGTATAGGGATTGTAAGGAATATGCCTCTTGAAGCTTTGAGTGTGAAAAGTAGGAAGCATTAAAGGATTTCAAGTCTTTGTAAGCTTTTGAATCAACTAATAGCTTCATATTTTCAAGAGTAAGAAAATCTCTTTTTCTTTTAAAAGTCTTGCAGAGAAAGGCTTTCATTCCTTGTCGATAGACTCGAGACATGTCAGAGAGATAATGAAGAAAATGATCAGACTCCCCTGGGAACAGTCGCTCTATTTCGGCTAGTTGGGTAGGCAGATCCCGATACTTGGTATAAGAAGTTCCATCATTAAAATGAATATCGTATAGTGGATCACACGGAATAAGCTCTAATTCTTCTTCTGGTATGCCAGCCTCCTGAAGAATTTCCTTCAATAAATCTGGCAAAAGGACAATGGTTGGTCCTTGATCAATCTGGTACCGTTCATTTCCTTGAGACGTTAGTCTACCTCCTAAGAAGGCTTCCTTTTCAAATATGGTGACAGACTTTCCTTGTTTAGCAAGCAGTAGCGCCGTTACAAGTCCGCCAACTCCTGCTCCTACAATTCCTATTTCCATAATGGCGTCTCCTCTTTTAGTAACACATCATCTTGTGTGAAGTAGACTTCTTTCTTTCCATATTGCTTGTTTACGAGGTTTGCACTGATTCGTGCTGATTCAAAAATGGTCGGCAGACCGCTACCTGGATGGGTTCCTCCTCCAACTAAAAAACAATGCCCAACATCTTCAAATTGATTATGGGGCCTGAAATACATCATCTGATCGAGGCTATGGGCCAAATTAAACGTCGCTCCTTTGTAAACATACACCTCGTTTTGCCATTCAAGAGGAGAAATTACTTTTTCAACTTCAATAGAGCTGCGAATGTCTTGTAGCTCTGGCTCTTGCTCCAAGATCGAAAGCATTTGCTCTCGGACCCTCTCTTTTTCAACGTTCCAATCAATATCAGCCGTTAAATTCGGCACTGGCATTAATACATAGAGAGAGGATTTCCCTTTTGGAGCCAGAGTTGGGTCGGATTTAGATGGATTGTGAACATAAATAGACGGATTTTCCGATAATTTCATCGTTTTGGTCATCTCTTCCACGTTTTTCTTATAATCCTCTGCAAAAATAATCATATGATGTGGAAGATTTAGCGTTTTATTCACACCTAAGTACAGCATAAATGTAGAACAGGATAACTTCTTCTTCTCTACATTTTCCTTTCGATATTTCTTCAAATCTGACTGCTCAAATAGGGTGGTAACTGCATGACCAAAATCCGCATTGATGATAACGTCATCGCTCATCACCATTTCTCCATTTTCTAACTTAACTCCTACCGCTTTACCTCTCTCGACTAGCACTTTTTTTACACCAGTTTCTGTATAAATTTTTCCACCATATTCTTTAATGACGGTGGCCATTGCCTTACACAGCTGATTGACTCCACCAATCGGGTGAAAAAGTCCGTATCGATGCTCAAGATAGGAAAGAATCGTAAAGGTTCCAGGACATTCCCATGGGGACATCCCCAAATATTTAGCTTGGAATGAAAACGCCCACTTCAGTCGTTCATCTTTAAAATATGTAGATAGACGGTTATACACTGTATCAAGCGCATTTAACTTTGGTAATGCTCTTACCATATTCCCTGTGATAAAATCAGTCAGTTTCGTAAAGGGCTGTTGAAGTAATGGGATGACGCGGTCAAACTTCTTACCTTCTTCCTTTATAAATCTCTCATAACCTGAAAAGCTATCTGGGAACTTTTCTTCCATTTCTGCTTTCATCTTTTCCTTGTTTCTTGATGGAGAAAAGGTCAAGTCTCCAAATTTCAATGTATATAACGGATCTAGTTCCTGTAGTTCCATATAATCTTGTAAGCGACGTCCACTCATCTGAAATAATTCTTCAAGGATTGAAGGCATCATAAAAAAAGTGGGACCTAAATCGAAGGTATAATCACCTAACGTAAGTTTTGACGTCCTGCCGCCGATGATTGGTTGCTTTTCATACACGTTCACCTCATAGCCCTGTGCAGAAAGAAGCATAGAAACAGCTAGCCCACCAGGACCGGCACCAATCACTGCGACCTTTTTCCTCTTTGTCAAATTAATCAATCCTCCATCTTTATTATACAAATATTATACATATTTGTATAATGTTTGTATAATGTTTTCTTCTGAACATTTGACAAATAATTTTCATTTTTAAAAAATCCACTTATAACAACATATTTCTACGAATTTTGAATAGAACATTCAACTTTGTACAACCTTGGGACTTTTTAACAATAAGAAAACAGAATTGGAAGAGACTTAAAAAGGAGTTGTTGTGTTGTAGAAAAAACTAAAAAATCACCTACACATAAGTGTCAGGTGATCGTTAAATTTTTTATACTTATTTACTTAATTGTAGAGAGTTGAATCTAAGTTCCTATAGAATAGTAGAATGCGTTCTATAAAACTACTTTTTAGACAGGTACATGAAGAAGAAACACCATAAAGAAACCTGTTCCCAAACTACTAATAAGCAGATGAGTAAGACTCCATTTTATGTCTGTCTAAATCATCATCAGCTTTCAAGTTTTAGTGATACCTACTATAACTATACTTACTAGCCATTAAACTTGTGAGAAGTACTTTACAGCTAGTGGTACTTCGCCGAACGGACGCTTCTCTATATACTGTTCGATATAAATTCTAGCTAACTTTTGCTCACGTTCACCATGTAATTCACCGTGTCTAACTGCACATACCGCTTCAAATACTTTAGTAAGCTCGACCATTAATGGTTTGGCTTCTAGTGTTTGAATGGCATCTGGTAAGTTTACAAACGTTTCAAACCTTTTCTGTAACTCAGCCACACGTTGCTTTAAGATAGGATGAGATGTAGAACCAAGCTGAGAGAGTATTGTTTGATGCGCATTTTTTTTCGATAATCGGATTAGCTCATGTGCCAATATATTAGCTGGCCCTTCCCACACCGTTAGCACTTGTGCATCACGAAGCATTCTTGCTACTACTAAATCCTCGATAAATCCATTTCCACCGTGTAGTTCAATCGATTCATGCGCGAAATGAATGGCATATTCTGCTGTTTCTTTCTTTAAAAGCGCAATTAAGAGCCTCACAACAAGTTGTTCCTCATTGCCAGCTGAACCCTTAGTCACTTTATCGTATCGCTCAATTAAATCAAATAACGCAATTAAAGAAGCATGCCACTTTGCTTTTAGTGTTGAGAGTGTTTCTTGAACCATTGGATAATCAGTAAGTGTATGACCAAATGCCGTGCGACCACTTGTATAATGAAGGGCTTCATCTAAAGTACGCTTCATGATGCCTAAAGACGCAGCTGCATTGCAAATACGAGATAAATTTAGTGCTTCTAGCATATAATAAATCCCCTTATCAGGGTCCCCCACTACGTAAGAAATCGCTCCTTCAAATTCCACCTCTCCTGATGGAACCGCCTTTACCCCTAATTTATCTTTTAAACGACGAATGCGTAAATGGTTAAGTGCGCCATCTTCTCTGTGCCACGGTACCGCAAATAGTGTCAGTCCTTTTGAACCGTTTGGTGCATCTTGTCTTCGAGCGAGTACCATTGCCACGCCGCACATACCTGCATTGGAAGCAAAGTATTTTTCACCATATAGACGCCACTGACCTTCTTCCCATCTTGCCTCTACTGTGTTTGCTCCAACATCAGAACCTCCTTGACGTTCAGTTAAAAAGGTTGCCCCTTCATAAAGCTCTACATCTCCTGTTGCAATGACATGAGGTAGAAATCGATTCTTGAGTTCGTCACTTGCATAGTGATCTAATAAATATGCTGTTGCCATCGTTAAGGTTACTGGACAATAGAAGCCAGGTTCTGCTTGGGATAGGAGATAGCCTTGTGCAAAGCTGTATACATAATTCCCCTTTTGATTAAGTGTAGGGATATCCTTATGCACATAACCAACAATGCCTGTTTCATACGTTTCCTTCACCGTTTGCAAATATCCTTCATTTACAATAACACGGCTTACTTCTTCTCCGTATGCATCATAGCGTTGCAATCTTGGTTCACCTTCTCTATCTGTCACTTTCGCACGCTGATCAATTGGGCCAGCGCAGCGCTCACCGAATGAAAGTAGCTCCTGATCTGCATACTCGAAAAGCTCTGGAGTAAGCTTTTGCCTTAAAATTTGATGTAGGGTTTTGTCACCATCATAAAAATTATTATTCCTTTGTTGCTTATTCGCCAACACTTGCATGCTGTTCCTCCCTAGACGCTGCTTTAAAATTTTTCCGGCTGCGTTCCGTGGCAATGCTTCTACTTGCTCATAAATTTTTGGGATTTTAAAGGCTGCTACTTTATCTTGTAAAAACATTCGGACTTCCTGTTCTGATAACTCCGTTTTCGCCGCATATATCATTTTTACGGTTTCACCCCATTCTGGGTGTGGAACACCGATTACCGCTGTTTCAAAAATAGCTGGGTGCTGCAAAACGACATCCTCAATTTCCTTAGGATAAATATTTACACCACCAGAAATGATCATATCTTTCTTACGGTCGACAATGTAGTAATAGCCATCCTCATCCATCCGTGCCAAATCGCCCGAACGTACCCAACCATCAATCAATACCTTGCTCGTTTCCGCAGGATTTTTATAGTATTCTTTCATATTTCCTTCACCATAAAGAATAACTTCACCAATTTCACCTGGTGCAACGTCCTCATTATTCTCATTAATAATCCGGATTTCCGTACCGAATGGAGCGCGTCGGCCGATAGATCCAGGCTTTTCTATATGCTCTTCCGCGTGTAGGATTGTACCACTTGGACCAGCTTCCGTTAAGCCATAGACACACACGAGACGATCTGTTTGGAATTGCCCTTGAATATAAGCGACTTCCTGTTTCGATAATGGAGCCCCTCCATATACCCAATATCTCATCGAAGATAAATCTGCTGTTTTGACCTTTTCATTTGAAGCAGTTAATAGATAGGCTACCGGTGCGCCGAAGAAATGTGTGGTTCGATATGTTTCAATCGTGTCGAGAAATAAATCTGGTGTAAATGTCGGTGTAAGTACAGCTGTTGCTCCTACTAAAATGGCTGTTACGAAGAATAAATTCAATGGAGCTGAATGGGTTAGTGGCATCATAATGAGTAATCGACTTTCAGGTTTTACTTCCATCTCAATCGCAATCATATGAGATACGGCTAACACATTACGATTTGTCAGTAACACGCCTTTGGGATTGCCAGTCGTACCAGAGGTATAAAGTAATGTTGAATCATCGTCCTCTACAAGCTCGCATCGTACTGCACGATTATTTGCCTTCTCTACAAGTTCAGCATAACTTTGCCACCCAGCAATTTCCTTTCCTGTTTTGACTTTTAATCCAGTAAATTGAACATTTATTGCTTGCTCCATTAACAATTCATGAACGAAAAGAGCTTTCGCATCACTATGTGTGAGAACATACTCAAGTTCACTCGTCACAAACTTGGCATTTACCGGAACTACAATGGCGCCAACTCGTTGAATGGCAAAATAAAGAGCCGCAAACTCACGAACATTTGGCATAAAAATAGCTACTTTATCACCTTTTGAAATATGTGCTTCTAGTAAAACGCTCGCTAATCGATTGGCTTCTTCATCTAACGCTTGATAGGTTGTCTCGTGCCCCATACTGATCACGGCAATGTTATGTGGATACTTTCTCGCATGTCTGGATAATAAAGTTGAAATATTCATGTTTCATCCTCCATTAGCAACTGTAATTTTTCACGAAATAAACGGTCTGTTTTCACAATTTCCTCACGAATCTCTATAAGTTCTGCAATTTTACTATCAATTTCCTTTAACTTTTGCCCGCCAAATTCAATTGTCTTCTCTAGTTGCTTCTTTCCGGAGCGGTCATAATCAAACAGCAATACCATTTCTTTTATTTCCTCAAGTGAAAATCCATACGATTTCCCCCTAAGAATCAGTTTCAACTTCGCCTCCTCTCTTTTTGAATAATGCCGGATACCTTTATCTACTCGGTGCGAACATAATATGCCGAGCTCCTCATAATAGCGTAACGTGCGTGTAGTTAGCCCATATTCTTTTGCTATTACGTTAATAGATTTCATCTGTGTATCCCTCCGTTTTCGCAAGTATATCATTGACGTTAACGTCAATTTGAAGTCATTTATTCAACTTTCTATTTTTTTGTAGATTTAATTTTTCGTTTATAATCACTTATTAAAAAATAAATGCCAACTTGTTTAAGTCATACTATGTTGTGAAATTTAGAACATCATAAGATGCTCTCTTTATAATTAGGCTGTGTTAAAGAACAGTGTTGATATTAGAAGGTTGATTGAAGTGAAAGGATGCGAGACTCATGCTGGAGAAGCTCGGGTTCGGGAGAATTATGCAGGCGAGTATCCTGGAACGAAAATCAACAACAAGGTTTAACAGAGCCTATAATTAAAAACTCCTAACCAAATACGGGAAGATGTTCACATTTTGGTTAGGAGCTGATTATGATGATTAGTTAAAATCGTAATTGAGGTATGCATAGATAAATATCTATGAAGTTACCTTAGCATGTGAAGTTACTACTCTATGACTTATTAACTTCTAACAACAACGCTAGTGCTGTAATCGTATTCAACGTACCAGCTACTATCACAAGCATAAAGGTAAAGATTCCAGTTCTAAAATCTTCTTCTTCTGCTGGATAGTGAGCCGTGTTAAAATCATTGCCAGAAATATATATGATGAAGCCAACAATCATTAATAAATATATTGAGTTGAAGACTGCACCCAGGATATACCCTAATTTCTTTTGTTTATCTTTGATAGCCAAGATTAATGAAAAAACATGTAACGTTACCATAAAGAGTATAAATGGCCAAGGCATGCCTAGATACAGGAAATGTGTGAAGAGTAAAATTGGTGAAGTCAATTCTAAGCAAGCTAGTACTATTTTTCTACTGTTTGTTAACTTATTTATACTTAAAGTTGAATGTAGCTTACTAATTTCCATACTTTCACTCCGAACAGGTTTTATTTTCTTACGGAATGTCCGATAATTTCTTTTGTATCTGGATGAATATAGTACACAATAGGTCCCAATTCTTGATCAACATTGGTGTGAAACGTGACTTCCATAAGGGTATCACTCTTATTCCCCTCATTTGGAAACAGAAATCCTTCCCATTTTACTTCTTTCACTTTTCCTCTTTTCCAATTAGAGTTCATATGATGTTGTTTTTCGCTATCTGATATTTCATTCCAGGCAATTTTTCTATATTCATCGTGTTGTCTTGGTCCCATGTAACCAATGAACCATACGATGATAATCACAAGTAAAATCCAACCTCTCTTCTTCAATGAAACTCCCCCAATGAGCCTACTCTAATTGAATCCTAATTATCTTCTTCCTAAATTTATTCTATGTGAAAGGGCATTAATCCTTCATTAGTATGCCGTTGCCGTTTTCCTTATAGGGCACTCCAATGGCTCCAATCATTTTCCCTTGCTGAAATCCCCAAATCCCAAAAATAATCAAAGCGACTATTTCACAAATAAATCTACTTGTGATCTCATCACCATTCTCCTACTCTCTCAATTCACTACATGAACCAAATGTTACAACTTTGTATTCTGTTCAAGTAAGTTACTAACTTTCTTTTTTTAGAAATAAAGGAATTAACATGGCAGCTCCGAGGATGATATATGCTACTACAAAGATACTATCGAATATGAATGGTTTACTTATTAGTAACTGGTCTTCTTCCATATACCCAATTACCTTAAACACAGGGGGAAATGTCCACAAAATCCATTTAAAGAACGGCATCACTTCAATGATTGATTTAGAACCAATAGAAACGACAATTATTAATACAGATGATAGCCATGCATATTTTTTTGTTTCGAGTTTAGTCGCTGAAAATAGCGTTCCGACTATTATCCCGAATGCTACAAATATTAAATGGCTATAAAATGTATATAAATATAGTTTGGGCGACATATTCCCTATAAAGCTATCTGCAATAATCGGATAAAAGATAGCAAATAAAAGTAATGGAATCATGATTACTAAAACAGTTAACCATTTACCGAATAAGTAATTTACCTTTCTTCCCAGATGGGAGATTAAAATATGCTTTTCACTCTCTTCATCTAATGTAAATATGGTCATTGTAATCCAAGTCATAATCAAGTAAATTGCTATAGAAGATACTGCATAACTACTAAGAATGGGTACATTTTTATAGGTATATAAAATAAACACCCATGTACAGAAAATAGCAACAGGCGGGATAAATTTTAATGATTTACCAAAGCTTATGAATTGATAACGAATGAAAGCTAACAACTAACTACCTCTTCTCTGTTAATTCGTATATTGAACATCCCTGTTCCAATAACATGGACAAAATCTTATCAGATTCTTTTGCTGAAACACTGATTTCAACAATATCTTCCTTTACAAATTCATAAGTAATGGATGGAATTCTAGCCAATAGCTCTCTATTTTCTACTTTAGCTTTTATCATTCTTACTTTCGCATTTTTGCTTGCTTTAGTATCCGAGACGATTCTTCCACTTTCTACAGTTAAAACTCTATCAGCTAATCTATCAATCAATAAGGGATCATGTGCTGTAAAAATAATGGTTTTATCACTTCCAAGTGAGTTTAGTAGATTCAAAAGTTCTATTTTTGCTTTATCATCCAATCCAGTTAACGGCTCGTCTAATAGTAACAAATCAGGGTTATGTAATAGTGCTTGTATTAATCCCGCTTTTTGCTTTGTCCCTTTTGAACAATTCTTCAAAGGAGTATATAAAAATTCTGTAATTGAAAATAATTCAGCATACTGTTCAATTCTTTTTTGAAGTCCTTGATCCACTTTAGAAGACATGTTTCCTACTAAATATAAAAAATCATATAGTTTAAATCTAATATTTTTTGGAAAGTGTTCGGGGACATACCCAATGTTTAGTTGAACTCGCTTTACTACCCCTTCAGTTTCAGAATAGATCCCACCTATAAGTTTCAACAGACTACTTTTTCCCGAGCCATTTTTCCCAACAATCGCGACTTTTTCACCTAGAGATATACTAAGGAATACATCACTTAGCAGCGTGAATTCATCAATCTTCTTGAATGCCTTTTTTGCCTCAAATAGTATCATATAAAACCTCTTTCACTTACCTACGTATTTACATTTTTAGATTTTTAGATTAATACGCCTTGCATTATACAATATTTTCCACCAATGAAGTAATGAAATAAATAATCCCTCTCAATCTATGATACTAAAATAAACACCATCCTTTAGGAATGGTGTTTTAGAGTAATTATTTTTCAATTAATTATTTCTGTTAAGAGGTGTAACCCTACGTCATCTAGTTTTTTTGAAAATTAAACTTACCAACAAAACAATTATGACTGCAATAAATGGGATATATGCAGTTGTTCCAAAGTAAAGAGTAGTGAAGTAACCCGCAATGGGCAAAATAATCATTAGCAAGATAACAACAAAAATTGATCTCCGATTATTTAATCTCAATAAATTCATTTAATCACCAGCCACTACAAAATAATTTTTGTATCCTCAAGTGGTGATGTGCTCCAAGAGTAGATACAAACACTAGTATTTATGCAATAGATACTTGTATTTTAAATACGATAACACTTCCGTAAAATCCTCATGTGATGTTCAACATGCCCTACTATAATACAAACTGCTGCGAGAACTGTAAGGGGGTGTTGTCTAAATGTACTGCCTAACTGCAAATCTTCATTTCTTATGGTATTAATTAAAGAGATGGTAGATTTTCTGACAGATTTGAATTCTTCTAACAGGTTTAAAATCGATCTGTTATGGTAGTTTCCCCGAATAACATAGTCATTAAAATTTATCGAGGAAATAAGATTATCGTCTTTTCGAATCATCTGGAAGGTCACATAACTTAGCATCCGTTCGGCATCACATAGATGTCCCACAATTTCTTTTATACTCCACTTTCCTTCTTCAAAACGGAATTCAGCCTTATCTTCTGTTAGCCCTGAAAGAAGTGAATGAAAAGTAGACAACTGTTCAGAATAAATCTGAACTAAATCACCTGAAGGTACTAATGTTATATACCGTTCGTAATACTTGTCATACTCATGAGAAAGTGGACGCTCTGTTATCATACAATCCCTCCAATTAATAATTCTCAATAAAAGAATTTCACATTGATTCCGAATGATTACCTGATAATTTATACCCATCATACCTATTACAAGATATGCTTTCAATTATTTTCCACCTATAAATCTTGTAAATATGGTTTTACTCAAAATGAGTTTTCACTATACTTCAAAAACATAAATCACGCTATTCTATGACATTTGTTGGTGTTGCCGTTTTAACTATAATCACGCTGTCGTATGCTTCATTTGGCACCATTTCAATGGTGTAAAACGTTTTTATAAATTTATACCAAGAACGGAATTCGTCTCCAATGTTCGCCATCTTTACCTCACTTGAGATGATATCTAATAACTCTACTGACTGACTAGCATTTTCAAAATCAACATAGAAAATATTTGACTCCACTTCACGGAACGCATCAACTAACTTATTGTGATTCTCAAGTGTATAATTTTTTCGTTCACCACTGCTACCATTTTTCGCTTGAAACTCGCTTTTAATAAAATCAGTACCAATTGCAAAGTATTGTTCACCATATATCTCTTCTAAATAATTCCCCATCGATTTGTACCCAGCTAACGAAGCAGACGTTTTTTCAATGTGACCATTGTGGCCCGTGACGAATACCTTATCATTACCTCGCGCTGCTTCATGTTCAACAATCCATTGTAAATTCTCCGATAAATACCGATCACGGAGTTTCGTATAGTCTCCATCGTTTAAAAATAAATTCGTTCTCTGTTTCATGACCTCGGCATTTTGTAATGCAAAGAGATATGACTCAGTAGACGATAGTTCCTCATAGGACATTTTATTTGATTCCAGGTCTAATAGGATGCTTTCTATCGTTTCATTGGTTTTTCTTAATTGTTCTGATGTTAACTCACGCATACTTTCATTTGATACATGTTCCAATTGTTTTGAATATGTTTTAAGCGACTCCGCATTTACCACTTTATAATAGTCAAGCACACCTTTTTTACTATAGTCATACCGTTGCATATCATTTCCGTAAAAATATACCTTCCTATCCTCATTCACTGTTTTATTATAATCATGCATCCACTGCACAAGCTCAATCATTTGTTTTGTATAATAGATAGGATAATCAAGGGCGTTCACTGCCTCTTCTGCAGTACCATTTCCGTTTAAAATGAATTGATTAATGTGCTGTCCCGCTCCAAAATCACCTTCTAAAACAAAAACCCGAAAATTCTCGTTTTTCACTAACACCTCAAAAACGTCCCTCTTCAACTCTTGAAATTCACGATTTCCATGAGTTGCCTCCCCCATACCGATAACCTTTACCTCATCTGGAATATTGATTTGATCAATCGTTGTTATGTATTGCTCTGCAACATCAATGGCTTCACCTCTTCCACATCCAGATAATAAAACGATGAAAAAAATTGTAACTACTAACAAAAAAGATTTCATTTTAGTAAAATTCATCATATCCCCCTTTTACTTAGTTTCTATCGAAAAAGATCGTGTTAGGCACACAACAGCACTCTCTTTCTTTAGCTTCTTTATAACAACAAAATGGTTCCATCCTTAATTTAACATCTCGTACTACGTAACTTCTAGAATTTTCCCCCTTGAATTCAATTGTTCAATACTTGTTGATTAATAGATGTGGTTAAAATCATTGCAGTACCTCATATATTTCGATAAAATTCAATTACAACCATCATTTGAAAAAATATGTAACACAACCAAAATTTGTTAGGTCGGTGTCTATGATAAAGCTAACGAAGTCCTACATGTTTGCCATCTCTTTATTTGCTATATCTATATTGTTAATATTATTTGTCTACTTGTTTGAAGACCCTTTAACTCTACTGTATGACCAAGAGCACCATCTATTTATTCACACACTATTAGAAATGTTTAGTGTTCTCGTTTGCTTTTCTATTTGTATGTATGCCTGGAAAGCTTTTGATGACATCAAAAATTTGACTCTGTTATGGCTGCCTTTTATCTTTTTAGCTGTTGGTACTTTAGACTTTTTTCACCTCATGACGTATCCTGGTATGCCATTTTTCATAACAGATAGTTCACTTGAAAAAACCGGCTGGTTTTGGATTATAGCACGTTTTACTGCCTCTGTTGGGCTACTCTTTCTTGTATTATCAACACCTAGAAAGATGACATTTCTAAAAAGAAAGATATTGACTATATGCACCATTGTTTTCTTGGGACTTATTACATTTATTATTTATAAGTATGAAAAACTATTACCGATCCTTATTATTTCTGACATTGGGCCAACTCAAATTAAAAATATACTCGAGTACATATGTAGTCTCTTCCTTCTTGTGGCGTTAATCTATAAAGCTAGGAAATTTATTAAAACAAAAGATACGTCAGATTTTGAGCTTTTATTTGCATTATGCTTTCTTTTGTTAAGTGAACTTACCTTAACTTCTTATCAAAATATTTCGGATTTGTATGTTGTGTTAGGTCATATCATTAAAACCTTTGGATATATTTACATCCTTAGGGCCTATTTCTTCTCGAGAATCCAAGTTTCATTTAGTCAAAAGGCAGAAACGGAAAGAAACTTGAATAATACTCAAAACGTATTACAATCAGTGTTTAGCCATACACCTGATAGTATTACCATAATGGATATAGAGGGAAGAGTATTAAATGTTAATCAAGGATTTGAAACTGTCTACGGATGGAAGGAAGAAGAAGTAAAAGGAAGATTATTTAGAGAGATAATGCCTGATATACAGGAGAATATAGATCAGGTTATTTCAGAGGTTTCACAAGGAAAGAGCCTAATTGCGTATGAAACAATTAGACAAAGAAAAGACGGTAAAAAAATATTAATTAATATGACCATCTCTCCCGTAAAAAATGAAGATGGTGAAATCATTCAATTAGCAGCTATTTCAAGAGATTTAACCAATCAGAAGCATGTGGAAAAGAAGTTGCGTGAAGCTGAATTGGAATTAAAGCAGACCGTGAGGAAACAACAAGGAATCATCTTCAAGTTCCATAAGCTGAATAATCAATATATCCATACGCTTTGTGACGGTGAATTATTATATGAATTAGATTTAAAGCCAGAGGACGTTGTTGGTAAGGGATTAGAAGAAGTAGGTTTGAAGCATCTCTATCTGGTTTTCAACAGCTTTTACGATCATGCTTGGGAAGGGCAGGATGTTTCGTTTGAAGTAAAATTAAGAGATAAGATTTGCTTCTTGACCCTTAAACCTATCAAAAGGAACGGTATTGTGCACGAAGTAATTGGCTCAGGTATGGATATAACCCAACTCAAGAAAACAGAAGAACTTCTCCAAAAATCTGAGAAACTGGCTGTAGTTGGAGAGCTTGCTGCTGGTTTAGCACATGAAATTAGGAACCCCCTTACAACATTAAAGGGATTTACACAATTAATCTCATCTCAAGATGGACGAGTCAAAAGCAATTACATTGAATTGATGTTATCTGAGCTTGATCGAATAGAGATGATTACGAATGAGTTTATGGCAGTTGCCAAGCCTCAAGTGGTCAGTTACCGTGAGATGAATCTACTAAAATTAGTGGACCAGGTGATTGCATTTTCAAAGCCTCAAGCATTGCTATATGGAATTGAACTCACTGTAAATTACGAGGTTGATCAGACTTATATATATTGTGATGGAAATCAACTTAAACAGGTGTTTATTAATTTAATAAAAAATGCAATGGAAGCTATGCCTAATGGAGGGGAACTTTTCCTACACATCAAAAAAGTAGAAGATGATAAAATTGAGATAAGTGTTAGAGATACAGGAATCGGGATTTCCAAAGAGATTCTACCTAGACTAGGAGAACCGTTCTACACACTCAAAGAAAAAGGGACTGGCTTAGGATTGATGGTGAGCTTCCGAATTATTGAATCTCATCACGGGACAATTGTGTTTGAAAGTGAAGAAAACAAAGGAACTACGGTAAAGATTACACTTCCAATACTAACTAAGTCTGTAATTGTATAGATATTTTTTCATCAATCCTCTTTACCAAAATGATAAAAACAGAAGGAACACTTCTTTCTTAAGTTACTTATAGTCATAGTATTAGATATATTCATTATGAATTTAAAGAACATTAGGGTTTTATCCTAATGTTTTTTTGTACTTATTTTAACTTAAATCCTACCCCATTCAGTAACAAATGGAGGTACATTCCCTATAGCTTAGTACGTATTCAACAACAATCAGAACTTCTTCCCCAGCTCCAATAATGATTGCCTTGAGACATAATTGCTCGGTCTAACCAAACTTCAAAGCTGGTATTTAAATCAATATCGTCAATACTAGTAATCCATAAATAGTCACTTAAACCTTGCTTCACTTTCTCGTTATTAATCATAAGCATACCAATATCTGTGTAATAACCTATTGGATATGAATCTTGTTTCTCTTCTACTAAATAGTGATAAAAAGCATCACGAAAAACATGATACTCCTTCTGAATGTCTTCTAACCGATAAAGCTCGATTTGTCCCTCAAATTCCCCTTTAAATATGGTGAACCCGTTATGAACACTTAGAAAGTTACGATAGTCATTCGGTAATAAAAATGGTGTTGTTTTTTGAAATTCTTCTATTAATTTCCCTGTTGCTGGGTCATTGAAATAAAATTCAGCTTCATACACATAACCTTTCGAGCTTTGAACTAACATTTTATTATCTACTAACCTTTTCTTTAACCCTAGCAGGATTTCCTCAATAACCAATGGAAGCACCTCTCATAAATATTGATAAATTTAAAAAGCTGTTTTCGTATATATTGTTGTTCTTTTCTAGTCCAACCTTAATTTACTTCTAACCCTGGATGTACACCAAGAAATAATTGTACTAACAGCAACAGAGTTTAGAAAAAAACCATTAAAATAGAAACATGCATTAAGATTTATTTCATTTAATCATTTTAAATACATATCAGATATAGATTTATTTCTACTAAATCCAAGCTTCTCATAAAGCTTAATTGCTGGATTGTCTTTGATTACAGCTAATCGGGTAGCCGCATAACCTTTACTCGATGTGCTAATAGAATGAGTTAATAAAAATCGTCCAAGCCCCTTCTTCTGGTGTTCAGGATCTACCGCTAAACTCATAATAAGAGGGTATTCTTCAAATTCCATGTGTAGGCAAACACCAACGATGTGAGTAGTACTCGCATCGACAATAACTCTCGAACATTCGTCCATAACATTATTACTTTTGTATCGTTCTATAAATTCCTTCACATGTTGAATATAGACCTCTTTGGATGCGATTTGTTTATAAACTGGATTTGCTTTATAGGATTTCATAATGAGACATGCTATATCATCTATATCTTTACTTAAAACAGATCTTAAACTATATCCTACAGGGAGGATTGCCTCCATGGATTGCGTTGGACGAATCATCCAATAATTCACCTCATCAACATTGCAACCGTTTCGTTCATATGTCGGAACATGTTCTTCTACAACTTCTCTAATGATAATTTTATCTTCAGTCTTCGATATCTTTCGTAAATGATTTAAGAGTTTGTGGACTAATCCTTTATAATCTTCATAAGGTGGTACAACAAATAAATCTGACATGAAATTTGGTTTTAAGAATACGCCGCCAATGACGTTTTCATCTTCCATGATGAAATATCCACAGTCAAAAAGGGATGCAATTTCTATTAATGTCTCCGGTGACTTTCTAAAATAGTAATCTGCATATTTTTGTCCATAATAAATGGAATAATATCGAATGTATTCTTTCGGTTCTTGATAAACTAATTTCAATCCATCTTCTAAAACAATCATTTCATGTAAAGATTGACCTTGCTCGATCATCATTCTCCCCTTCCCTTTAACTCATCCATACAACATAAGTAAGCTTTCTATCTTTCAACGCTTCTAACTATTTTACATCCAATATGATATTGTCTCACAACTTATCAGGGAAGAAATCGTTACTATGCCTACTAATAGAATCCTTACAGTACTTAACAAAAACAATCCTCCTCTACATCCACGTTTTAGCATTTTTTGGATATTAATAACCATTCACTAAAAACAATTGAATTTCCTTCTTTAAAATCCTATAACTTTAGGGGCAGAGTTTTACGTTCTCCTACCTACCTGAATAAAAGCTGGCTTGAAGGGGAGTATACTTTTGTAAATAAAATGAGGTGATGAAATGCCAATTAGCGTGAAACAAGAAGAAATCGAAACACTAAGAGAGCTAATTAAAGACGTAGACACCGCAATGCTGACTACTGTAACGGAAGAAGGGCTTGTCTCCCGTCCAATGAAAACACAAGAAGTAGAGTTTGATGGTGATTTATGGTTTTTCACAAAGAAATCAACGAATAAATATGAGGAAATTACACATGACCAAGATGTGAATGTAGCTTACGCAGGTAAATCCTATGTTTCAGTGCGTGGTAGAGCAGAAATTGTTGAAGATATAGAAAAGAAAAGGGAACTGTGGAACAAAGCATACGAGAATATTATGCAAACTTCCTATGATGATCCTAACGTGGTTTTGATAAAAATCAAAGCAGAAGCTGCAGAATATTGGGATACAGGTAATTTCAACAAGAAGATTGCTTTTATGTATAAGCGCATGACTGGACAAAGTTCAGAATCTACTGATGTGAATGAAACGGTTGAATTAGATTAGTAAATATAAAAAGGATTGTCTTATTATTGGGACAATCCTTTTTTGACGAATTATTAAATAAATTCACTAAAAACTATGTAGAAGGTCCAAGATAATAGGGATGGACCTGTTATTGCATTAATTTAATCGTTTATTACCTTTCCCTTTTATGATAATCTCATAGTTTTGATTATTTGTTTTTTCAGGTACTTTTGCTTTTATAATAAAATCTACGATAGAATTCTCTAATTCTTTTATTGTACCTTTGTCATCTTTCGTTAACTTTGTATGAATGATAATGGTACATTTTTCTGAAGTATACTTATGCGAGATACTAGAAAACTTGTATTCTTCCACGTTAACTAATCCCATTTCCAATGGTACAAACATCGACGACCATACAGTTTCCCCAGAAATGTAGCTATCATGATTATATGTTTTAAATGTTACTGTATATCCTGTTTCAGTTTGGTTTTTAAAATAACCCGTTACTATATTTCTTATTTCTTCTTGATCATAGTCCTTATTTTTCTTGTATGAAACAGTAACTATCGTTTTTTCGATTAAAATATGTGTATCATGGAAGCTCTTCATACCTAACACTTGTTGTAATTCCATTTGCAATCGACCAGTCTCTGATTCAAGGTTATATTCATATATTGTATCCCGCATCACACTAACCTTAATTTTTCCTAAACCATTTTCTTTTAAAAATTGCGTTGTTATGTTTATTGCAACCTCTTTGGCTTCTGCATATTGCTCTTTTGAAACAACTAAACTCATTTCTACTGATTTGCTTTGTGGTGAATATCCCATAGTACCTATGCTATATCCCTCTTTTTCAATCTTATAACGTATATGATCAAGAGCCTCAGGAAAAATTGGTAAACCATTCTTATGACTTGCAAATAACTTTTCAAAAAAAGGTAACTTTGTCAGTACATCTGCCATTACAGGTGAAACAGCTGCAGAACCAATAAATACTCCTAATGCTAGTACTGCTGCTAAGAAGCTGTATGCCAATCGAAACTGCCTCTTCTTGGATGGGTTTCTGTTCATCGTTTTCATCGGTGTGACATTTTCCATTATGCTTATCTGTTGATTAATCTTTTCTATATTTGCTTCTTTAAAACGATCTGGGCAATACTTCTCTTCATAAAAACCTTTTAGTTCCTTTAATTTATCGTCCAAAATACCCACCCTCTCGTTTTAATTGTTTTTTCAGTAAATCTCTTCCTCTTGATAGTCTCGTCTTAACTGTATTCTCTTTCAGTTCTAACATTGTCCCTACTTCACTAATTTTTAAATCATAGAAATAATGAAGAATGATAACCTCTCGATATTTGAATGGAAGTGCTAATACTTTTTGTAAGAGGACATCCTTTTCATTATTCTTTTCAAAGACCACCTCTGCACTTTCAGTACTCAGTAATTCTTCTAAAATTTGTTTAGAGTAAGTAAAAACATTTACTTTTTTCTTTCTTAAGTAATCTTTGGCTGTGTTTACTGTAATGGTACATATCCAGGATTTTATCGGTGCTTCCCCACGATAGGAATTTAAATATTTGTAGCATTTGATAAAGACATCTTGCGCGATATCTTCTGCTATTTGTTGGTCTTTGACAAACGAATAGGCTAAAAGGTAAACATCCTTATAATAGACTTCCATAATTTCATTAATAGATACTTCTGTTGGTAAAGGACTATTCACTATAGCTTCCATTACGTCGCCCCCTTTCTTTACTAATAAGACATTACTGAATGAAAAATGGTTTCATTTATTTTTTGTTGTTTAGTTTGATTTGTTTAGAGTTGTGTGTATTTTTTGATTTAAGATATATAGCTCAACAACTCAAGCGATAGATGTTAGTAAGCTGTAAGGCTAGAACCATCTTAATCCATCCTATAACTTTAGGAGCAACTAGACAAAGGAATTTGTTATATGATAAATTATAGTAAAAATAAGTAATTACATATATTTTAAATCGATGATGAGGAAAGTAGTTTTTGCTATATTCGATAGCGAGCTGGGGATGGTGGAAGCCTGGTGATGAAGCATGAATGAAGAACACCTTTGAGATCTAACCGAAAGGGATTATCCTAGTAGGCTTAGACGTTACCAGGACGTTATGACTGGGTTAGCAATTGTAGCTTAAAAGTTGGTCATAGTAAATGACAATTTGGGTGGTACCGCGGAAGATAGTCTTTCGTCCCTTTCATTAAATAGGGATAGAAGGCTTTTTTTTATGAGAAAAACACTTTATGGAGGAACATTATGATTAAGACTGTAGTAAAAGATTTATACAGAAATCAAGAAAATTACAAAGAGAAATCCGTTCAAATCTCAGGCTGGATTCGCACACTTCGGGATTCCAAAACGATTGGCTTTATGGAGTTAAACGACGGAACATTCTTTAAAAGCGTACAAATCGTTTTTGAAGATACACTTGATAACTTCAAAGAAATTACAAAGCTACCGATTAGCTCTTCTGTTTTAGTTGAAGGAGAGTTTATTCCAACTCCTGAAATGAAGCAGCCTTTTGAAATTAAAGCTACAAGAATTGTCATTGAAGGATTATCAAATGCAGATTATCCTCTGCAAAAAAAGAGACATTCTCTTGAATATTTAAGAACTATTGCTCATTTACGTCCTAGAGCGAATTCGTTCTCAGCTGTTTTCAGAGTAAGATCTCTTGCATCTTATGCAATCCATCAATTCTTTCAAGAAAAGGGATTTGTATACGTACATACGCCGATTATTACTGGAAGTGATACGGAGGGCGCAGGGGAAATGTTCCGTGTGACATCTATGGACCTAAACAATGTCGCAAAAACTGAAGATGGAAAAGTGGATGACAGTGCCGATTTCTTCGGCAAAGAAACAAACTTAACCGTTAGTGGTCAATTAAATGCTGAAATCTTTGCTCTTGCTTACCGTAATGTGTATACATTCGGTCCGACCTTTAGAGCCGAAAATTCAAATACAGCAAGGCATGCTGCAGAATTCTGGATGATTGAGCCTGAAGTGGCCTTCGCAGAATTACCAGATATCATGGACCTTGGAGAAGAAATGGTCAAGTATGTGATTGATTACGTGTTTGAACATGCTCCTGAAGAAATGGAATTCTTTAATAGCTTTATTGATAAGACTTTAATTGAAAGATTAAAGCTTGCATCAGAATCGGATTTTGGAAGAGTAACGTATACCGAAGCGGTTGAATTATTGAAGAACTCCGGTAAAGAGTTTGAATTTCCTGTTGAATGGGGAATGGATTTACAAACCGAACATGAACGTTTCCTAAGCGAGGAAATTTACAAGCGTCCAGTATTCGTAACGGACTATCCAAAGGATATTAAAGCATTTTATATGAGAGCGAATGAGGATGGGAAGACTGTAGCCGCAACTGATTTATTAGTTCCCGGTATTGGTGAGTTAATTGGTGGAAGCCAACGTGAGGAAAGAGAAGAAATCCTTGCAAATCGAATTAAAGAACTTGGTATGTTGGAGGAAGATTACTGGTGGTATCTTGAGCTTAGAAAATATGGTAGTACGAAGCATTCAGGATATGGAATTGGATTTGAACGATTGATCATGTATTTAACAGGAATGAAAAACATTCGTGATGTTATACCATTCCCTCGTACACCAGGAAATGCAGATTTCTAATATTAAATGTAAAGAAATAGGATGCTTTTAGCATCCTATTTTCTTATTTATCAATTAGCCATTGGATACCGAACGATAGTAGCCAATCTGAGGCAAAATGTATAAAATACGAGTGTGACACCATAAATTATGATAATTAGAAAGACAAATGTTAGGACCAACTGAATGATTGATATACTCTCTAAGGCTTCTTGAGAACAATATAGATATGAAAAAATCAAGACAAACCATACCAAGATATTTAAAGTGGCAATGACTTTTCTTTGTATCATGTTGCCTACCTTCCTGTTTCTCTTTCTGAATCCATTTATGAAGGGAACCACTGGCTAATAATTTCTTCTACAACGATATCAAGCTGATCCCACACCTATATGTATGCTATCTCCCTATTTTCCTTTGTAACTTGTGTAAAGTCATATTTATTTTCTACATAGACCTGATGCCAGATCATAAAGATAATCACAGTCCATAGCTTACGGCTATTATCCTTGTTTCCTCGTTGATGTTCTGAAAGTAAATAGACAAGATAGTTCTTTTCAAATACATGATCAGTTTGGCTATCAATAATTGTCTGATAAGCCCAGTCAAATAACTCATTTCTTAGCCAATGCTTAATTGGAACCGGAAAACCTAGCTTTCTTCTTGAAAGGACAGATGGTGGCAGGATTCCTTCCATTGCCTTCCGTAATATATACTTTGTTTGATTGTTGTGAACAGTATAGGATGGCTGTAATTGAGAAGCTACTTTATATACTTCTTTATCCAAAAACGGAACTCTAAGTTCTAATGAGTGTGCCATTGTCATTCTGTCTGCCTTGACCAGAATATCTCCACGCAGCCAAGTGTGAAGATCAATAAACTGCATTTTCTGTACGTCATGCAGATGATGAATGGTCTGATAATATTGCTTCGTTATGGTTTGATAATCCCATTCGAGACGATAATGATGTAAGAGCTGTCTCTTCTCCGATTCAGAGAAAATCTTAGCATTACCCACATATCGATCTTCCAGATTTGTCGTTCCTCTTTCAATGAAACTCTTCCCTTTTATACCATCTGGCAATAGTCTGGCAAACCCATTCCATTTACTTTTTACTATGTCAGGAAAATATTTGAAATACCTAAGTGATTCAGGCTCACGATAGATATTATACCCGCCGAATAACTCATCTGCTCCCTCACCTGACAAAACGACTGTCACATGCTTTCTCGCCTCACGAGCAATAAAATATAAAGGAACGAGTGCAGGATCTGCAACTGGATCATCTAAGTGCCAAACAATTTTAGGCAGTTCTTTTACAAATTCTTCTGGATTTACTACATAGTGTATATTTTCAACACCCAGGTCATCAGCTGTTTCCTGTGCCAGCTGAATTTCACTATATCCATCTCTCTCGAAACCTACTGTAAATGTTTTGAGGGTAGGATTTATCTCTTTTGCTAGTGCCACAATACTAGAGGAATCAATTCCACCAGAAAGGAAAGCACCGACAGGAACATCGCTTCTCATATGTATGGAGACTGATTCTCTTAAGACATTTTGTATTCGTTTTACTTCTGTATTAAATGGTTGATTAATTGGACAAAATGTATGTCTAAAAAAGGTTTGCTTTTTCATTCTTTCTCCAACTTTCTTCTTAAAGAAGGAACCGGGTTCTACCCTTTGTATTTCCGTTGATAGAGTATTAGGTTCAGGAACATACTGATAAGTCAAATAATGATGCAGTGATTCCATATTAATAGAATGTGCATGATCTATTGCTAGTAAGATACTTTTCTTTTCAGACCCACAGAAGAATTCCTCCTCACCTTCATAATAGAAAAAAGGCTTAATTCCAAAGTGATCTCGCGCACCAAACAGTTCCTTTTTTTCATGGTCCCAAATGATAAAACTAAACATCCCTCTTAATTCATTGACCACTCTCTCACCCATCTGAGCATATAAGGCCACGATGACCTCAGTATCAGATTGAGTTTGAAATATAGCACCTTTCTTCTCTAATTCCGCTCTAAGTTCTATGTAATTATAAATTTCACCGTTAAATACAATCGTATAGTTGTCTTGAAAGGAAAGAGGCTGCCTGCCACTTTCCACATCTATGATACTTAATCTTCTAAAGCCTAATGCAATATGTTCATCAACATAATAACTCACATCATCTGGCCCTCGATGTTCAATTATTGATGTCATTTCTTCTATCTTGTTATTTGTACTAATCCCCTTTGTACTCATATATCCCATAAATCCACACATACTAATCATCCTCCTCTCTCATTAAACGACACATTCTATCATTTTGTTTCATGAATGCTAATTAATGGTAATTAAACGGTAAGCATTGTCCCTTTACTGTGCTCACTATATGCTTCAATCGCCTTGATACCTCAAGTTTTCATTCCTTTTACTGGCTGTATTATTTATTACTTCTTCTCAAAGTGGACAACAAAAAGAAAAAGAACTGGATCTAATCCACTTCTCATTCGTTTTCTATTTAATTCTGCTTTTGTGCGATTTTCTTTAATAATGAAATTATTTCTTTATTTTGCTGTACCTGTTCTTCTGTATTTCTTTTAATTAAGAAAATCCATCTAAGCACAAAAACAGCTAAGATGAGCGGTAAAAAAGACACTAAAAGTCCGAATATACCAAAAACCTCCATATGAACCTTCCCCCATTCGCCTATTCATTCATTATTCCGTAACCAGAAATTCTAAAGCCAAAACCTGCCCTATCAAAGGTATATCTAAATGTGTTCGTTCGTTTATCCTTGACATTAACCCCTTTAACTTCTAGTTCGTATTGATAAAAACTTCTTGTAAGATTTGTCACTTCTATCTTCTCTATTTTAGATAAATTCTGATCATGCCCTACTAAGATATGAGCGCTAGCCCATTCCTTAACCATTACTTCTTCTAACAGTTCGTTACGTTCCGTTTCACTATACTTTGGATTATTTAGTTGCTGATACCTCGTAATCTTCTCTAATCCACTTTCTCTTAAATAGCTGTCTGAATAAAAATGTGAAGCAAATAGACTATATGTAAAGAAAAGGATTAGTAAAAGACTCGTGATCATTTCAATTGGAAAGGAGTACTGTAACAAACTCAATTGTTTATGCAACCATACAGAAACAAAAAATAAC
Organism: Bacillus sp. BGMRC 2118; assembly: GCA_008364785.1. GTDB lineage: Bacteria > Bacillota > Bacilli > Bacillales > SA4 > Bacillus_BS. Next base: position 591,452 of record VTTJ01000002.1, on the reverse strand, counting down.
ACAAACAATGCCAGTAGTACTAAGATTATTTCAATAAGTGTATTGTAAAAGAGAAATGACATATAATGTGCATTTTTTAAGAATACAAACATGAATAAAAAGGCAGTTAGTAATGTGATAAATATATATTCTACAACGTTTCTCATCTCTTCCCCCTTTACCTTATCTCCACTTCTTTCTACCTAACCAGAAACCTATTGCGAGCACAAGCAAGCTATACACCACATAAAAAACTAGTTTAAAAGGATGTTCCGTTACATCAGTCACAATTGATTGAAGACCTTCTTTCAGTTTTAATGCTTGAAAGAATGCTAGTAAACTACCAGTCTCGTATAAGTAGTAAAAATATACGATAAGAAACCCAATCAAAAGAAAGCCCGCTGCTCTAAAGGTACGAATGATGATCGTCCTCCGGTTCATGGATGTCCTCTTGTTTGCCTTTCCTTTTCTCTTTTTCGTTACCTCTCGTATTGGCATGTAAAGCCCCTACCTTTTCGACTCACGTAATAAAGCCACTCGGTATGGAAATAAAGTTGCTGTCATCACACCGTGCTTCACTGCTGGATCCGATTTCATGATGTCTTTTGCTTCTTCTTCGGAATCAACTTCTAAAATAACAATTCCAAACCCAGAATCATCCAGGTTTAACGTTCTACCCGCTAGCATAACTTTCCCTTGTTCACACAATTCCTGAAGCATATGGAAATGCTCGCTCACAATGTCATTTTCTCTCTCCGTCCAATTTGCTTCATCCAACAATGAAGGTCGCAACTTTAATTGGTATAAGTATTGTTCTTTCATCCCATCATCCCCAAATTCTTTTTACATGATTATTATCTTGTTTCAGTTGAATCATATATACATCCGGGTTTGACATTGCTTTCCATTCGTCAAAGCCGTACACTTCATCAACTAGTTTTAATAATAAGGTTGTTAAATTACCGTGACTAACCAGTGCAATATGTTCTTCGGGTGTGTTTTCCAATTCCAACAATAAAGATTTGACTCGATTCATTGCATCTTGTGAAGACTCTCCACCTTCAAGAGAAAGAGTCAAATCTTGAAATGACTGTTCGAGTACGTCAAGCCAGTTTGGTTGATTCTCCGGACTTAACAATCGCTCTCCTAGTCGTTCGTCCTTTTCAATTTCGATTCCCATTTTGTCTGCATATGGAGTAATTGATTCCACCGTTCTTTTATATGGACTTGAAATAATCCTTTTAATCGGATACTCACTTAGAAATTCAGATAATTCCAGTGCTTGTTGCCTTCCATCATCCGTTAACGCTGCTTCCCGCTCTTGTCCGGTAGCCTTACAATGACGAATGACATACAAAATCTTATGATTCATATTATCTCCCATTCCTCTCTATGACATATGAAAATAAATCGTGAGCTACTTCTACAGATGTGAAAACAGATGCTGCTTCCTCACAAAGCCTACGAGCATCATCCTTTTGATACCGTGAACTAATGTGAGTAAGGAGAAGATGGTGCACGTTTGCTTCTTTCGCTACTCTTGCTGCCTGAAGTGTGGTCGAATGATAATAATCAAATGCAAGCTGTGATTCCTCCCCGCCAAAGGTTGCTTCATGAATTAGCACATCCGCATCCATTGCTAATTGAATGGCTGTTTCTGTAAAGCGCGTGTCCCCTAAAATGGTTACCCTTCTACCTCTCGTGGACGGACCAATGAACTTCTTACCGTCAAGTTTCGTACCATCTTCTAATGTGACTTCCTCGCCAAGTTTTAACTTTTTATATAAGGGTCCTGGTTTTACACCAAGTTCCTTTAACTGTTCGACAAGCAATGCACCAGGTAAATCCTTCTCAACAATTCGATATCCGTAGCAAGGGATACCATGCTCAAGTAACCTAGTTTCAACAATGAATTGGTCATCCTCGAAGATTACTTCCTCTTCAATCTCCACGATGGATAAAGGGTAGCGTAAATGTGTCTTACTTGTTTTAAGAGATACTTCAATGAACTCCTTGATTCCAGTAGGACCATACACTGTAAGCTCCGTTTCACCGCCTTGAAAGGAACGACTTCCGAGTAGTCCCGGGAGTCCGAAGATATGATCACCATGTAAATGAGTAATGAAGATTTTTTCGATTCGACGTGGCCTTATGGACGTATGTAAGATTTGGTGTTGAGTCGCCTCACCACAATCAAACAGCCATGTACTCCCTCTCTCTTCTAAAAGTTGCAGAGCAATTGCTGTGACGTTTCTCTCCTTTGCCGGTACACCTGCCCCTGTTCCTAAAAATACTAATTCCATCTCAATCACGAATCCTCTCTTGATTGTAAAAAATCCTTATTAAAACTAGTGCCTTTTGTTTTTGATTCTTCCATTTTCGCTTTTATCCCTTTTTGAATTACATCTTTACCAAATTTCGATTGCAGCTTTTCTATCGTATTAAAAAGTGGCTCCTTCTTTGCATCCTCTTCATATGAAAATAAATCCAACTGCTTATAGGCATCCTTCTTTTCAACTAAATCCATTGTTGTGATACCGAGTAAACGCACAGGATCCTCATTCCAATGCTTCTTCCATAACTGAAGAGCCACTTCATATATATCCTTTGATTCTACTATAGGATTTTCAAGTTTCTTACTTCTTGTAATTGTTTTTCTGTCATGATAACGAATGACAAGTTGAACAGTTTGAGCAAGGGATTCCTTCCGTTTCAACCGTCTTGAGACAGAATCGGCTAATCTTCGTAGAACTCCATACAACAATTCTTCATCCGTTGTGTCTTCCCTCAGTGTGGTAGAATTTCCTATACTTTTAAATTCAAAAATAGCATCTGGATCGACAATTCTGTCATCTATACCGTTTGCCCGTTGTTTGAGTCTTTCCCCATTTATACCTAATATTGCTTTTAATTGAATTTCATTTGCCTTTGCTAAATCACCAATTGTTGTAATATGTATCGGTATTAACTTTTCTGCTGTTTTTTTCCCTACACCGTGCATTTCGGCAACCGGAAGTGGCCATAATACTTTTTCCACATCTCGCTTCCGTAAAATTGTGATGCCTAACGGTTTTTTCATATCTGAACCCATCTTGGCCAGAAACTTATTAGGGGCTATTCCGATGCTACAAGGAAGTTTTAAGTTATCCAGTAGGTTTTTTTGTATTCTTTGTGCAATTTCATACGGTGTCCCTATATTGTAACATTCAGAAATATCCATATATCCTTCATCAATTGAAACAGGTTGAACTAAATGTGTATAGGTACGAAGATATTCAAACATTTCTAAAGAAGCTTTTCGATATCGGTCAAAATTCGGTGTCTTTATTATTAATTCGGGGCATAAGCGCTTTGCTTCCCATAACGGCATGGTTGCCTTTACACCCAGTGCTCGCGCTTCATAGCTGCAGGTTACAATAATCCCTCGACGCTCCTCCGGATTACCTGCAATGGCAAGTGGTTTCCCTTTCAACGATGGATCATAGGCCACCTCAACAGAAGCATAGAAACTATTCATATCAACATGAAGAATGACTCGACCATTTATCGGATACATTTGTTTCAAGCTTCTACACCCTTTACTACTTTTTGACAATGGCTGTTTTCATACTTTGCGTAAACTAATTTTTACGCAAAGTATCTAGTTACTACTATACATAAAGAGAGTTGCTCTCTTCTAATCCAACCCTAATTTGCTTCTAACACTGGTTCTACACCCAGCATATTGTACTAAAAGAGCAAAGTTATAGAAAAGAGCCTTGACAATTATCTTTATCATAAAGTCAATAGCCCTGAAAAGGCAAATAAAAAAAGGCCCAATTTGGACCTTTCATAAACATATTATTGAAGTTGTTTTTTTACATCGTCCATTTCAGCAAGTGTGCTTAATAGCTTAGTCGGATCAATTAAGGATAATAGTCGATTTTCCAGGTTCGCTACCCCTACTAAGTAAGAGGAAGCATCAGATACTAGTAATCCAACTTGTTGAACACTTTCAGCAGGAATATCAATAATCTCTTTCGCATCATCCACAATAATTCCGAAGGAAAGCGAATCCGTTTTTACAATAATCATTCGTGATTGCTCGGATATTTTACTACTTAATTTATATAGAATTTGATTCGCATCTAATATTGGAGTAACCTCACCACGGACAGTTGTTACACCATTCATATAGTACGGCATATTTGGAATTGAAGTTAGCGCTTGGATTTTTTCAATGGATACTACATATTGAATCGGAATACCAAATTCCTCTTCCTTCGCCTGAAATACAACAACCTTATCAAATACTAGTGTCTCACTCATCATTACTTACCTCCTAATACAATTGGCGCATCTATATGACTATCATACTATATGAACGGTTGATAGAGAAGAGAGTGGAATAATTTAACTACTCTTTATAAATCGGCGAGCCATTTATGATGAGAAATAGATAATTCAATTGAATTCTTTAGCCAATCCCTTTGAGACTGGTTTAAACAAGGTAAGGTATGATAAAAATCTAAATCATCCTTATGTCTAGTATGTTTTGCTTTATATAATAGAACGATTTCAGGCTGTAAATACGGAATCCCCTCTTCCGTTTTATTCATCACATATTGTATATTCCTTGATATCCTGGCATCTCTTCTGTATACCCATCTCTCTTTTTCCATTTCATTTAACAAGATTTCTATTAATTCCCCACTAGAACGGTGTACTGCATGTATTTCATGAATGGGTAGAGTAAGATGTTCGTCTCCCCAATCCTGGAACTCTCCATTGATTACTTTTCTAAACTCCCAATCTTTCAAATAATCTTTTACATTATGTTGATGACTACGGAAAATGACAATCTCAATATCGTGATGGTCTCTCGTTTTTCTACCTTGAAATAAATCCAGTGCCCAACCGCCTGCAATGCCCCACTCATATTTAAAATCCTTCATAATCCATGCAACTTTTCTGCATTCCATAAACATAATGTAGCCTCCCTCTTGATCCTTACTAGTAGTATACAGGTACTGACAGGAAACTAGTAACTATCTATTTTTCATAGATTTGAAAAAATAATTTATAGAATCTAGTTCTCAAATCTATGAAAACGAATACACTTTACTACAGACATTTTTAAGCAGCAGGTACATTATTTAAGGAGGAATATGCGATGATTTATGCACAACCTGGACAAGCTGATTCGAAGGTAACATTTAAAAGTCGTTATGAAAACTATATTGGCGGTAAGTGGACAGCTCCTGTAAACGGGCAATATTTTGAAAATGTGACACCTGTAACAGGTAAAGCCTTTTGTGAAGTAGCTCGTTCAACTTCTGAAGATATTGAGTTAGCGTTAGATGCTGCACATGAAGCAAAAGCTGGATGGGGACGTACTTCTGTTACAGATCGGGCAATCATCTTAAACAAGATTGCAGACCGAATGGAACAAAACCTTGAAATGCTAGCAGTTGCTGAAACGTGGGATAACGGAAAGCCAGTTCGTGAAACGTTAGCTGCAGATTTACCACTAGCTATTGACCACTTCCGTTATTTCGCCGGAACCGTTCGTGCGCAGGAAGGTGCACTATCTGAAATTGATAACGATACGGTTGCCTATCATTACCATGAGCCATTAGGAGTTGTTGGTCAAATTATTCCTTGGAACTTCCCTATCCTTATGGCAGTTTGGAAATTGGCTCCTGCACTTGCAGCTGGAAACTGTGTCGTATTAAAACCTGCTGAACAGACACCTACATCTATATTGGTTCTCATGGAGCTAATTGAGGATTTATTGCCTCCAGGAGTTGTAAATATTGTCAACGGTTTTGGGTTAGAAGCAGGTAAGCCATTGGCATCTAGTAGCCGAATTGCAAAAATTGCATTTACGGGAGAAACGACTACTGGCCGTTTAATCATGCAATATGCATCTCAAAACCTAATTCCTGTAACACTTGAGCTTGGTGGAAAATCACCTAATATCTTCTTTGAGGATATCATGGCAAAGGACGATGATTTCTTAGATAAAGCCGTAGAGGGATTCGTTATGTTTGCATTGAATCAAGGAGAAGTATGTACATGTCCATCTCGAGCATTAATTCAAGAATCCATTTATGATCAATTTATGGAAAGAGTATTAGCACGTGTTGCAGAAATTAAGCAAGGAAATCCATTAGATGTGTCAACGATGATTGGTGCACAAGCATCGACAGAACAATTAGAAAAAATTCTTTCTTATTTCGAAATAGGAAAGCAAGAAGGTGCTGAAGTTTTAGCAGGTGGAGAAAGAAACTACTTATCTGAAGACTTAGAAGGCGGCTACTATATTAAGCCAACCGTATTTAAAGGTCATAACAAAATGAGAATCTTCCAGGAAGAAATTTTCGGGCCTGTCGTCTCTGTTACAACCTTTAAAGATCACAATGAAGCACTAGAAATTGCAAATGATACATTGTACGGATTAGGTGCTGGAGTTTGGACACGTGATATGAATACGGCCTATCGCTTTGGACGTGAAATCCAAGCAGGTCGTGTGTGGACGAACTGTTATCATGCTTATCCTGCTCACGCAGCATTTGGTGGTTATAAATCTTCGGGTATTGGTCGTGAAAATCACAAAATGATGTTAAGTCACTACCAACAAACGAAAAATTTACTTGTAAGCTATAGCCCTCAAAAGCTTGGATTCTTTTGATCCATGGTGTTAAAAGTAACCGCAACAAAAAGTGCTCTAGACTTAATTGAGAAACTCAAAAGTAAGCATGGTGAATTACTTTTTCATCAATCTGGCGGTTGCTGTGACGGGAGTTCACCTATGTGTTTTTCGCGTAGTGACTTCTTAATTGCTGAAGCAGACGTCCTTCTTGGAGAAATCGGTGGTTGTCCATTCTACATGACCAAAGCTCAATATGAGTATTGGAAACATACCCAGCTCATAATTGATGTTGTCCCAGGACGCGGAGGCATGTTTTCCTTAGAGGGACCAGAAGGAATCCGATTTCTCACGAGATCCAGAGTGTTTACGGAAAGTGAAAGAGCTGAACTAAAATTGTAAGTAGAGTGTAGCTTGTTCTGTTACTAGTACTCACTAAAAGAGCGTATGTCGGAATTTCAGTTCCAGCATACGCTCTTTCGTTTGAAAAATGTGTAGGAATTAGATGTTTATTCCTTAACCTTACTTACATAATGTAACTCTATATTGCCTAGGACCCTCTCTCTACAAAATCCAAATTGTCTCCTTAACCGAATACAATAATACAAAAATAAGAGGAAGAATCGTATGGTTATCCATCGTTATTTATCTTTCAAGTTATATATGGATACGAGTGACCTTAATAGAACATACCCAAAAATCCCACCAACTGTATTTAACAGAATATCATCTACGTCAAATGCTCCAACACGTAAGAAAATCTGAGTGACTTCAATGAATAAGGAAAACAGAATGGAATATAAAGTGACTTGTAGAAGCTTAACACTTTTTATCATGCATGGAATTAGAATACCGAAAGGAATAAAAGCTGCAATGTTCCCAAAGAAATTATCTGTCAGCCTCGTTATTCGGAATCCGTCATAATGATGTACATAAGCCGAAATGGACTCAAATGGTACTACATTATAAGCAAAAATGCCTTGTACATTATGACGATAGGAAGAAAAAAATACAAGATAAAAGAGGAAACATACATACATAAGAAATGCAGTTCCTGCCAAAAGCTTTTCATTTCTAATCATAAAACACCTGACTTTTTCATGAATTTAAAACGTTATGTTCTTCAAGTATATTTCTTATTTGAATAGGTAAAATTAAAATGCACTATACTGAAGCGAAGCTGGAGGAATCATAATTGTCTATTAAAGAAACTACAATCCAATTGTCGAATGATTCAAGATCAAGTGAATTTGAAGGTTACGTCAATCAAATTCAAGGTGTAGAAAGATCCATGATTGATCTAGATACAATGAATGCAGTCATTCAATACGACAGTGAACTCATAAGTGAATCTGAATTAAAAAGCAAGATTTTTGAGTTTAAATAAACAGAAAATAAAAAGAGGCACAGGTGCCTCTTTTTTTTATTTTGCTACTTCTTTAATAATCGCCACTACTAGTTCAGCTGTTTTTACTAGCTCTTCAATTGGCATTCTCTCGTTCGTTGTATGAATTTCTTCATATCCGACAGCTAAGTTTACGGTTGGAATTCCATGACCTGCAATTACGTTTGCGTCACTTCCTCCCCCGCTTTGCTGAAGTTCTGATGAACGACCAATCGTTGCTGCCGCACGACGTGCTACTTCAACAACATGGTCACCTTCTCCAAACTTAAATCCTGGATACATCACTGTCACTTCAACCTCTGCACGACCACCCATCTCTGCTGCAGTTGATTCAAATGCTTCCTTCATCTTTTGAACTTGTGCTTCCATTTTTTCAGGTACTAAGGAACGGGCTTCAGCAAGAATATCTACACGGTCACATACGATGTTTGTTTGTTGACCACCTTCAAAGCGACCAATGTTTGCTGTTGTTTCCTCATCGATTCTTCCTAATGGCATTTTCGCAATTGCTTTTGCAGCAACAGTGATAGCCGATACACCTTTTTCTGGAGCTACCCCTGCGTGTGCTGTTTTACCATAGATTGTTGTCTTTACTTTTGCCTGAGTCGGTGCTGCCACAATGATATTTCCTACTTTTCCGTCACTGTCTAATGCGTAGCCGTATGTAGCTGTAATTTTAGAGCGATCAAGTACTTTTGCTCCTACTAGTCCGGATTCCTCACCGACTGTGATGATGAATTCAATAGTTCCATGAGGAATATTGTTTTCTTTAAGAACTCGGATTGCTTCAAACATTGCTGCAAGACCAGTCTTATCGTCAGCTCCTAAAATCGTAGTACCATCTGTTACAACATATCCATCTTTAACAGATGGCTTAATTCCCTTACCAGGAACAACCGTATCCATATGTGATGTGAAGTAAATTGTATCGACTCCATCTTTCGTAGCAGGCAGCGTACAAACTAAATTTCCTGCACCGTGTCCTGTTAAGGCAGTTGTGTCATCTTCATACACTTCTACACCTAAAGAAGAAAACTTCTCTTTTAATATTTTTGCAATCTCCGCTTCAAACTTTGTCTCAGAATCAACTTGAACTAATTCAAGAAATTCATTTAATAATCGTTCTTGATTTACCATGTACTATTCCTCCAATGCTTATAAAGGGATGTTTCCGTGTTTTTTTCTAGGTCTCTCTTCACGCTTGTTTCTTAACATTTCTAGTGCTTGAATTAATTTTATTCTCGTTTCCCTTGGATCAATGACATCATCTACCATTCCCATTTTTGCTGCAACATATGGGTTTGCAAACTTTTCACGATACTCTTCTATCTTATCAGCTCTCGTTTGCTCTGGGTTTACACTATTTTCGATCTCTCTAGCAAAAATAATATTGGCAGCTCCTTGAGGTCCCATCACGGCAATTTCTGCATTTGGCCATGCATACACTAAGTCTGCCCCAATCGCTTTGCTATTCAGTGCTACATATGCCCCGCCATATGCTTTTCTCAAGATGACTGTTAACTTTGGAACAGTTGCTTCTGAATAGGCATATAGAATTTTAGCACCATGACGTATGATTCCACCATGTTCTTGTTTTACACCTGGGAAGAAGCCTGTTACATCTTCAAATGTAATAATTGGAATGTTAAAGGAGTCACAGAAGCGTATAAAGCGTGCAGCTTTATCTGATGAATCAATATCAAGTCCACCAGCCATTACCTTTGGTTGATTACATACTAATCCTACCACTTCTCCTTTAATTCGTGCCAATCCAACAACGATATTTCTTGCAAAATCTTTATGTACTTCCATGAAGGAACCTTCATCCACTACCTGCTCTACCACTGTTCTCACATCATAAGGACGAAGCGGATCAAAAGGGATTGTTTCTGTTAGATTCTCTCGGTAGTCAGATTCTCCATCATGCTCACTCTTCGGTGGTTTTTCTTCATTGTTCTGTGGTAAATAACTTAACAAATGGCGAACTTGTTCTAATACTTCTTCTTCTGTCTTACCGGAAAAATGAGCATTCCCACTAACAGAGTTGTGCATTTTCGCTCCACCGAGGTCTTCTGAAGAAATTTTTTCACCTGTTACTGTTTCAATAACCTTTGGACCTGTGATGAACATTTGACTTGTTTCTTCAACCATGAATACAAAGTCCGTAATGGCAGGAGAGTATACTGCCCCACCGGCACATGGCCCCATAATTACAGAAATTTGAGGTACTACACCCGAGTAGATGGCGTTACGGTAAAAGATGTGACCATAACCATCTAATGATACCACACCTTCTTGAATTCTAGCCCCTCCTGAGTCATTTAACCCAACAACAGGTGCACCATTTTTTGCCGCTAAATCCATGATATTGGATATTTTCTTTGCATGCATTTCACCTAATGCTCCGCCAAAAACAGTAAAATCTTGTGAGAATAAATAAATAGGACGTCCATGAACCTTACCGTAACCAGTAACAACACCGTCTCCAGGACCCTTTTTATCACCTAATCCAAAATCTTGCGAGCGATGCTCAATAAATGGGTTCAGTTCTACAAATGTTCCAGGGTCGACAAGAAGGTCAATTCTTTCCCGTGCCGTTAGCTTCCCTTTTTCATGTTGCTTGTCGATGCGGTCGTCTCCACCGCCTAATTCTACTTCTCGTTTTCTGTCGTATAAGTCATTTATCTTTTCGTAAATATCCATGATGAACACTCCTTATTTCTTTTCACAAAGTTCTAGTAAAACACCACCCGTAGATTTAGGATGCATAAATGCGATTTGTGCACCACCTGCTCCCGGTTTCGATGTTTCATTAATCATTTGTATTCCTTTTTCTTTAAGTTCTTGAATTCTCTCTTCAATAGATGAAACACCTAATGCTACATGGTGAATTCCTTCACCTTTCTTTTCTATAAATTTCGCAATGGCACTGCTTTCGTTAGTAGGCTGTAACAGCTCTAATTTCGTTTCACCTGCTTTTATGAATGCGACACGTACATTTTCTGATTCTACTTCTTCTATTCCCTCTAGTTCAAGTTGTAATGTGGATATATAGAAGTGTAATGATTCCTCAATTGACCGAACAGCAATACCTATATGATCTACTTTCTTTATCATAAAAAATTCCCTCCTTACAGAAGACTAGCATGTCCTAAAAAGAAAACGCATACAATTAGAATAAAATACTTTTTTACCTTCATCTACTCTTATTTCTTCATAAGTACCTAAATATCCTGCCACTTTTTATGACTTGTCCAGATTCACATAAATGATTAGAATAATAGATAAGAGCTATAAACAAAAAGGGGGAAAAATGATGTCCCGTAAAACACAAAAATTTGTTGTTTATTTAATGATCATTTCCATTTTACTATCTTCATTATTTGCCGGTATGGCAATGTTCTTCTAAAGAGGTAAGGTAAAAAAGAACGACTTTGGTCGTTCTTTTTTTCTTACATATAAGTAAGAGTAAAGAGAACCCTATCCAATACCTTATAAATCTATGATTCGTTTCGAACGATATTGGATAGAATGATAATGGAGGGAGGGACTCTGCCATGAAACGAATACTTCTATTACTATCTGCGGCTATATTTTTCTATGCATTATGGAATACTGGTCAAAAACATTTTGAGAATAACAGTTTTGACTCTGCTATTGAGGCAATTAAATCAGAGATTGATATAGTTTCTAAAGACCCGGAACTCAGCCAATTAATTGAACGGATTTCGTTAGGTTTTCAGTTGTTAGTCACTCAAATTCAATCAACTCTTGAAGAACTTCCTGAAACAAAAACGAATGAACAATCAACACCTATCATAGATAAGCCTCAATTAGAGACACCCACCAATCAGGACTTTTCGATTCATAATATACAAATTGGTGATACAAAAGAACAAGTAGAGAAACAAATAGGAGCCTCAAAACGTTCATCTTATAATGAGTACGGAATTGAATGGTTCACCTATCATGAGAATTATCAAAACTTTGTTATGGTTAGTTATGATAAAAACAACACAGTGGCAGGAATGTATACAAACCAAGACTTGATATCGTCTACAAAAAATATTTCCTACGGCAGTTCGAAACAACAAGTACTTGAGGCTTTAGGGGAACCGTTAAAAAGTATCAATAAAGGTAGAATGATTTATCAATTCGAAGAGAATCGTGATTACGAAGTTTATTTAGTAAACGATACGTATACAACTATCTTTTATGATAAACATCGTCAGAATATCGTGACTGCCATTCAGCTCATCAGCAAAGATTTAGAAAATGCTAAGAAGTCTTTTTATACTGAGGAGACTGATCAATTAAAGGAAGGTTTTGAATACCAGCTTTTTGACTTAACGAATGCCGCAAGGGTTGTGCATGGACTTTCTCTATTAGAATGGGATGACGCAGTCAGAGTAACAGCCCGAAAGCATAGTGCAGATATGGCACAGAATAATTATTTTAGTCATACGAATTTAGCTGGTCAATCTCCATTTGACCGAATGCTTGAGGATGAAATTGTCTTCACTGTTGCAGGAGAGAATTTGGCTTATGGGCAGTTTAGCAGTATTTTTGCTCATGAAGGACTAATGAATTCAATGGGACACCGTGAGAATATCTTGCAAAAGGACTATGAATATCTCGGAGTAGGAGTTGCATTCAACCAGGAATCACAGCCTTACTACACACAGAATTATTTTAGTCCATAACATTTCCTATGTCTGTGTTAAAAACAACATTTAAGGTCACACTAACTTACGACTACATGAAAAGGAGATTACACACATGGTGAATCAAGAGTTTAAAAAGTTCACAAAGCTTCAACAGGAACATAAGTCTGAATATGTAGGCAGTGACCGTCCTCATAAGCAACAATCTAACGACAAAGGGTATAATAACAATTCTGATACAGATAAGTCACCTGGTGCAACAGGAAGATACGAATAAAAATAGCTAAGGATATCCCCTTAGCTATTTTTATTGAACAGCTCCTGCCTTTTTTGCGAGTTCGTCAAATGTTTGGTCAGTATCTGTAATGTTTATTTTCGTCCCTAATGGAATCTCATTAAACAGCTGCTCAATCTCATTATTTCTCATCCTGACACAGCCTTGTGTCACGTAATGACCAATAGACGATGGATTGTTATTACCATGTAAACCGTAAATCCGACCGTCTGTATTCTCTGCATCAAATCCCATCCATCTAGTTCCTAGTGGATTATTTTGTTTACCTCCTTCAATATTTTTCTTACGATAATAAGGATTGACTGCTTTTACTACAATCGTAAACTCACCTTCAGGCGTTAGCTCATCCGAATATCCCGTTGCTACATCATATATATTCTTAATTTCCCCATGATGAATATAGGCAAGTTGGTTTGTGCGCTTATTTACAATTAAATACGGATCTCCTTCTAATGGATTTGGACCTAATGGCCAAATAGGTGAAACAGTAAGAAGAATCGTAAGGATCACATTAAACATAAAATTCACCTCACATTTCTATAACTGTAGTTTTTGCCTCTTTGTTCAATTCATTCATAATGAGGTTTAAAATAGCTTTTAATAATTAAGTATTGTTCCATTTCTCTAAAAAGCTGAAATAAGGAAGCTCTTTCCTCAAACTCTTCTCTCGTCTCTGGAAGTTCCATTTCCCGGAACTCTTTTTTCAACTCATCTATCCTCTGTAGAAATCGTTTTGCCGTATTGCCCGGATGTATGGAGTTCGCTATATCTTCAACAAACTCAGCCAGGATTACTCCTTGCTTACTGGAATGTGTTAACGATGTGACTAATGGCAAAACCCTTTCAATAATTTGAAGCTGTCTCTCACGAATTTTAAAGTAGGTGTAATAGGTATTCTCGTATCTAAGGATGTGGTTTTGGATATCTCTAATTGCTAAGCTTTTTGCTGATTCGATCGCATCATGAGCAAGTGTTAATTCCTTCCCGTCCCAAGTGGATTCTTGTTGTTTTAAGTAAGTCGAGATTTCCTTAAATATTCGAGCAAAGTAATCTTCTATTTCTTTTTGATACTTCTTTAGTTCCTTATCTACACTTGGCATGTATAAATTCATGATGAGGGCAACACCAATACCAATTGAAATAATCGCATATTCGTTTAAAAGAAATTCAAAGGTGAAGCTCCTTTTGTTATACAGGTGAAAAATAATGACACTGCTAGTTACAATGCCCTCTTGAATACGTAAATACACGGTTGTTGGGATAAATAATAAAATAATAATGCCAAGGGTGATAGGATGATAACCTAATAATTTGAATAGAAGATAGGAAAAAATTATGGCTATAGTACTTGCCAACAATCTAGACCATGAACTTTTCAAAGATTTTTTCTTTGTAGCTTGTATACAGAGGATTGTGATGATTCCTGCTGAAGTATAGTACTCTAAGTCAAATAATCCGGCAATAAAGATCGCAATGGTTACACCAACTGCTGTCTTCATTGTTCGATACCCAATTTTCAATACATTCACACTCCTCACTATTTATTTAGGATATCAAGAAGAAGCATTCATTAGTCAAATAAAAAAAATGGTGACCACGAAGGATCACCATTTCCTTATAACATTTTTTCTAAAAAGTCCTGTGCCCGTTTTGTTTTTGGAGATGTAAAAAACTCTGCAGGAGAGGCATCTTCGACTAGTTGTCCCTCATCTAGGAACAATACTCGATCTGCCACTTCACGTGCAAATCCCATTTCATGAGTCACTATTGCCATTGTCATACCCGTATGAGCAAGTGATTTCATTACCTCTAATACTTCCTTTACCATCTCAGGGTCTAACGCGGAGGTTGGTTCGTCAAATAACATCACGTCTGGATTCATCGCAAGCGCACGCGCAATTGCGACACGTTGCTTCTGTCCTCCAGAAAGCTTTGTTGGATATTCATTTGCTTTCTCTGATAAACCAACTTTCTTTAACAGATCTTGGCCGATTGCCTCTGCCTCTGATTTAGAAAGTCCCTTAACATTCATAGGCGCATACATTAGGTTTTCTAATACTGTCATGTGTGGAAATAAATGAAAGTGTTGAAATACCATACCTACGTTTTGACGAACGTTTAAAATATCTACTTTCGGATTGGTGATTTCTTCTCCTGCAATCCAGACCTGACCACTTGTAGGTTCTTCGAGTAAGTTCATACAGCGTAAAAACGTTGATTTACCTGATCCTGATGGACCGATTACCGCAACAACATCACCCTGTTTAATTTCTGTTGAAATTCCCTTTAGTACTTCAAGTTGTCCAAATGATTTATGAAGGTTTTGTACTTTAATCACTTTGCTTTAGCCTCCTTTCAATCATCTTTCCAAGAAGGGTAAGGATGATAACAAGTAGATAATACACTAATCCAACAAATAATAATGGCTCAAAGAATGCATACGTTTTACCACCGATAATTTGTGCTCTTCTCATTAAATCCATCGTACCGATTACTGAAACTAATGCTGATTCCTTCGTTAACGTAATAAACTCATTCATTAGAGCTGGCAGGATATTTTTGAATGCTTGCGGCATGACTATATCCCACATCATTTTCTTATAAGGTACACCTAACGCCATAGCTGCCTCACGTTGACCTTTATCAACAGCTTGTATCCCTGCACGAATGACCTCTGACATATAGGCACCAGAATTCAATGCAAATGCAGACACAGCTGCTACATAAGCAGGAATGTCAACTCCTCCGAGCAACTGTGGTATTCCAAAGTAGATGATTGTAAGCTGTAATATAAGAGGAGTTCCTCTAAAGACCGACGTGTAGGCATCTGCAAACCATTGGAGTGCCTTAACTCTGCTAATCTTAAACAATGCTAATATTATTGCAAGTATGAAGCCTATTAGTGCTGCTACTAAAACAATTCCTAGTGTAACCCATAGCCCTTGTATAATATAAGGGATATAGGGCACGAGATTTTGACTGAAATTAAGATTCATGCCCTTTTCTACTCCCTTCTAACTACCTATTCTTCTCCACCAAACCACTTAATAACCAGCTTTTCCAGTTCCCCATTTTCCTTCATTTCTTTTAGAACACGGTTAAATTCTTCTGTTAGTTCACTGTCTTTATTAAACGCAATTGCGGAACCTGCTTCTTCAGTTTCTACAATTTCAAATCCATTTAACTCTGAATTGTTTTTAAAATGTCCCACTGCTACAGCATCCTCAATAATGGCTGCATCAAAGCGTCCAGCTAAAATCTCTTGTACCAATTCTGGAACTTTGTTACGAGTCTCAATTTTAATATCAACTTTTTCAGCAATCTTTTCTGCTTCACCTTCTTGAATAGATCCTGTTTGGACTCCAACCGTTTTACCTTTTAAATCTTCAATGGATGAGATCCCGCTGTCTTTCTTAGAAACTACCAAATGTTTAGCTGTGAAGTAAATATCTGTGAAATCAGCATTTTTCTTACGGTCTTCATTTGGCGTCATACCTGCCATTACGAAGTCACCTTTTTCAGTATTCATGGCTGTAATCAGTGAATCAAAATTCATATCTTTCACTTCTAGTTCATACCCTAATTCTTTTGTGATGTATTTTGCAATATCTACATCAAATCCAACAATTTCATTTGTATCTGTATCTACAGATTCATATGGTGGATAATCAGCAGATGTTAACATCACTAACTTTTTCTCATCACCGTTTCCACATGCTCCTAAAATACCAACCATTACGATAGACATGATAAATCCAAGAACCCATTTCTTTGCTGTCATTACTACTCCCCCTATAATATTTTCTTTATTTGTAATTTAATAAATATTATGAATAAATACACGCATAAATTCAAGTACTTAATTCAATATGCATTTATATTCAACAGATTGTATTTTAACACATATGTATGATTATGCAATATGTTTTTTATTTATTAGTTTTACAGAAAGATAGAGAGAGGTGTTTTTTCTTCTCACTTATGCTATTTATTCGTTTAGATCTATTTTTATTCTCCTGTAGAAAGTGTGTTTTTATAGTATTTATTGTCTTTATGCAAAAATTAGTTTCTTGTTGCTAAAGAAATGCATGTTTACATTGTATTATGCAAATGTAGCGAAGACTCTATTTGATATGAGCAACATGAAAGCATAAAAAAAAGCCACAGACTAATCGGTGGCTTTCTTCCATTAAATTTCTTCGCAATGTTGTTCGAATGCTTGTTGCAATTTATTGATTACTTGAACAGGTTCATGACCTTCAATTTCATGTCTTTCTACCATTGTTACAATTTTACCGTCTTTTAGTAAGGCAAAAGATGGTGATGACGGTGGGTATCCTTCAAAGTATTCACGCGCTTTTGCCGTTGCCTCTTTATCTTGACCAGCAAAAACTGTCACTAAATGATCAGGACGCTTATCGTAGTGAACTGAATGCAAGGCTGCAGGGCGAGCAATTCCTCCTGCACATCCACAAACAGAATTTACCATAACCAACGTTGTACCTTTTTGAGCAAGAGCTTCATCTACTTCTTCAGGAGATTTTAGCTCCTGATACCCTGCCTTCACCATCTCTTCACGAGCTTGGCTTACAACATCATTCATAAAAAAGTTAAAATTCATAGACATTCCATTTCCTCCTAAGTGCGAGCTTTGACTTTATATTAACAGTTATATCGTTTACTATTCAACATTCACGCTCACTTGTACTCAATTTAGCCATATTATACCCAATTTCACTTAGGTTGCTCATACCTATCAAATAATTCATTCACCGCATGACCTACTGAAAGCTTACCAGTTAAGATCTGATTCTCTATGACTGGGAGTTGCTGTTTGATCGTTGGATGTTGAAAAAATTTACTTTGTAATCGGTCTACAATCATTGAATAAAACCAATCTTTCATTTGGGCTTCACGCCGTTCTTGGAATACATTAGAACTCTTCGTTGTTGTTTCATATTCTAAGATTGTATTCCATACAGTATCAATTCCAATTTTGTATAATGCAGAGCACGTTAATGCCTTAGAAGACCATCCCTTTGTTGCGGGTCTAAGAAAGTGTAGTATTCTTGAAAACTCTTGCTTTGCTCTTAAAGCTTTTTGTTCGTTATCTCCATCAGCCTTATTAATTACTAGTACATCGACAAGCTCCATTATTCCTTTTTTCATACCTTGCAGCTCATCTCCAGCACCTGTTAATGCTAGCAACAGAAAAATATCAACCATACTTCTGACTGCTACTTCGCTTTGACCGACACCGACTGTCTCTACAATGATGACATCATAGCCAGCACTTTCACATAAAAGTATCGTTTCTCTTGTTTTTTTCGCAACTCCCCCAAGTGTTCCGGCGGAGGGAGAAGGTCTCACATACGCATGAGGATGTCTGGATAGCAGTTCCATACGTGTTTTATCGCCTAAAATACTCCCTCCAGTAACGCTACTAGAGGGGTCAACAGCTAAAACTGCCACTTTATGGCCTAACTCACAGAGATATATACCGAACGCTTCAATAAATGTGCTTTTACCGGCTCCAGGTACTCCTGAAATTCCGATTCGGATTGATTTCCCACTACTTGGAATGATTTGATTTAACAGTGCCTGTGCCTTCTCAAAATGTCTAGGAGCATTACTTTCAATTAATGTAATTGCCTGTGCTAGTACTGCCCTATTTCCCTGTAAAACTCCTTCTGAGAGTTCATTCACTGACTTCTCTCGTTTTCTAGGGACCTTTCGATCAGTCATTCGAGTTCACACCATTCTCATATCCTAAACGTGAACGTACCTCATTCAGTACTTTTTCCGCGGCAACTGGAATAACTGTTCCTGGACCAAAAACAGCAGAAGCCCCATTACTTAATAAGAACTCATAGTCTTTAGCTGGAATGACTCCACCAATTATTACGACAATATCTTCTCTATCATGTTTCCTTAATTCTTCGACAAGTTGAGGTAATAACGTTTTATGTCCGGCTGCGAGTGAACTTAAACCAATCACATGAACATCATTTTCAATTGCTTGAAGTGCCGTTTCTTCAGGTGTTTGGAATAAAGGTCCGATATCCACATCAAAGCCCAAGTCAGCAAATGCAGTGGCAATTACTTTTGCCCCGCGATCATGACCATCCTGACCCATTTTAGCGATCATAATACGAGGTCTTCTTCCTTCAAGTTCTGCAAACTCATCGGTCAGTTCTTTCACTCTTGTAATTTCAGCTTCATTTGAATATTCTGAGCTATAGACACCACTTACCGAACGAATTACAGCTTTATGACGCTGTGCCACCTTTTCAATTGCATAGGATATTTCCCCTAAAGATGCTCGTACTCTTGCAGCTTGAACCGAAAGCTCCAGTAAGTTACCATCTCCTGTTTCTGTCGCCTTTGTGATAGCTTCTAATGCTAAGGCAACTTTTGCTTCATCACGATTTTCTTTAAGTTGTTGCAAGCGCTCAATTTGTTTCAATCTTACGGCTGTATTATCAATATCTAATGTTTCGATCTCGTCTTCTTTATCTAGACGATATTTGTTCACACCAATAATAGCTTCCTTGCCGGAATCAATATGAGCCTGACGCCTTGCAGCTGCTTCTTCTATTCTCATTTTTGGTAATCCGGTTTCAATTGCCTTAGCCATTCCACCCAGTTCTTCTATCTCACTAATATGCTGCCACGCACGATCTACTAATTCAGCTGTTAACGTTTCAACATAATGAGAGCCACCCCATGGATCAATCACATTACAGATACCTGTCTCATCTTGTAAATATAGCTGAGTATTTCGGGCTATCCGTGCCGAGAAATCAGTTGGAAGTGCTATCGCCTCATCTAGTGCATTTGTATGAAGTGATTGTGTATGACCAAGAGCTGCTGCCAATGCTTCAACACAAGTCCTAGCTACATTATTAAAAGGATCTTGTTCAGTTAAACTCCATCCGGACGTTTGAGAATGTGTTCTTAGTGCAAGCGACTTCTCATTTTTTGGCTCGAATGGCTTAATTAATTTCGCCCACAGTAATCGCGCTGCACGCATTTTTGCTACTTCCATGAAGTAATTCATACCGATTGCCCAAAAGAAGGATAGTCTTGGGGCAAAGGAATCAATGTCTATACCCGCTTTAAGACCTGTCTTCACATACTCGAGACCGTCTGCTAGCGTATAGGCTAACTCTAAATCTGCAGGTGCACCTGCCTCCTGTAGGTGGTATCCTGAAATACTAATTGAATTAAATTTTGGCATATTTTTGGACGTATATTCAAAAATATCAGCGATAATTCTCATAGATGTTTCCGGGGGATAAATATACGTGTTACGAACCATATATTCTTTTAAAATATCATTTTGAATCGTTCCTGATAGTTGATGCAGCTGTACCCCTTGCTCCTCAGCGGTCACAATATAAAATGCCATAATTGGTAACACCGCACCATTCATTGTCATTGATACACTCATCTCATCCAGTGGAATCTCATCAAATAATATTTTCATATCTAGAATAGAATCAATGGCTACTCCAGCTTTTCCTACATCCCCTACAACTCGAGGATGATCTGAATCATAGCCTCGATGTGTCGCTAAATCAAAGGCTACCGATAATCCTTTTTGACCTGCCGCCAAATTCCGTCGGTAAAATGCATTACTTTCCTCGGCAGTAGAAAAGCCTGCGTACTGCCGCACCGTCCACGGACGTGTCACATACATCGTTGGGTAGGGACCTCTAGTATACGGAGCCATACCCGGCAAGTAATCTAAAAAAGGTAAATGCTCGATGTCACTTTCTGTATAGTGACTCTTTACAGGAATCTTCTCATTAGTTTCAAACGTCGTGATTTTAGGAGAACTAGCACCTTCTTGATTACGAACTAATTGAGTAAATGGGATTGAGGCAAAATTAGGCTTCTTCATGATATCCCCCCATTTTCATTTGTAGCTTTGCAAGAAATTCAAAGCAATTGGTGTTCATATGAATCATATCTGATAAACCTAAAGCACGGTATTCTTCTTCTGCCTTCACATCCAGCTTTCCTGCAATATATATACTAGATGAAGGTGCCTTTTCCTGAAGGAGCTTCACAGCTTCCCGCCCAAGTTCTTCATAGGTATTATCATGTCCACAAATTACATATACTGTATTTGAAAAATGTAACGGAAAATCACGTAAATCATCTAAAGTTGAGAAACTATCGCTATCCTTTACTTCAAAGCCTCCTACTTCAAAAAATCCTTTAATAAAATCAGTTCTTGGTTTATGTGCCTGAAGTGAACCAATATTAATTAATTGGATAGACAACTTCTCTCCATGCTTCTTAAAATAGTTGAATGAACGATTTCTAAGCTCTTCATATTTCATTGACCATCTAATCTCAGGAACTCGTTGAATAGGATTAATCATTTTCTGTGGAGATATTTGATTGACCTGGTTCGTTGCTTCACTATTTAGTTGTTCTTCTTTTATGTTGGCATACATATTCGTTCCAACGATTCGTTCTTTTCGATAATCAATCTTAGTAAAACGCAGTTCTCTTGTTTGCTGAATATCTTGTTGAATTGCCCCTTTCTTCAGAACAGACACAATACCTCCTTCTTGTTCAATCTTCTGAACTTCCGCCCAGACCTTCTCCGCTAATTCAGCTGTAATGCTCTCGATGTACCAAGAGCCACCTGCCGGGTCTACTACTCTATGAAGATGAGATTCTTCTTTTAAAATGGATTGAACATTTCTGGCAATTCTTTCAGAGAAGTCAGTTGATGTTCCATAAGCCTCATCAAAGGTTGATGTATGAATGCTATTTGCTCCACCAACAACTGCAGCAAACGTCTCTACTGTTGAACGAAGCATATTAACATAAGGATCATATTTAGTCTTAGTCGTATTTGAAGTTCTTGCATGAATCCACATTGACTGAGAAGAAACGGAACCGCCAAACTCTTTAACTATTGCAGACCAAAGAAATTTGGCAGCTCTTATTTTAGCAATCTCAATAAACATATTAGATCCTATACTTAATGAAAACGCAAACTTTGGAGCAATTTCATCAATTGACAAACCTCGCTCAGATAGCTGATTGATGTATTCTATCGCGACTGATAGAGAGTATGCTAACTCTTGTACAGCGTTTGCTCCACCGTTATGTATAGGCTCATTATCTACTAATAAGGTTTTCATTGAAGTAGTTTCAATGATTGCCTTTGCCATCTCATCGTAATATTCTGCTAAATCCTTCTGTAAGTATCCTGATTTAACCCAATGTGCTATCGGATCGAATCCCACTACTCCTTTTATATTTTTTCCATTCTCTACCTGATACAAATGGAAATACGTTAGGACATGTTGATCTCCTTTAAAGAAAATTGATGCATTTAAATTGTTACATAAATCTAATAGTGCAAAGAAACTATCCTTATTTATAGTAGAATTGGAGAAATCAATATGTATTGAAGTTTGCCCAAACTGTAAAGCCTGCTCTATTGCATTCATTGTTTCCCGAATGGTAGTAAACGTAATTTCTTGTGCTACATCCCACGCCTTTGTTGATTCTTCATGATGAAGGAATACCTTATTTTCTTGTTCACTACGATAAATAGGTTGTAAGGTGATACCCTCATATGTTTGAGTGAACAGCTTGTCAAATGGCTTCCCTTTTAAAGAAGCTTTGGCAACTTGCTCCCATTCTTCATAGGAAGGAATTGCAAACGTTTCATTTAATTCTTTTAGCCAGCTGGTCGATACTTTTTCTGTCATGTCCATCCTCCTTGCCCGAAAACGCTTTCAGTTTGAATTAGAGCATTATGTAAGTTATACATAGTCAATTTTAGTACAAATACGGTCCAGGTACAACGCAAGGATTTGATTCATGTATGAAAAACTCCTATGCGCAAAAAAAATATAGTGAGAAAGGGCTCGACAGGAGGAAATGAATCATACAACTTATGAACAAGAAAGCATTTGTGATAGTTCAGTCTAAGGCTTATACTTAAATTGATGAATTCAGAAAATTCACATTCTAACTTTTTAGATACATTGTTACAGGGAGGATTATGTATGGAATATGATGCAATAGTAGTTGGCGCGGGACTTGCAGGGTTAGTCGCTGCTGCAGAAATTGCTGATGCTGGGAAAAGAACATTACTGCTAGATCAAGAGCCTGAAGCTTCACTTGGGGGACAAGCGTGGTGGTCTTTTGGTGGATTGTTCTTGGTCAATTCACCAGAGCAACGACGATTGGGTATAAAGGATTCAAAGGAATTAGCTTGGCAAGACTGGCTAGGATCTGCCGGCTTTGATCGTCTTCACGATGAAGATCATTGGGGACTAAAATGGGCGGAGGCATATGTGGACTTTGCTTCCGGTGAGAAGCGGTCTTGGTTATATAACATGGGTGTTCGCTTTTTTCCAGTTGTAGGGTGGGCCGAACGAGGAGGATCACTAGCTGACGGACATGGTAATTAGGTTCCTAGATTCCATATCGTATGGGGTACAGGACCAGGTGTTGTAGCACCTTTCGAGAGAAGAGTAAGAGAGCATATGAAAACGGGATTGATTACGTACCTTCCACGTCATCGTGTGGAGAAACTTATTAAAAACGGAGATAGCATTGCGGGGGTAGGTGGTTCCGTCCTCGCATCATGCTCATTAGAACGTGGTATGCAAAGCAATCGAGATATTCAGGGAACCTTTGAGTATCGAGCTCAAGCTGTACTCGTTTCCAGTGGTGGAATTGGTGGCAATCATGAGCTAGTGCGCCAGAACTGGCCAGAGCGACGGTGAACCACCAAAACATATGCTATCTGGTGTTCCTGCACATGTTGATGGGAAGATGCTTGGCGTAACAGAGGATGCTGGTGGACGCATTGTAAATCGGGACCGTATGTGGCACTACACTGAAGGAATTAAAAATTGGAACCCGATATGGTCCAATCACGGTATAAGAATTTTACCTGGTCCTTCATCGATTTGGCTTGATGCCAAAGGTCAACGCTTTACTGCTCCAAATTATCCTGGTTTTGATACGTTAAGTACATTGGAGGCGATACAAAAGACAGGCTATGATTATTCTTGGTTTATTCTAACTCAATCTATTATTGAGAAGGAATTTGCCCTTTCTGGATCCGAACAAAATCCTGATCTCACAGGCAAAAGTATCCGTAAAGTGCTAGGCAGAGCCCTTCCAGGTGCAGCTGCTCCTGTTCAAGCGTTTTTGGATAAGGGAGAAGATTTTGTTATTGCGGATAACCTGGAGGAGCTTGTCACAAAAATGAATCAATTAGCCACTACAAATTTGCTCAATTTTACGGATATAGAACGTCAAATCCAAGCGAGAGACCGTCAATTGGAAAATACATTTAACAAAGATCTTCAAGTAACTGCTATACGAGGAGCAAGGTCTTATATTGGTGATAAGTTAATTAGAGTAGCTTCACCTCATAAGATACTTGATCCAAAGAATGGACCACTCATTGCTGTGCGGCTACATATTGTTAGTAGGAAAACATTAGGCGGTCTTCAAACTGACTTATCTGGACGTGTACTTAACTCGAACGGTTCGGTGATTTCCGGTTTATTTGCTGCTGGGGAAGCTTCCGGATTTGGAGGAGGAGGCGTTCATGGGTACAGGGCACTTGAAGGAACCTTTCTTGGTGGATGTTTATTTTCTGGACGGGTGGCAGGGAGAGCAATCGCCGCTCAACTATTATAGAATCATTCCATATTCGGGGTAAGCTGATATTCTCTTTAGTTTACCTCGTTTTATTTTAAGTTGAGTATTTTATCATTTAAAGGCATAAAGAAGAGCAGTCCGACTCCTTTTTAGAATCGAACTGCTTTCTTCAAAACAACTATTAATAAACTGATGTATTATCTTTTGTTGTATTCTCTAGAATCTCTTTTACTCTCGCAAGGAAACGTCCACAAACTAACCCGTCTAGAACACGATGGTCTAATGATAAGCAAAGGTTAACCATATCGCGCACTCCAATCATCCCACCATCCATAACAACTGGACGCTTTACAATGGATTCAACTTGTAAAATGGCTGCTTGAGGGTAATTAATAATTCCCATTGATTGAACAGAACCAAATGATCCTGTGTTATTAACCGTAAAGGTACCACCTTGCATCTCATCTGATTTTAGCTTTCCAGCGCGTACTTTGTTCGCAAGCTCTGTGATTTCACGTGCAATTCCTTTGATGGTCTTTTCATCTGCATGTTTAATCACTGGTACAAACAATGCTTCATCTGTTGCCACTGCAATCGAGATGTTAATATCTTTCTTTTGAACAATCTTATCTCCAGCCCACATTGAGTTAATTTGTGGGAATTCCTTTAATGCCTGTGCAACAGCTTTCACGAAAAATGCGAAGAACGTTAAATTAAAGCCTTCTTTTGTTTTAAACTCATTTTTAATAGAATTTCGATAATTCACAAGGTTCGTTACATCTACCTCTACCATTGTCCAAGCGTGTGGTGCTTCATGCTTACTGCGTAGCATATTCGCTGCAATCGCTTTTCGCACACCCGATACTGGAATTTCAATATCACCAGGCATTGTCGGTACGTTGACTGGAGCAGCTGCTGGCTTACTTGGTGCTGTTGGTACAGGCGTTTCTACAACTGGAGCGCTTTGTACTTCAGGTGCTTCTGCCTTCACAGCAGGCGTAGGAATTTGACCTGTTTCCAGTACCTTTTGTACATCCTTACGAGTGATTCGACCACCAGCTCCGGTTCCCGTCAATTGCTCAAGGTCAATATTATTTTCTTGTGCTAAACGAAGAACTGCAGGTGAATAACGGCGCTTATTTGATAAATCTGCAGCAGGTGTAATTGTTTCCGCTGTTGCAGGCGTAGCTGAAGCTTCAGCTACAGGTGCTTCTTTTGCAGATGTACTTTCTGCACCACCTACTTCAATGGTACAAACCACAGCTCCGACAGGCAGTGTTTCATCTTCAGCAGCAATTAGTTCTTTAATTGTTCCTGTAAATGAAGATGGAACTTCCGCATTTACCTTATCTGTCATTACTTCTGCAATAGGATCATACTTGTTTACTTTGTCTCCTGGGGACACGAGCCATTTACTAATTGTTCCCTCGGTCACACTTTCACCGAGTTGAGGCATTGTAATTTTTTCAATAGCCAATCGAGATGACCTCCTTTACCCTGTAACTTAATTAAAATTCTGCAAGCTCACGTAATGCTTTTTCAACTTTATCCGGATTCATCATGAAATACTTTTCCATTGTAGGTGCATAAGGCATAGCCGGTACATCTGGTCCTGCTAAGCGCTTAATTGGTGCATCTAAATCAAATAGGCAATTCTCAGCGATAATCGCAGATACTTCTCCCATAATACTTCCTTCTTTATTATCCTCAGTTAATAACAGTACTTTACCCGTCTTTGATGCTGCTTCCATAATTGCTTCCTTATCAAGCGGATAAACTGTTCGTAAATCTAATACATGAACAGAAATACCGTCGCTAGCAAGTTTTTCAGCAGCTTGAAGCGCAAAGTGGACACATAATCCGTATGTAATGACCGTAACGTCTTCACCCTCACGCTTTACATCAGCTTTCCCAATCGGTAATACATAATCATCTGTTGGAACTTCACCTTTAATTAAACGATAAGCACGCTTATGTTCAAAGAATAATACCGGATCTTCGTCACGAATGGCAGCTTTCAATAATCCTTTTACATCATAAGGAGTAGAAGGCATCACAATCTTTAAACCAGGTTGATTTGCAAATACCGCTTCTACTGATTGAGAGTGATATAATGCACCGTGAACTCCACCACCATATGGTGCTCGAACAACAAGTGGACAAGTCCAGTCATTGTTTGAACGATAACGAATTCTCGCAGCTTCCGAGATAATTTGGTTAACCGCAGGCATAATAAAATCAGCAAATTGCATCTCAGCAATAGGTCTCATTCCGTACATGGCAGCACCAATTGCGACACCCGCGATTGCAGATTCTGCTAGTGGTGTATCAATTACACGGTCTTCACCAAATTGGTCATATAGACCATGAGTAGCTTTGAAAACTCCACCTTTAAGTCCGACATCTTCACCTAAAGTGAATACCTTTGAATCTCTTTCCATTTCTTCACGAATGGCCATTGTTACAGCATCAATATATGATATTACTGGCATCTTATTTCCCCCTCTTACTCAGCATATACATGCTTTAATGCATGCTCTGGCTCTGCGTATGGAGCATTTTCTGCGTAGTCTGTTGCTTCTTCTACTTCTTGTTTAATCTTATTTTGAATTTCGTTAAGTTTTTCTTCAGTTAATAAACCAATTTCTTGAAGATAAAGTTCAAAGGCGAATAAGCCATCTTTTTTCTTCGCTTCTTCTACCTCTTCTTTTGTACGATAAATTCTATCATCGTCATCACTTGAATGGGCAGTTAAGCGGTATGATACTGTTTCAACCAGGGTAGGTCCTTCACCACGGCGACCGCGATCTGCTGCTTCTTTCACGGCTTTGTAAACTTCTAGAATGTCATTACCATCAACTGTAACACCTGGCATTCCATAACCGATTGCACGGTCTGAGATTTTCTCACACGCTACTTGCTTTTCATATGGAACAGAAATCGCGTACTTGTTGTTTTCACACATGAAGATAACTGGTAATTTGTGTACTGCAGCATAGTTTGCTCCCTCGTGGAAATCCCCTTGGTTAGAAGACCCTTCACCAAATGTAACAAATGTTACTAGGTCTTTTCCTTCTAATCTTCCACCTAGTGCTACACCTACTGCATGAGGTACTTGAGTCGTAACTGGTGATGAGCCAGTTACAATTCTGTTTTTCTTTTGACCAAAATGGCCCGGCATTTGTCGTCCACCAGAGTTAGGATCTTCAGCTTTTGCAAAAGCTGACAACATTAAATCCCTTGCCGTCATTCCAAATGTTAAGACAACTCCCATATCTCTATAGTATGGCAATACATAATCCTTCTCACGATCAAGTGCAAAAGCAGCTCCAACTTGAGCAGCTTCCTGACCTTGACAAGAGATTACGAATGGAATTTTTCCAGCACGGTTTAATAACCACATGCGCTCGTCAATTTTTCGAGCACGTAGCATTGTTTCATACATTTCTAAAACATTTTCATCACTTAAACCTAAGGCTTGATGACGATTTTCAGCCATATTGATACCCCCTATTTAGTATGTAATTGAAGGCAGGAGTTCCTACCTTCTTTGATTGCAATTATGAATGAATAGCTCTACCTTCCACAGCAAGTGCAGCTTCACCAATTGCTTCAGATAAAGTTGGATGTGGATGAATCGTATGTGCAATTTCCCATGGTGTTGCATCAAGTACTTTTGCTAATCCAGCTTCAGAAATCATATCTGTAACATGTGGACCAATCATATGAACGCCTAATAAGTCGTCTGTTTCTTCGTCCACAACTAGCTTTACAAATCCATCTGATTCACCATATACAAGTGCCTTACCGATTGCTTTAAATAAGAATTTACCTATTTTAACTTTATAACCTTTTTCTTTTGCTTCATCTTCTGTTAAACCAACGCTTGCGGCTTCAGGATTGCTATAAATACATTTTGAAACAAGAGTCGGGTCGACTGGATGAGTTTTTTCTCCAGCAATGTGCTCGACTGCTGTGATTCCTTCATGAGAAGCTACATGAGCCAATTGAAGACCACCGATTACATCTCCAATTGCATAAATATGTGATTCTTTTGTTTGATAGTATTCATTCGTAACAATAAATCCTCTATCAATTTGAATGTCTGTATTCTCTATACCAATTCCTTCAACGTTTGCCTGACGACCAACAGAAACAAGGATTTTATCAGCTGTAAAGGATTTTTGCTCACCCTTATGTTCAGCTTTTATTGTTACTCCATTCCCCTTTTCCAATGTTTCAGAAAGGACCTTTGCATTAGTAACAATCTTTACACCTTTTTTCTTCATTAAACGTTGCATTTCTTTTGAAATTTCTCTGTCTTCGGTTGGAATAATTCGATCAGCATATTCAATGACCGTTACTTCGACTCCGAAATCTGCCATCATTGATGCCCATTCAATTCCAATTACTCCACCACCAACAATAATGATTGAATTTGGTAGTTCTGTAAGCTCTAGCGCTTCATCTGATGACAGGACAAATTCACCATCTATTTCTAGTCCTGGGAGTGTTCTAGGTCGTGATCCTGTTGCAATGACAACATTCTTCGGAATAAGCATTTGATTATCTTCACCATTGTTCATTTCAACCGAAATCGTTCCAGGCATTGGAGAGAAAATAGATGGTCCCAGAATCCTTCCTAGTCCTTCGTATACATCAATTTTGCCTTGCTTCATTAGATGTTGAACACCTTTGTGGAGTTGCTCTACAATTTTCCCTTTTCTCTCTTGCACTTTAGTAAAATCTAGTGCTACTTCTTTAGCAATAACACCAAATTCTTCACCTTTTTTAGCAGTTGCAAAAACTTCTGCACTACGTAAGAGAGCCTTACTTGGGATACATCCTTTATGTAGACATGTACCACCCAACTTCCCTTTTTCAACGATTGCTACCTTCTTCCCTAATTGGGATGCACGGATTGCTGCTACGTATCCGCCTGTTCCGCCTCCAAGTATGACTACATCATATTCAGTTGCCATGTCTTCATCTCTCCTTCACCTTTATACCTTGACAGTTTGATCTACAAGGCCTGGATAGGTCTTTGCTCTCTCTTCACCTTTTAACACACGCAGAGCTCCCTCTGCCAATGCTTGTAATTCGTTTTCACCAGGTTGTACAATCACATCAGCAATCCATTTAACTCGATCTGTAATTAGCGATACATAGCCCTTACCATAAGCTAATCCTCCAGTTAAGATGATGGCGTCAACTTTACCTGCTAAAGCCGCAGCCGCTGAACCGATTTCCTTTGCAACCTGGTATGCCATGGCTTCATAAACAAGCTTCGCTTTTTCGTTACCTGATTCAATCATTTTTTCAACACTAATCGCATCATTCGTTCCAAGATAACCTACGAGTCCACCTTGACCGACTAGTTTTTTCATAACTTCATCTCTGTAAAATTCTCCAGAGAAGCATAGGGATACTAGATCACCTGCAGGTACTGTACCAGCACGTTCAGGGCTAAAAGGTCCATCTCCATGAAGACCGTTATTTACATCAATTACACGTCCAAGCTTGTGTACACCAACTGTTATACCACCGCCCATATGAGTAACGATTAAATTAAGTTCCTCATAACGCTTTCCTAAATCCTTTGCTACACGTCTAGCTACAGCCTTTTGGTTTAATGCATGGAATATACTTTTACGTTCAATCTCTGGAACACCCGATATTCTAGCGATAGGGTCTAATTCATCTACTACGACCGGATCGACAATGAAAGACGGTATATTTAATCCACTGGCAATTTCATAGGCAATGATTCCACCTAAGTTTGAAGCATGCTGCCCAGAGTAGCCTTTTCTCAAATCCTTTAGCATTTGATCGTTTACATCGTAAGTACCACCTTCTATTGGACGAAGCAGCCCACCTCGGCCACACACAGCACTTAGTTTTGAAATATTAATTCCTTCATGATCTAAAGCTTCCAATATTGTGTTCTTACGGAATTCATATTGATCAATGATATTTGGATAAGAAGAAATGGTTTCTGCATCGTGGCGTATCGTTTTCTCAAAGATTGATACCTCATCTGAATAGACACCTATTTTTGTGGAAGTAGAGCCAGGATTGATAACTAAAATTCGGTATTCATTTTCTTGCAATGTTGATTCCTCCTGTAGAGAGGGTTTGTGAGGTGAGAGGTGGGATGATGTGATATCCTGTTGTCTGTCCTCCCACACCTCAAGCTTACCTCTGTCTAAAAAAATTTAGTCATTAACGTCCAATTCTACGGCTTAAAATATGCTTATTATTTTGTAGGAATTGGCTTCTAGAGTTTTTCATTGTATTAATTCTTTCTTCAGCAAGACGATCTGCTGCTACATAAGTAGGAATACCGTCACGCTTTGAAATAGAGATAACTCTCTCAATATTGTCATAAATTGTTTCTACTTTTTTCATCGCACGTTCACGGTTATATCCGTATAATTCATCTGCTACGTTGATTACTCCACCCGCATTGATTACATAATCTGGCGCATATACAATACCCATCTCTTGCAGGATGTCACCATGACGTGCTTCTTTTAATTGATTGTTTGCAGCACCTGCTACTACTTTTGCCTTTAATTGTGGAATTGTTTCATCATTGATTGTTGCTCCTAATGCACATGGTGCATAAATATCACAATCTACGTTGTAGATTTCATCTGGATCTACCGCTTTAGCTCCAAATTCCTCAACAACTCTTGCAACAGCCTCTTTGTTAATGTCTGTAACAATCAGGCTTGCACCTTCTTCATGTAGGTGACGACAAAGGTTGTAAGCAACATTTCCTACACCTTGAATCGCAATCACTTTACCCTCTAAAGAATCTGTACCAAACGCTTCTTTTGCCGCAGCCTTCATTCCGCGATATACACCGTAAGCAGTTACAGGTGATGGGTTCCCTGAAGAACCAAATGCTGGTGAAATACCAGTTACATATTCAGTTTCTTCGTAAATAAGGTCCATATCAGCAACAGTTGTTCCTACATCTTCTGCAGTAATGTAACGACCATTTAACCCTTGAATGTAACGTCCAAAAGCACGGAACATCGCTTCATTCTTATCTTTACGTGGGTCTCCGATGATAACCGTCTTACCACCACCAAGATTTAGACCTGCTGCTGCATTTTTGTATGTCATTCCTTTCGCTAAACGAAGGGCATCTTCTATAGCTGCTTCTTCTGATGCGTAAGTCCACATACGAGTACCACCAAGAGCTGGTCCTAATGTCGTATCGTGAATACAGATAATTGCTTTTAGGCCAGATTCTTTATCCTGACATAACACTAATTGTTCATAATCATAAGTTTCCATATACTTGAATAATTCCATTTTCGTTTCCTCCCCAAATTACCTTTTAATTATTTATTTGCAACAGAACAAACTGCTAAAGCAAGTGAATATAACTTACTTTCAGCTGAGTCAGCTCTAGAAGTTAACACGATTGGTGCCTTTGCTCCTGCAATCATTGCTCCAACTTTAGCCTTTGCAAAGTAGATTAATGATTTATATAAAACGTTCCCTACTTCGATTGTTGGAACGAGCAGAATATCTGCTTGTCCTGCTACTTCACCTGTGATTCCTTTATGTTCTGCAGCATTCATTGAAACTGCATTATCTAGTGCCAATGGACCATCTACAATACAGCCTTTAATTTGTCCTCTTTTTTGCATTTGACTAAGTATTGCAGCATCCAACGTTGCTTGCATATTGGGATTTACCACTTCAACTGCAGCTATTGGTGCAACTTTTGGTGTTGTAATTCCTATTGAATTGGCAACATTCACTGTATTTTGTACAATTTGAGCTTTCTCTGCCAAAGTAGGAGCAATATTCATTGCTGCATCTGTTACGAATAGCAATTGTTCGAAATCAGCTACTTCAAACGCTGCGACATGTGACAATACACTACCAGTTCGCAAGCCATAATCCTTGTTTAATACAGCCTTTAATATCGTTGATGTCGGTATGTTTCCTTTCATCAAGATATCCGCATCATTAGAACTGACTGCTTTAACCGCTAATTCAGCCGCACGATCCTGTGTATTAGCATGATGGATGGTGATATGTTCATTTCTCTCAATACCATGCTTCGTTAGTAAACTTTTGATTTCGGTTTCATTACCGAATAAAAGGAAAGAAGCGATGTTTTGTTTTAGCGCTAGTTGTACTGCCTCAATAACTTCTTCATCTTCAGCCGCTGCTACTGCAACAACCTTCCCATTATAGCGGGTTGCATTTTCAATGAGAGTGTCAAGCTTCATGTATGTTTTCAACCCCTTTTTCTTAGTCGTTCAGAATCTTACCTGATTAGCTAATCTATGCACCCATTTATTATATAAGCAAGAATCGTGCCAACTTTTATAAGTAATGAAAACGCTTTATCGTTTTTTCTATCCATGCAATTTCTTGCATATCATGAAAAAAATTGCACGCTCATTTTTGCAAAATATGATATTTTTCTAACTTATAGTATAAACTTCGCAGTGAAATATTTAATTGCTTGGCTGTTACTGTTTTATTTCCGTTATTTTGCTGTATAACCCTTGATAATATGTTC
Organism: Bacillus sp. BGMRC 2118; assembly: GCA_008364785.1. Lineage (GTDB taxonomy): Bacteria > Bacillota > Bacilli > Bacillales > SA4 > Bacillus_BS. The sequence continues at coordinate 558,266 of VTTJ01000002.1, read as the reverse complement.
GCTTCATATTCTTCAACCATATCATTTAGCGTTCTAACTTGTATTTCACTGTGTTCTTGTTCTTTTTTAGCTTGCCCTTGTGGCTCTAATTTAGGAATGTGAGATAATTCTATTTTTGTCTCATTGGGTTTCATATAGATAACAGCTCTGCCAAGAATATTTTCCAGTTCGCGGACATTACCTGGCCAATGATATTCCATTAGGTAACGGGTTGCTTCATCAGCTATTCCTTCAATTACTCTTCCATAATCTTGATTTATTTTATGTAATAAGTAATGACATAAGTTTGGTATATCTTGTTTACGTTGCCGGAGTGGCGGAATATGAATAGGAAGTCGATTTAATCGATAATATAAATCCTCTCTGAACGTCCCATTTGCAATTCCTTTTTCCAGATTAACATTAGTTGCAGCAATTACACGAACATTGATTGAAATAGGCTTCGTTCCCCCTACCCGAATAATTTCATGTTCTTGTAAAACACGCAGCAATTTAGCCTGCATTCCTGCAGACAATTCCCCTATCTCATCTAAAAAAATACTTCCATTGTTCGCTTCCTCAAAATAACCAGTTTTCCCTCCTCGTTTTGCTCCCGAGAAGGCACCTTCATCATAACCAAACAGTTCACTTTCCAATAACGATTCAGATATAGCTGCGCAATTCACACGAATAAATTTATTGAATTTCCGATCGCTTCCATTATGAATAGCATGGGCAAATAATTCTTTTCCTGTGCCCGATTCCCCTCTTAGCAATACTGTTGCAGGAGTTTTAGCTCCAAGTTTTGCCTGTTCAATTGCGAACGTCATCTCTTCTGAGTTACCAATAATGTCATCAAAGGAATATTTCGCCTCTAACGTTCGAATAATCTGTCTTGCTCTTTTCAACTCATTTGTTAGCGAGTGTATTTCTGAGACGTCGTGAATAACACCTACACTGCCTTTTAGTTTACCATCAACAATAATTGGGGCAACATTAACAATAACATCACGGTGATTCGGACCAACCCTCATTCTCGCTCCTCTAACAGGTCTTCTAGTCTGAAGTACCTGCATATGCATACTTTCACCTTCGGATATATCTGCTGTAGCAGGCATTCCAACAACATTTTCTTTTGTAAGTCCTGTAATTCTCGTGTATGCAGGATTGATAAGAATCCCTTTACCGTCTTCATCTACAACAGAAATTGCCTCTTCTGATGATTGTATAATAGCCTCGAGCATCGTTTGAATATCCTTTAAGTTGGTTATTTCCTCTGCTAAATTGACAACCTCTGTAATATCTTTAAATACTGAGAAAGCCCCTAAAAGAGTACCAGAATCAGTTACGATTGGTATCCTTGTTGTGATAACCTTCTTACCGTTTTCAAGTAACAGCTCTTTATTCTTTTCGATTTGACGAGTTTGCAATACTCTTGGTAACTCCGTTGTAGGAATGATAGTTGCAATATCCTGGCCAATCGCATGTTCTTTCTTCATCCCTATGACCTTTTCAGCACTGCGATTAAACAAAATAATCTTACCATCGATATCGACTACAATCATACCGTCGTGGGTAGAGTTGAAGATTAAGTTGTATTTATATGACTGATGAGTTAATTCATTAATTAGCAATTCTTTCTCTTCTATCAGCTTTGATATAAAATGAGCAACCGTGCCTGGTATTAGAACTGTTTTTTGACTACGCTTTTCCCGAATTGCTTTAAACACTTCTTCATTACCAGTTGCTTCAATAATAATGTCAATCTCATCTGTCAAACACTTTTCCCAGCTAGCACTCGTTTCAATTCCTAATTCTTTCGCTATCTCTAATCCTGGTGCATCTTTATTAATATCCACAACTGCTGTGATCTCCATAATCTCTGTTTCCTTAAGGAGACGTAATATTGCAGTTCCACCTTTTCCGGCTCCAACTAATAACACTTTTTGCATACTAAGACACTCCTAATTGCAAAATATTGCACATAAGTATTGTACACTGAATTGTAAGTTTTGGCAATTTCCTTCATATCATTTTTACATTATAATAAGAAGTAAGACTATTCTTTTAGAAAGGGACTCATTATGTTACGTTTTATAGCACTAATACTAGTACTTATCCCAGTCGGATTAGCTGCACTCGGGATTAAATTAATAAGAGATATGTCGTTTGGAGTATTACAAGCACCTATCCCTTCGCTTAGTCTACAATTTTTACTGGGTGTCATTTGCCTTGTAGGTGGATTATATTTGATTGGGAGTTTTATTTTTTACCGAGATCGTAAGCGAAATAAAATTCAAAATAGATTTATGCAACGTAAATAAGAGTATTAACATAGAAAAAAGCCATTTGAGCTGTATCTCAAGTGGCTTTTTTCTATCGTTTCAATACTTTTCCCTTAACGAAACAGCCTTTTCAGGATAATCCGTAATAATCGATTCACACTTTATTGACAGGAGTCTTTCCATTTCTTTTTGTTTGTTAACAGTATACGGACGCACTGAAACACCTTTTTCCTGAGACTTTATGATATCAGAATTGGATATAATGCGATAGTTCGGGTGAATTGATTTTGCACCGATTCTCTTCGCATATTCCCATGGATCTTTCTTCTTTTTGTTGAATAGCACACCTACTTCAATTTCAGGTGCTATTTTTATACACTTCTCAAGGCTCTTATGATTAAAAGAAGAGATAATGATCCGCTTCTCATAGTGGTAGGTTCTAATTAATTGTATTACCTTCTCCTCAAGTCCTTCATAAGGAAATTCACTATTTTTCAATTCTACATTAATAAACAAATTATTTGAAAGGGACCAATTAAACACTTCATCTAACGATGGAACTTTACAAACACCATAATCAGGAAACTTATAACTCGCATCAAACGATCGAATTTCCTTTAATGTATGATCTTTTATTAAGCCGGTTCCTGTTGTTGTTCGATCAAGAGTCTCATCATGGATCACAACAATTTCTCCATCCTTTGATAACTGTACATCTAACTCAATACCATCAGCAGATGCCCGCTCTGCCGCAATAAATGAAATCATTGTATTTTCGGGATGTGTGCCAGCAGCACCTCTATGACCAAATATTTTCGTCATAATGTAACCTCCTTTTATATTGTGCTTGAGAATGTTTTTATCTTCCTATATTCTACTATAGTAAGGAGGAAATAAAATGAGACCATTACAAATTTCACCTGAAACAGCAATCAGATTATCTGAAAAGCTCGGTGTACCCATTGAAAAACTCATGCATATGCCACAACATATCTTGTTAGAAAAGATGATGGAGCTTGCAAACGAAGAAAAAAACAATGAAAAATAGTACGAAGAAATAAGGCTAGTCTCCTTTTGTATAGAAGGGGCTAGCCTTTTACATTCCTTCAGTCCATCGCCCTCGGGTTCAACATCCTTATATAATCATCTTATTCTGGTAAGACTAAGCTCATAAAAAAGGTATATTAAGAGGGGTTAACATGAAACAAATCAGTCACAACGTTCCAATGTCATCATCTGAAATTGCAAATCTGTGGACTCAGTATATGAATGATAGTATGGGGGCAGCGGTCACAAGTTATTTTATTAAAACTGTAGATGATCCTGATATAAAGGAGATTCTAGAATTTGCCTTATCGTTATCAAAAGGTCATCTCTCTAAAATAAGAGAATTTCTCAAAAAGGAGAACTTTCCAATACCAAAGGGGTTTACTAAGTTAGATGTAAATTATGACGCCCCCCCTTTGTTCACCGATACGTTTATGCTCGTATATTATCATGTGATGACATTACATGGTTTAACCGGCTACGCAGGTGCAGTTGGTACATCTGCAAGAGCCGATCAAAGAAAATACTTTATCTCATGTAATAAAGAAGCAATGGAGCTCTATGATCGAATTATGGACGTCATGCTAAGTAAAGGTATTTTTAGCCGACCACCACATATTGCTCCGAAGGAAAAAATTGATTTTGTTGAAAAGCAAAGTTTTCTAACTGGATTTTTGGGCAATAGAAGACCATTAAATGCGATAGAGATTAGTGGAATCTACTATAATATGCATAAAAACATTGTCAAAATTGTGTTGGAATTAGGCTTTACTCAAGTAACTGAAACAGATGAAGTTCGGGCGTATTTCCAACGTGGACATAAGGTTTGTGATAAACAATTTGATATATTAAATACAATGCTAACGGACGATAATCTCCCGCCGCCACGGAGAGTTGATAGTGAGATAACGAACTCTACGGTTGCACCTTTTTCAGAGAAACTAATGTTATTTCATGTTGTCACATTAGTTTCTGCTGCTGTCGGTTTTTACGGTGCTGGCTTTGCCGTTGCCCAACGTCGTGATTTGGCTGCTCAATATGCACGATTAATAACTGAAATTGCACTTTACGCTGAAGATGGGATAAATCTACTCATTGAGAAAGGATGGATTGAAGAACCTCCTTCTGTCAGTGATCGAGATAAACTAGCAGATACACATAACAATTAAATATCGAGCTCATACAAGAAGAAAACCACCGACTAATTTATAGTTGGTGGTTTTCTTATGTTACTTATCGCCCTCTCAAGAAGCCTTATGCTCCAAGCGAAGCTTATCCGCTACCATTGCGATGAATTCTGAGTTTGTTGGTTTTGCTTTAGACATGCTAACTGTGTATCCAAATAACGATGAAATGGAATCGATATTTCCACGGCTCCATGCCACCTCAATAGCATGACGGATGGCACGTTCCACACGACTTGCTGTTGTGTTGTATTTCTTTGCAATATCAGGATATAACACCTTTGTAATCGATCCTAGTAGCTCAATGTCATTGTATACCATTGAGATTGCTTCACGTAAGTACAAGTATCCTTTAATATGAGCTGGTACCCCAATTTCATGGATAATGCTTGTGATGCTGGCATCTAAATTTTTCGGTTTCGCTGGTTCCTGATGAGATCTAAAAGAAGATGAGGCAGGTCTCTTAATTGCAGAGATTCCGTTACCGCTTACTTGACGAATATGATTTGTCAGATGTTCCATATCAAACGGTTTCAAAATGAAGTATGATGCTCCTAAATCTACAGCTTTCTTCGTCACATCCTCCTGCCCGAACGCAGTTAACATAATGACATTAGGCATTTTTTCCGTTCTTGTTTCACGAAGCTTTTCTAACACTGCAAGACCGTCTAAATGAGGCATGATAATATCTAATACTAATACATCTGGATTACGATCTTCAAGCATATTCAGGCATTCCTGACCGTTGTAGGCCACACCTACCACTTCCATATCTTCTTGAGCTGATACATAATCTTCTAGAAGCCCAATTAGTTCTCTATTATCATCCACTAAGCAAACTTTAATCTTCTTCACAATACTTCCTCCTCAAGAAACTTTTACATTTATTTGTCAGACATAAGCAATTGGATGGCACATAACACCATCAACTCCCTAAATCGTTGCAGTTTCACTCGTATTGAAAGCGCTCCTATTTCCGATTTATATTTAGGGTTAAATAGTTTGAATAATTTATAATTATGATTTCTAATTCTTATTCTAAATGAAGTTTTCGACAATGCAACCAAATTTCCTCTATTTTTTAAAAAAAATATAAAAAAAACGTTGAAATATTTATTATTCTCCATTATAATTGTCAATTCGACTTTTTTTGTCACTTTCGTATGCTTTTGTCGAAAAATCTCTATCTCCTACAGTATACATAATAATAGGAAAGAAAAAAAGAGCGAAAACGGCTATTAACTAGCCTTTCGCTCTTCTTTAGATCCTTCATATATATCTAAACCTGCCTCATTAAGCATCCATTCAATATGAACACCATATCCTGAAGTAGGATCATTTACGAATACATGTGTAACTGCACCAATCACTTTTCCATCCTGGATTATAGGACTTCCGCTCATCCCTTGTACGATACCGCCTGTTTTCTTAAGCAGTTCAGGATCTGTTACTTTTAGTACCATCCCCTTTGTAGCAGGAAACTTTTGTGGTACCGTGCTAACGATTTCAATATCGAACAATTGAACCTCATCATTATCAACTACTGTTAATATTTGCGCTGGCCCTTCTTTAACTTGATGAGATAGAGCTACTGGTAATGGTTTATCCATAATACCATTTTCCATATCCTTTGATAACTTACCGAATATCCCAAATGGACTATTACGAGTGATATCTCCGATCACTTCTTTCTCTGAAGAAAACCGTGCATGCTTTTCTCCAGGACTCCCATTTGCTCCTTTTTGTATGGAAGTAACAGTCGATCGAATGATTTGACCATCATCAACTACAATTGGCTTCTTGGTATCCATATCAGAAATCACATGGCCAAGTGCACCATACTTTTTAGATTCTGGATGATAGAACGTCATTGTACCAATACCCGCTGCAGAATCACGGATGTATAAACCAATTCTGTAGGAATGCTCGTTTTTATCTTTTAATGGTACGAGCTTTGTCTTAATTTCTTTTTCATCTCGTACAATAACCAAATCTAATGGCTCACCTGTTTTTCCGGCGCTTTGTACGAATGGTGTAACATCACTCATTTTTTCAATTGGTGTTTCATTAATCTTCTTAATGATATCACCAACCTGCACCCCTGCAATTTCACCTGGGGATTGTTTTCCTTTTTCTGTTTCAATTTGATGGTGTCCAACGACTAATACGCCCTGCGAATTTAGCTTTACACCGATTGATTGTCCACCTGGTATTACTCTAAAATCAGATAAAACCTTTACATCCACTTTTTTAATAGGAAAGCCAGCCATCTCGACAATCATATCGCCATCCCCGCTTTCTGTTCCTTGGATTGAAAGCGATTCATTCGTTCCTGCAATTGTGGCAATTTGTTCGTTGTTTTGAAATCCTTTGACTGCTGCCGAGGCAGGAATGGACAGTTGTTCCTCTTGATTTTCAAACAAAACAATTTCTTTCGGTATTTCCACATACGTTTGAACTGGTTCTAGAAATCCTATCGCAACTAATGAAACAAGGAGAAATGCGCCAATTATTTTTCTAATTATCTCTGTTGTCATGTTTTCACTCTCCTCGCTCCTACCCACACCATACCATTTTATATTTGGCTACATATATAACTTTACCTTTACGTACTTCATTTATAACTTTCCTTTCATAAAAAAAGCTACCCATTTTGGATAGCTTTTCAAGTTGTTTTATGTTTTAGTGATGTAGCTAGGCTTAAGAGCTCTTTTGAATGTTGTTTAGTAAGTTCTGTAATTTCTACTCCTGATATCATTCTTGCCACTTCTTTTATTTGTTCTTCGTCTGTTAATGTTCTGACAGAAGTTTTTGTACGATCATTTTGCGTTTCTTTTTGAATATATAAATGACTATCTGCCATAGCAGCGACTTGTGGCAAGTGAGAAATACATAGCACTTGTGAATCAATAGACACATTATATATTTTCTCAGCAATTGCCTGTGCCACTCTTCCGCTAACTCCTGTATCCACTTCATCAAAAATAATGGAGGTTACTCCCTGATGCTTAGAGAAAATCGACTTCAACGCGAGCATTATTCTGGATAATTCTCCTCCGGATGCAATTTTACCTAATGGTTTTAAAGGCTCACCAGGGTTAGGAGAAATATAGAACTCAACCGAGTCGATACCCGTCTTATGTAGCTTCGTATGTTTACCATTCACAATCGGGTCATTAGCATTTCCTTCCTTTTCCTCGACCATAATTTTGAAGGCTGATTTATCCATATATAATTCTTTTAGTTCTCTTAAAATTGCCTCTTCCAAATGGGCAGCCCATTTCTTTCGTAGCTTAGATATACCTTGTCCTTCTACTAATAGATCCTCAAGAACGGATTCTAATTTTTGACGCACTTTATGAACATGAGAATCACGGTTCGTTATTTCATCAATTTCCTCTTCAATTTTAGCAGAATATTGAAGGATTTCTTCAACTGTTGTTCCATATTTACGACGCAGTTGAGTAATCTCACTTAGCCTGCTTTCAATTTCATTGAGTCGGTTTGGGTCGTGCTCAAGATCATCAAGAGTGTTTCTTAATGAATATGAGGCATCTTCAAGCTGATAAAAGCTGGTTGAAACCAACTCATATAATTCTTTATATTTGGAATCTAACTCAGAAATCATTTCTAAGTGATTCATGACCATTGCTACCCAATCAAGTCCCCTTTGATCACCATGTAAGGCGTGATAGCTATTACTGACTGACTGATATATACGTTCAAAATTCGTAATTTTATGTTTTTCTTCAACTAATCGCTCATCTTCTCCCGGCTCGAGTTCGCTACTAGTAATTTCATTTAATTGAAATTGAAGTAGATCTAGGCGGTGAGCTAATTGCTGATCATTTTCTGTTAAGTTCTTCAATTGTTGATGTAACTGGTAGTAGTCTTTATATAGTCGTTGATACTCTAGTAAGGCTGGTACAATTGCTTCCTCTGCGTATTGATCTAAGAGATGAATATGTTCATCTTGATTCATTAGTTCCTGGTGCTCATGCTGTCCATGTATATCGATTAATGTTTGTCCTATTTCACGCAATATACCCAATGTAACGAGTTTTCCATTTACTCGGCAAACACTTTTCCCATTTTTTAAAATATCTCTACGTAACACAATCATCCCTTCTGATGCTTCTATCCCCAGTTGATACATCTTTTGAAAACATGGATGTGTTTGATTATCTAATAAAAATAGTCCTTCAATCTCAGCCTTCTCCATTTCATGGCGAACGTATTCTGCCGATCCTCGTCCACCAACTAGTAAACCAATCGCATCTATAATAATTGATTTTCCGGCACCCGTTTCACCAGTCAAGACAGTTAAACCCTTTTCAAAAGAAATGGTTAGCTCTTCGATAATGGCAAAATTGCGGATTGATAATTCTGCGAGCATTGTAAATCCACCTCAATTTATTGAATAAAAATAATTAGAGCATATCTAAGAAGCGATTTGTTATAACTTCTGTATCTTCAGGTGATTTACAAATAATTAAAATTGTATCATCGCCACAGATCGTTCCTAATATCTCATCCCAATCAAGATGATCAATTAGGGCTCCAATTGCATTTGCATTTCCCGGTAAAGTTTTCATGACAAGCATATGTCCAGCAGCATCAATTTTAACAAACGCATCCATCAATGCTCTTTTTAGCTTTTGAAGAGGATTGAAACGCTGGTCAGCAGGCAGACTGTATTTGTACCTCCCATCAAGCATGGGGACCTTCACAAGATGAAGTTCCTTAATATCTCTGGAAACAGTTGCTTGAGTAACATTAAATCCCGAGTCTCTTAGTAAGTCCACCAGCTCGTCCTGCGTCTCAATTTCATTTGATGTAATCATCTCTCTAATTTTGATATGCCTTTGTCCTTTATTCACTAAAAACACCTCAATTTTCATCTACGAACTCTCTCTAAGCCTTATGTTAAATGATGCAGGCGAAGTTGTCATGTATTTATATGAAAAATTACTGCAAAATTCTACAATTTTCACAAACTGAAAAGGACATTCAAGTTTTACCTTGAGTGTCCCCTGTAATTGTAAATCTATGCTTCGCTATTCTGCTGATCATTATTCTGTTTCTTCAACTCACCGTGAGCATCTTTTACTATCTGTTCCGTGGTTTGTATTAAAGCATTAGTACCTTGTTCTTCATTACCCCAGAAAAGGTGCATTAAAAATTCTATATTTCCATCTCCACCTGTGATAGGAGAATATGTCAAATTTTTAACTGTATATCCTTCACGAATAACAAATTGTATCATTTCATCTAAGACGGCTTTATGAGTCTTCGGATCGCGCACAATACCTTTTTTCCCAACTTGTTCTTTACCAGCCTCAAATTGAGGCTTCACTAAAGCAATAATATCGCTATTATGAACGAGTATTGTCTTAAGAACCGGTAAAATAATACGAAGAGAAATAAACGAAACATCAATTGTTGCAAATTGAGGTAATCCTTTAACAAAGTCCTCTGGCTTCGAGTACCTAAAATTGGTACGTTCCATCACTACTACACGTTGATCTTGCCTTAGCTTCCACGCTAATTGATTATATCCTACATCAACAGCATAGGAAAGTTGAGCACCATTTTGAAGAGCGCAGTCCGTAAATCCTCCTGTTGAAGATCCTATATCAATCATGATTTTGTCAGAAACAGATAAATCGAAATCCTTTAGTGCCTTTTCTAGCTTTAGTCCGCCTCTACTTACATACGGCATGAGCTTTCCTTTTACTTCTAAAGGAAGTTCTCGATCAATCTTTTCACCAGGTTTATCGAGTCTTTGTTGATTGGAATATACTAATCCAGCCATAACAGCCCTTTTTGCCTTTTCTCTTGTTTCAATTAATCCTCGTTCTACTAATAATACATCTAACCGCTCTTTCTTATTTGCCATGTGTGTTAGGCCCTTTTTTGAACTTTTGAATGAATAGCTTGGATTTTCGTGACAGCAGCATCCACAGTCAAACCAATCTCATCTAACAATTCATTCACGCTTCCATGCTCAACAAAAACATCTGGAATACCCATTCTATCAATTTTAGCATGGTGGAAGCCATGGTCATGTGCATATTCTAATACAGCACTACCAAATCCTCCTTGAAGCATCGATTCTTCAATTGTCAATATCGGCATCTCTTTTTCCAAGAGCTCTATTAACATTTTCTCATCAAAAGGCTTAATAAATCTGGCGTTTACCACTTTTACTGATATCCCTACTTGAGCTAGTCTTTCCGCTGCCTCTAACGCCATAGGGATCGTGGTTCCAAATGTTAAAATAGCAAAATCGGTTCCGTCCTGCAGAACTTCCCAGGTACCAATTGGAATCGTCTTTAATTCTTCTTCCATTTCAACTCCGAGACCGTTTCCTCGAGGATATCTTAATGCGATTGGTCCTTCATCATATTGAATAGCTGTATGGACCATATGCTGACCTTCATTTTCATCCTTTGGCATCATGAGTACAAGGTTTGGTACATGTCTTAAAAATGAAATATCAAAAACACCTTGATGTGTTTCACCGTCTGCACCAACAAGTCCTGAACGGTCAATTCCAAAGAATACATTTAAATTTTGTCTGCATACATCATGAACTACTTGATCATATCCTCTTTGAAGAAACGTTGAGTAAATGGCTAAATATGGTTTCATCCCTTGAGTAGCTAATCCAGCTGCCATTGTCACAGCATGCTGTTCAGCAATACCTACATCAAATAGACGATCAGGGAATTCTTGACCGAAGCCTTCAAGCTTTGACCCAACAGTCATAGCAGGAGTAATCGCCACTACACGCTGATCAGTTCTCGCAATTTTACGTACTGTTTCACTAATTACCTTACTCCAGGCAGGAGGGCTACTTGCTGGTTTAATAAAATCACCTGAATCAATTTTATAGGGTCCCGGACCATGCCAAGTACCAATTTTGTCAGATTCAGCAGGGTGATAGCCTTTTCCTTTTTTCGTAAGTACATGGACTAATACAGGACCTTTAGTTTTCTTTGCATATTGAAGATTCTCTAATAAATCCTCATAGTTATGCCCGTCAACAGGTCCTAGGTAGGTATAGCCTAACTCTTCAAAGAATACACCTGAAACGAGTAGATATTTCATGCTATCTTTGATTCGTTCTGCTGCATCTGCAAGCTTACCGCCTACTGCAGGGATTTTTCGAAGAATATATTCTAATTCATCCTTTACCCAATGATACTTACCAGCTGTCCTTAGTCGCCCTAAAATATTATGAAGTGCACCAACATTTGGAGCAATCGACATTTCATTATCATTCAATATTACGATCATATCTTTCTTTTCATGTCCAATATGGTTTAATGCTTCTAAGGCCATTCCCCCAGTAAGTGCACCATCACCAATAATCGGAAGAATATATTCATCTGTTCCTTTGATGTCTCTTGCGATGACCATACCCATAGCTGCAGATAATGACGTAGAGCTATGACCTGTTTCCCACACATCGTGATCACTCTCACTACGTTTTGGGAAACCAGATAATCCTTTATACTTTTTTAACGTCTCAAATTGCTCTGTACGTCCGGTTAATATTTTATGTACGTAGGATTGATGTCCAACATCCCATAAAAATTTATCCTTTGGACTATCAAATACTTTATGCAAGGCAACTGTCAGTTCGACTACACCCAAATTTGGTCCAATATGTCCACCTGTTTTTGATGTAACATCAATAAGAAAACTTCTTATATCTTCACTTAATTGTTCTAATTCTTCTATTGTGAGATCCTTTAAGAAGGATGGGTCCTTTATCGTTGTGAGATCCAAACGAAATCACTCACTTTCTTGTCAAATTAATTTTGAGAGTGCTAATCTCTTACACCTCAAAACGGCACTGCCCATTCCTTTATGATAGCTTTAGTTGTTTCGAAGGGCAATAAGATCACAAATTTGTACTAAATAATGATGTTGAATATTTGCTTCATGCAACAGCTCTTTACCTCGAGTAATATGATAGTTAAGCTTTTCTTTTGCCCCATCTAAAGTTAACACAGACGGGTACGTACTTTTTTGATTCGTAATATCACTTCCAACAGGCTTGCCAATTTCCTCAACAGTGCCCTCTATATCTAAAATATCGTCACGTATTTGGAATGCTAATCCTAAATGAAGGGAAAACTCTCTAAGAATATTTAACTGCTCCTCAGTTGCCTCTGAAAGCAGTGCACCCGCTATTATTGAGAATTCAAGCAATTTACCCGTTTTTCGCTCATGAATATATTCTAATTCATGAATGGTTAAGGATTTATTTTCCCCTTCCATATCCGCTACCTGACCACCAACCATTCCTTCAGGTCCAGCTGCTACAGCGAGCTGTTGAATGAGCTTTAACTTAGTTGCATCAGATATAGTGGTGTTTTTTAGCTCAGCTAACAATTGGAAGCTATAGGTTAAGAGAGCATCTCCCGCTAAGATCGCTAAAGCTTCTCCGAACACTTTATGATTTGTTGGTTTCCCTCTACGCAAGTCATCGTTATCCATACTAGGTAAATCATCGTGAATTAATGAGTAAGTATGTATCATTTCAATAGCGGTAGCAACAGGTAATCCAAGCTTTGGTTCTTTATTAAATGCACGTAAGGTGGCAAATAATAATAAAGGTCTGATCCTTTTTCCTCCAGCTTGCAGAGAATAATTCATTGCCTTAATTAAATTAGAAGGAGCCGATAGAGTATTTAGCGTTATTTTCAACGACGATTCAATTTCTTGTTTATATAATTGGCTAAAGGTTTGAAAATCAATTCCACTCACCGACTATTCATCCTCCTGTATTTGAAAAGGCTGAAGTTCCCCGTTATCGAGCAAAAGTTGATCCATTTGCTTTTCAATTGTTTTTAGCTTATCATGGCAAAGTTTAGAAAGGGACATTCCCTCTTGGAAATAGGCAATTGCCTTTTCTAATGGAACGTCTCCTTCTTCAAGTTTTCCAACAATTTGTTCTAGCTGGTCCATTGCCTCTTCAAAGGACAATTTCGTTTCTTTACTCATGTACATCCTTCCTCCTGACCCCTTCAACATGACAATCAATGATTCCATCTTGAAGTTGAACTGAAATGGCCTCACCAATTGAGACGTGTTCAATTGATTTCAACAGTTTCTCCTGTTCTTTTTGGTAGACAAGACTATATCCCCGATCCATAATTTTCAGTGGACTTAATGCCTCTAGTTTTGAAAGAATTGAAGAAAATTGAGAGTGTTTCTGATCCAATTTCACCTTCATTACGTTAACCATTTGTTTAGTCACCCGCTCATATCGTTCGGATTGAACCTTAATTTGTGAAGCAGGATGAAAATGACTTAACGTTGAATGTAGTGTAACAAGTTGATGGTGTTTACGTTCTAGTAAACGCTTAGCTTCACGTTGCAAGCTGTCAACAGCCCGATCCAATTGTTGCTCTTTTTGCTGATGCAGTTGTTTGGGATAACGAAATGCATAAGATCTTTGCAGGTGACTTAACCGGTTTTTCTCAGTCACAACTCTTTCCTTTATTGCTCTCGTGAGCCTTGCTTCTCTTTGTGTTACACGTTCTACTAATTCTTCGATATGAGGTACCGCGAGCTCGGCAGCTGCAGTTGGTGTTGGTGCACGTAAATCAGCGACAAAATCGGCGATGGTAAAATCAGTTTCATGACCAACAGCTGATATGATAGGAATGTTTGAGTTGAAGATTGCACGTGCTACTTCTTCTTCGTTAAATGCCCATAATTCCTCTATTGATCCACCACCACGCCCAACAATTAACACATCGAAATCACCTATATCATTCGCTTTTTCAATGGATTTTACAATTGATGGGGCCGCGTACTCACCTTGAACCAATGTAGGAATCACAATGACTTTTCCAATTGGAAATCTTCTCTTAATGGTCGTAATCACATCTCGAACAGCCGCACCAGTTGGAGATGTAACAACACCGATTTTGCGAGGGAATTTTGGAATGGCCTTTTTATATTTTGGCAAGAATAATCCTTCTTGTTCTAGGTTTTTTTTAAGCTCTTCATAGGCTAAGAACAACGTTCCTATTCCGTCAGGCTCCATTTCTGTTACATACATTTGATAGTTCCCGTTTGGCTCATAAACCGAGATTTCACCTCTAATAAGCACCTTCATCCCGTTCTCCGGTTTGAATTTCATATGGCGATTGTTCATCTGGAACATGACTGCCTGAATGCGTGCACTTTCATCTTTAATGGTGAAATACATATGTCCACGACTATGTTGCTTAAAATTCGAGATTTCCCCTTTTAACCATACATCTTGCATGTGCGGGTCGACTTCAAATTTCTTTTTTATATATTTCGTTAAGGCAGTTACAGTTAAGTAACGTGGTTTTGACATTTCCCTCTCCCCAAACCTTTTAAGACAAATTACCTTATTTGTCTAATACTTTGGATAAGACACTATTAATAAATTTACTCGATTCGTCGTCCCCAAAGATTTTTGCTAGCTCGATTGCCTCATTAATACTTACATTCTGTGGGATTGACTCTTCATATTTCATTTCATATACAGCTAACCTAAGAATAGCTCTATCCACATTTCCAATTCGGTCTAATGACCAATTTTCAAGATTTTTTATTAGGATGTTATCAATTTCCTGCTTGTTCTCAGTTGTTCCTAACACTAGTTGTTCAAGGAATTCATCTGATTCCTTGCCTTCTAGTACATGCTCAATAGCAAGTGAAGGTTCTTGTTCATTTAAATCTAATTGAAACAAAGCTTGTATCGCTTTTTCTCTGGCAGTTCTACGTTTCATTGTTTACGACTCCTTAAATCTGTAAAGGTGTGATGTAAAAAGACATTGTGAAAAGATGTGAATTTACCACCGATACTTCCATATAAAAATTACATATTAAGATTCTTTCCTTAATCGCTAAAAGAAATCATAACATAAATTTAGTTCATTGGTACAAAACCTACGATATTTTTATGATTTGATTATACATCATTATAGGTAAAAATAAAAAAAACCAAAGGAATCCTTTGGTTTTTCATCTAAATTAGTAGGTATTAATACTCTTGCTCTATTTCTGCTTCCACTTTCGTTGTTTCAAATTGCACACCTACAACATGGATATTGACTTCATTTACTTCTAACGCTGTCATTGTCATTAATGCAAGCCTTATGTTATCTTGAATGTTTTTAGCAACATTTGGGATGGCTACGCCAAAGTTCATTACAACATATACATCCACAGAAATACCTTCTTCATTTAATTCAACCTTTACACCCTTACCATGGTTCTTCTTCCCTAGTCTCTCAACAACACCAGAAGCAAAGTTACCTCTCATTGAAGCGACACCTTCTACTTCACTAGATGCAATACTTGCAATTACTTCAATGACTTCAGGAGCAATCTCCACCTTGCCAAGACTTGTATGTCCATGATTCATTTCTAACGTTCTATTCTCAGTCATATTGACACCTCCTGGTTATAGTTTACTACTTTAAGACCTCATATATTTCTAGAAACTTCGTATTAAAGTCACCATCGATAAATTTCTCATGATCCATTAGTTGTAAGTGGAAAGGAATTGTTGTATGTATTCCTTCAATTACAAACTCACTTAGAGCACGCTTCATTCTGGCAATTGCTTCTTCCCTAGTAGGGGCGTATGTAATAAGCTTTGCAATCATGGAATCATAATAAGGCGGAATAACGTATCCTGGATACGCGGCGGAATCAACACGAACACCAAATCCTCCCGGAGGCAAATACATTTCAATTTTACCTGCTGAAGGCATAAAGTTTTTGTATGGGTTCTCAGCGTTAATCCGACACTCAATAGCCCAACCATTAAACACAACATCTTCCTGCTTTATTGAAAGTGTCTCTCCTGAAGCGACCTTAATCATTTCTTTAATTAAATCCACTCCTGTAACCATTTCCGTAACAGGATGTTCGACTTGAATACGAGTGTTCATTTCCATGAAATAAAAAGTCTGCTTTCGATGGTCGTAAATAAATTCAATTGTCCCTGCGCCTGAATAGTTTACTGCTTGAGCTGCCTTCACAGCTGCTTCTCCCATTTGTTCCCTAATTTCTGGTGTCAAAGCTGGAGAAGGTGTTTCCTCTACAAGCTTTTGCAGGCGACGTTGAATTGTACAGTCACGCTCACCTAAATGAATAACATTTCCATGTTCATCGGCAAGTACTTGAATTTCTACATGTCTGAAATCTTCAATGTACTTCTCAATATACACACCCGGATTACCAAATGCTGCTGCAGCCTCTTGCTGAGTCGTACGAATTCCTTTTATAAGGTCTTCTTCACTTTTCGCGACACGTATTCCTTTACCGCCGCCACCTGCAGTTGCTTTTATTATAACAGGATAGCCCATTTCATTTGCAAGTTTAATACCTTCTTCAACGTTCTCAACAATTCCCTTTGAACCGGGAACAATTGGAACACCCGCTTCTCGCATCGTTTCTCTTGCGATATCTTTTGTACCCATCTTAGTTATAGCTTCTGGAGATGGACCGACGAATTTAATATTACATTCTCTACATATTTCTGCAAAATCGGCATTCTCAGCTAGAAACCCATAACCAGGGTGGATTGCATCACAGCTCGTAAGTGTTGCAACACTAATGATATTGGTAAAATTTAAATAACTGTCTTTCGATGGAGTGGGTCCAATACAGTATGCTTCGTCTGCCAGCTGCACATGTAGTGCATCACGGTCAGCTTCCGAATATACAGCAACTGTTTCAATGTTTAGCTCCTTACATGCACGTATAATACGTACAGCTATTTCTCCTCTATTTGCGATTAATAGTTTCTTTATCATCGGAATCGCTCCTTATTCTGGCTTTACAAGAAATAAAGGTTGTCCATACTCAACTAGTTGTCCATTTTCCACTAAAACTTCAACAATTTGACCAGAAACTTCTGCTTCAATTTCGTTAAATAACTTCATTGCTTCCACGATGCAAACAACCGATTCTTTCCCTACTTTATCTCCCGCTTTTACATAAACCGGAGAATCAGGATTTGGTGAAGCATAAAACGTACCAACCATTGGAGACACAATTTTATGTAGATTTTCATCCGTTTCAGGAGCCTTCACTTCTGTTGCCGGCGCTGATGGTGCCGGTGCTGCTACCTGCGTTGGGGCCGGACTTGCTGCTGGCGCCTGTTCGGCAAGTACAACTTGCTTTTGTTCAACCTGAGGTGTAACAGTTGTCACAACATCCTTATGTTTCTTTAACTTAATCTTTGAGCCTTCATGTTCATAACTAAATTCATCAATGGATGAACTATTGATTAATTTTATTAATTCACGAATTTCTTGAATTTTTAACACAATGATCTCTCCTTTACCTCTTAAGCAAGATATAAAAAATAACTCTTGATTTGTAGACAAACATTTTATGACGAGAAATTATGGGCTGATACTAAAAGTTTGTCCTACTATTTATTCTATAAGAAAATGGTAGTAAATTGCTACCTTAAATTCTATTTTTTTTGAAAGCGCTTAAAAACATTTTGTTAACTACCATAAAATCGTGTATGAAAAAGGAGGAATTTTGACGAATAAAGAAGAATTTTTCTTTTATGGACAGTTTCTTAATTATTGGCTGTTTTCGTATAGATTGTTGCTTTTTGTAAAAATCCCAAAAGCCGGATTTTTACCTTAGTATCTAAATACTTCTATACAGAAAGGGAGTTGCTCTTTTCTTATCCAACCTCAATTTGCTATTAAAGCTGGTTGTACACCTAGAATAATTGTACAAATAGCAACAAAGTTTTAGAAAAGAGCCTAATTATTTATTGTTATGCTTGAATTTTTTAGGATTGTTCAAAATCACTTCTACTATTAAAGTTCATCATCATTAATGAGTAGATTGCTTGTAACCAAAGGGGGATTTCATTGGAAACGTATTCTGTTCGAACATTATTTGAAGAGGACCTACACAGGAAAAATGGTTTAATTGTAAAGGCAACTTTCGTTTCTGTACTTCTCGCAACACTTGTTGATGTTGTATTACAAAAGGAGCTTATGATTATTTTATCTATATTGCTAGGCGGCGGATTCGGCGTTCTTCTTGTTGCCTTATTACATTATACCAAAAAGGCAACTAGATTCATCCCTTACCTTGCGGTGTCTTTAGTGGCTATCGTTTTATACACTATAATGGCAACTAGTGTTTCTCCTTCTGCCTTTGTCATCGTATTTTTTGTCATTGCCGTTTCCGCTTTATATATGAATGCAGGTATCCTCCTATACGGTACCAGCCTCGGACTGACGATATTAATTGTTTATAGTGCATTATTCTCATCACAGCTACCGTTAGAAACGAAAAACTATGGCACTATTTTCTTAATCTATGCATTAGTTTCTATTCTTTTATTCTTTCAACTACGACTATCCAGCCTTTTATCACAGAATATTATCTGGGCTCAAGAAAATGCAGCACAAATGGTTTCAGAAAATATGAAGAGAAAGAACATATTACAAGAAAACACTGCAATCTTATCAAATAACGTAAAAAACGTGAGAGAAGAAAGCGAACAAAGTCAGCTTGCTTCCATAAATATGTCATCTAATTTAGATGAAATGGCTTCTGCGATGAACGCAAAAAATGAAACAGTTCAGGACATACAGTCTACCTTAAAAAATACAAATCAAATGATTCATCAATTAGTTGTTGCAGTGGATCATTTAAAAAAGCATTCAGAAGGAACAAGTAAAATTTCCGAAGAAGGTGAAGAACGAGTCACTACCCTATTAGAAAAAATGACCTCTTTTCACGAACGTATGCTAGGTACAGTTACAAAGATAAACGAACTCACTGTAAAAGTTAACGAGACAGCAAGTTTCTCTAAATCTATACAGGATATTGCTACTCAAACGAACCTTCTTGCGTTAAACGCCTCTATTGAAGCTGCAAGAGCTGGTGATGCCGGCAAGGGATTTTCGGTAGTAGCCGAAGAGGTTAGAAAACTGGCAGAACTAGCAGGTTCTTCAGCTTCGCACATATCGAAAAACTTAGAGGAGGTTTTTATCCAAACCAAGCAAACAAAAATGGAAATAGAAGATACATCTTATCAGCTAAACGATCATGTAAAGGCTGTAGAATCGACGAGCACCGCATTTCGTCATATCCGCAATTCAGTTGTAGAATTGAAGGATCACATTGAACAGTACAATACATTAACTGAAACCATTCATCATTCATCTCATACAATTGGAGAAGCAGTTAATGACTTTGCTTCCGTATTACAAGAAGCAAGTGCAACATTGCAAGAACTATCAAGTGGTGTACACATACAAACGAAAAGTCAGATGAATTTAGTTACTTCCATAGCGAATACTGATAACGCCATTCACCAGCTTTTACAACTTTATAAGGAAGAAGAATAAAAAGAAGTGGGAATCCCCCACTTCTTTTTATGTTATTTCTTAGAGAACTCAACTGCCACTTGCTTCGCACCTAATTCTTCCCTAACTAATTGAATGATCTTGTTTGCTTCTTTTGCAGAATGCTTTTCAGATCTAACAACAATCTTTACTTTTTCTCCATCTGCTCTAACCAAAACGTCCTTATACTCTTTTGATTCTGCAAGAATTAGAGTTTCTAATACTCGTTCCTTTGAAGAAGCAGCTTGAACTTCAATCATTTGATCATAAGCTTTGCTCTTTTCTTCTGCAGAAATATCTGTTGCAGCCATTGTTGTTTGAAGTTGCTCAATTAACTTACTGCGTTGCTCATCCATTTCTAAACGTAGGGTTGCGAATAGTTCGTCACTTTGAATGCTAGAGATTACAGTTCCATCTTCAGCTTCCTCAACACCTGATTCAGTTGCTTTAGCCTCTTCAGTTTTCGCTTCTTCTGCTTTTGTTTCTTTTGCTGTTGTTTCCTTATCATTTTCCACAAATGCTAGATTGTCAGTTTTGTTCTCAGGAGATGTTACATAATACACTGATAATACAACCACTAGACTTAACATTGTTAATAACCATACCGTTTGCTTTTTTAATAACATTTATTATTCCCCCTTAGGTTTTTTCTTAGGTAATACGGATACACGGTGAGTTGGAACATCCAATACTCTTGTTACAGCTTCAACTACTGAGGTTTTTACTTTTATGTTTTCTGCACCAGCTGCCACAACCAATACTCCTCGAACTTCAGCTTTTTTTGTCTTGATGATAACTGGTGTTTCTGTATCACCATTTCGAGTAATGACAAGTTGCTCGTCCTTTGAAGTATCTTCTACGTTTCTTTTCCCCCCCTCCCGATCGATTTCATCTGTAATCTGGGTTTGGGTAGTGGTATTTTTTTCATATACCTTAGATTCTGTGGCGTCTAAATTAACCATTATTTCAACTTCATCAATTCCCATTGCTGATTGGAGGATTTCCTTTAGTTGATTTTCATAGTAATCCTCCGCTTCCTGAAGCTGGTCCGTTAATTCATCACTTTTTTGACCGAAGGCTGGTTCATCTTCTGCCTTTTGTTGACTAAAAACGGCTAACTCTTCCTTTTGGGTAGATGAAGAAGAATTGGAAAAGATGTTACTCACTAACATAAAGGCGACACCAATTACGAAAATCACAACAGCGTAATGGTATTTTGTTAGCTTTTTACCTGTTTCTTCTTTTTCACTAGATGGCTTTAATAGGGACTGTAACCAATGAAAGAAATCATTCTTTTTTTTATCCATCTAATTTGCTCTCCCCCCTTCCATTGCAACAATGATTTGATCCGTGTTTAGTTCCCATTCACTCGCCAGGTAAGAAATGATTTTCTTCTCGTCTGCTTGTATTGTTTTTTTCTTGATTGGAGAAGTTGTATCAATTTTCACCTCTGCGATAGCCGGGACAGCCTCATCCTTTGCTTCGTTTTTTTCTACCAGCTGAACGTGCACGGAGAAGTGCTCAGTTGAATCACTTGATGAAACATCAATCTTTTCATCAACATCAATAGATAAGTGTGAAACCTCAAGATTAAACTTGTTCTTCACCTCTTCCTCTACCTCTTCTTTCATTTGGACAGCCGTTTGTTCTAAAATATATGCACGAGATGAGGCTTGTATTTCTTTTTTCTTCATTTCTATTAAATTTTCTATATTTTTTTCTTCTGACGAGGCGAAAGGTGCTGCTGCACTAATGATTTCCTCTACATCATAATGAAATAAACTTAGAATCGGATTTAAGATAATGACTAGTAAAAGTAAACCAACTACCATTTTGACGTATCTTTGAAGATTCGAGTTTGGTAACAGCATGTCCAAAATGGTAGCTAGTAAAATAAATAGAATGATATTGGCAACCCAGCCTGTTAAAAATTCCATATAGTCTCACCCTCACCTCATCATTAATGTGATATTACCAGCAGCAATGATGACTGTTAAACTTAGAAAAAACATTAATGAAACGATTGCTAGTGCTGCAAAAATATAAATAACACTTTTTCCTATGATATCCAGGCATTTAATGACAGGACCCCCACCTAAAGGTTGCAAAATGGCGGCTGCAAATTTAAAGATTAATGCGAGTGACAACACCTTGATCGCAGGAAAAGCTGCAATAAGTAAGAGAATGACCACCCCGACAATCCCTACCGTATTTTTCAATAATGCTGATGCACTCAGGACCGTATCGGTTGCATCGGTAAACATTCTTCCGACAACTGGTATAAAATTTCCTGTAATGAATTTAGCAGTTCGAATCGTAATTCCATCCGCTACTGCACTAGATGCACCTTGTACAGAAATTACCCCTAAAAAAATTGTTAAAAAAATTCCAAGAAGGGCAATCGCGGTTTTCCTAAGTAAATCTGCCAGTTGTGTAACTTTATAGTGGTCGGAAAGTGTACTGACGATACTGAGTAGTGCCGCAAGAAATAGTAGTGGTAAAACAACATATTGAATCAGTAAACCACTTGTATTCATTAAAAAAATAATAATTGGATGGAAGAAAGCAGCTGATATGATTCCTCCTGAAACTGATATTAAAGCTAAAAGTAAAGGAATTAACGCTATAATAAAGCTGATCATCGTTGAAATTGCCTCTTCTGTATAAGCAATTGCGATTCGGAAGCTATTCAATGCGATGATAATAAGCACCATGTAAATTAAGGCGTATGCTACTTTGCTGACTGTACTTTGTTCAAATGCATTTTGAAGAGATTGGAGCACCATCGAGAAAATCGTTAACATAATTAATGTTCCTAATAATTTTCCGTTGGCTATTAGTTCATGAAATAGGAACTTCATAATCCCTTTCAACCACTCTTCAGTAGAGAACTTCTTTTCTCCCTTTACAAAATCTATAAAACTACCTTTCTGGCTTTCTGGTAAATAGCCACCGTAATCTTGTACGATTTCGTCCCAAAACTTTCGAATCTCTTCGATACCTAATTGATCTAGCTGTTCGTCAATGACTTTATCTTGGATGGATGAAGAGGCTTGTACTATTTCTGGAGTTAAGGCTGCTAAAAAAAATATAATAAGTCCTATTAAAATTCGTATTTTCATCCAATCACCCCTTAGGTACTGTTACGATGGTAATAGACCTAATATTGTTTCAATAATCACCGTTAAAATGGGGATCGCCATCGCCATTATTAATATTTTCCCAGCTAGTTCAATCTTCGAAGCTATCGAGCCTTGTCCTGCATCTCTTGTTATTTGGGCTCCAAATTCAGCAATGTAGGCAATTCCTATAATTTTTAATATGGTCTCCACATACATCAGATTTACATTTGCATTTACAGCAATCCTCTCAAGCATGCCTATAATTTCTTGTATTTGATCAATTAGGAAAAGAAAGAGACTACACCCGACAAAGACTACTAACATAAATGCAAATGTTGGTTTTTGTTCTTTCACAATTAGAGCTAGAAATGTTGCGACTAATCCAATACCGACAATTTGTAAGATTTGAATAACAAACCCTCCTAACCTTGAAAGAGGAAAACAGCCTTAATTTTCTTAAACAAGTCATCCATAATGGTCACAACTCGAAAAATAATATAGACAAAGCCCACTAACGTAACCCAGTGAGCATAATCCTCTTTACCCATTTGCTTTAGTACGGTATGAAGAAAGGCTACTACAATTCCAACTCCAGCAATTTGAAAGATCGTACTAACATCGATTTCCATATCCTTTACTCCTTTCTACCTTTACATCAACAGGACTATTAATAGTAACCCTGATAAAAATCCCAAGCTTTTTATCATCTTTTCATATTTCGTTTGTTTGTCCTGGGCATCGAGTTCTTCACGCTCTAAATGTGTTAAAGTTAATAAAATATGCTTTTGCTGGGATATTCTGTCATGTTGTCCTAGTGTTTCTCCAAATTGCTGAAGCACTTCAATTTCACCTTTTTTGAATGCGGTGAAGCGCTTAACATCTTCTAAGCTCGCATTCCATGCCTCTCTTGCACTTTGTTCGCCATTTTTCAATCGTTTTGCAAAGTCTTCAAAAAACCATGATAGTGGTTTTTTCATTTGCTTCGATATATTCATGCATGCGTCATATAAAGGTAAGTGCCCATACATGATTTCAGCTTCTAGCGACTGCAAGGCAACCTTAAGTTGCCTAATTTGTCTCGGTCGTTCACTTAAATGCTTGGCCGCTTCGAAACCTGTCCATGTTGTGACAATTAATATAATGATAGCTCCGAGTAGCTTCATCATAGAATTTCCCCCATTCTAACCAATCTTTAGACCTTTTGAATCAACAATCTTCACGCACGTCCCCGGTCCATTTTCTTTAGATAAAATGACAAACTTTGAAAAGACACCTTGTTCTATCAAAGTATGTAAGCTTGGCCTTTTTACTAAATCAGACCAATCATAACCATGGGCTGTTACAATTAGTTTCACACCAGCATTAATAGCCTCCATAATGGCTTCGCTATCAGCTTTGCTACCAATCTCATCTACAATAATGACCTCTGGGCTCATGGACCGGATCAGCATCATCATTCCTTCTGCTTTTGGGCAACTATCTAGTATATCTACTCGCCAGCCTAAATCATGCTGAGGAACTCCCTTCACACATCCGGCAATTTCAGATCTTTCATCTACAATCCCTACTTTGTAAGAAGGGATGTCCAAATCTTTTACACCGTAACTTACTAACCGCGCAATATCACGAAGCAATGTTGTTTTTCCTGATTGAGGGGGTCCAATTAAGATGGTATTCTCCCATTCTTGTGAATCAGTGATAAATGGCAAGTATGGGTTTGCGATACCAATACATTGTTTGGCCACTCGAATATTAAAAAATGTAACGTCCCGAATCGCTTTTACTTCACCTTTTTCGGTAATGACTTTTCCAGCTAGTCCAACACGGTGTCCACCTTGGATCGTAATATAACCTCTTTTGAGTTCTTCTTCTAATGTATAGATTGAATATTGACTTAACCGATTCAAGAGGTGAATGGCGTCCTCCGCAGTCACGACATACATCGTTGAACGCATAGTTGGATAATGAGGCTGACCTCCAATAATTACTTCCAGAGGTTGATGCAATCGAATACGAATTTCTTCCATTCTCTCTACCAAATGTGAAGGGTAATTTTCGATTAATTCTCTTATATTGTTAGATAACAGTTCTAAGATTTCTTCCACGTTTTTCACCTCTAAAGTCTACTATTCTAAATAATATGCTGGTTTGGACATATTATGACTGCTTAAGAGGCTAGTTATTTATAGATTCCAATTAAGATAAACCCAACACCTATTGCAATAAAAATAAGCTTCGAAAAAGATAATTCATCTGTTAGACTAAGCAGACCAATTGTCATAGTAGCTATAAATATTAGGGGACCAATCATTGCTAGTGCAGCATTCACAGCTACAGCTTTCTTTACATCATTCAACATGAGCATGGTTATAGCAGCGATCAATTCAATAAATGCGGATAAAAATCGAAGACCTGCCATCGATAATACAGTTGTCTCAATACCTGAAAGCCATTTTTTCATTGTGGATTCTCCTCATTTTGAAACTTTATACTTATACAACCTATGCATGTACAAGGGGAGTTTAGAATCGGAATTCGCTTTGAAGGTACGTTTTTGGAAAGGCTCTATTCTAAAGCTTTGTTGCTTTATGTACAATTTTTCTATGTGTACAACCAGTTTTAGTAGCAAATTGAGGTTGGATTAGAAAAGGGCAACTATCTTATGTATAGAAGTAAGTAGATACTAAAGTAAAAATACAGGCTTTTGGCATTTTTACGAGAAAGCAACAATCTATAAGAAAACAGCCTTAGAAAAAAGAGTGGGAGCTCATCTTCTTATTGGTGAAAAAGTTGTTTATCGTTTTATGAATAGGGGAGTAATTACTATATCATCACATAAAAAGGCACTTTCCTATAAGTAGGAAAGTGCCTTTTTTAATTAGCTATAGATTATGCACGTGAAACGTATTTACCGTCTTCTGTATTGACAATTAAAACGTCACCTTCATTGATAAAGAACGGAACTTGAACAGATAATCCAGTCTCTAAGATAGCCGGCTTCGTACCACCAGAAGCTGTATCACCTTTAATTCCTGGTTCTGTTTCAACCACTTTTAATTCAACAGTGTTTGGAAGTTCTACACCAATTGTTTCGTGGTTATATGTTTGAATGGATACATTCATGTTTTCTTTTAAGAACTTTAATTCATACTCAATTGAACTTGCTGGTAATTCAGTTTGTTCATAAGATTGAGTATCCATAAATACGTGTTGATCACCATTTGCATATAAGTATTGCATTGTGCGGTTTTCAATTTGAGCTTTCGCTACTTTTTCACCACCACGGAATGTTTTTTCTTGAATAGCCCCTGTACGAAGATTACGTAACTTGGAACGAACGAATGCTGCACCTTTACCTGGTTTTACGTGTTGGAAATCAAGAACGCGCCAGATTCCTCCGTCTACTTCAATTGTTAAACCTGTTCGAAAATCGTTAACAGAAATCATGAAAAAAATCCTCCTAGATACATTAAAATATTGATAACCTATAGCTGTTATGGATTAAAGAATAATAAGTTCCTTGCTTGAGTGAGTTAGTGACTCATTGCCATCTTTCGTAATGACTGTGTCATCCTCAATACGAACTCCGCCTAAACCAGCAATATAAATACCTGGTTCCACTGTTACAACCATTCCAGTTTCAAGTGTCACATCTGACTTCACAGAAAGTCCTGGTCCCTCATGAACTTCTAAACCGATACCGTGACCAGTTGAATGTCCAAAATATTCTCCATAGCCTTTCTCTGTGATATAATCACGAGTTAAAGCATCCGCATCTTTACCTGTAATACCTGGCTTAATACCAGCCATTCCGCGTAACTGTGCTTCAAGAACAACATTGTAGATGTTCTTTAACTCATCACTTGGATTTTCGACTGCTACAGTTCGAGTAATATCTGAAACATATCCTTTATAGTATGCTCCAAAATCGAGTGTTACAAAATCACCAGATTCAATAACCTTATCTGATGCAACACCATGAGGCAGTGCTGAGCGGAAACCAGATGCAACGATAATATCAAAAGATGATGAAGTTGCTCCTTGTTTACGCATGAAAAATTCTAACTCATTTGAAACCTCAAGTTCTGTTTTTCCTGGACGAATATAGGTTAAGATGTGCTGAAATGCATTGTCTGCAATCTCCGCTGCTTCCTTTAATATCTTAATCTCCGAATCCGTCTTAATCAAGCGTAACTTTTCAATTTCTCCAGATACAGGAATTAACTCTGCTTTAATAGCACCTCGGTATAGTCTGTAAGTACTGAAAGGCACATGTTCTTCCTCAAATCCAAGCTTCTGAATACCTAATCGTTCAACTTGGCTCGCTATCTCTTCAATAATGGAAGCTTTGTGCTGAATAATTTCAAAGCCTTCAATTTGTTTAGCTGCTTGTTCTGTATAGCGGAAGTCTGTTATGAACACTGCTTTATCCTGAGAGATAATCGCGACACCAGAAGAACCGGTAAACCCAGTCATGTAACGACGGTTATAATTACTCGTAATAAGTAGTCCATCAATGTTTTGTTCCGAGAATCGATTTCGAAGATTTTCAATTTTGTTCATCTTTTTCTTCCTCCCCCAATTTCTCTACTAATGCTAATAACGCTAATTCATATCCATATAACCCTAAACCAACTATTTGCCCGGTCGTAACTGGAGCAATGACTGAAGTGTGACGAAATTCCTCGCGAGCATGAACATTTGAAATATGTACTTCAATTACTGGTTTTGTAATACTAGCAATTGCATCACGTATAGCATAGCTATAGTGTGTAAAAGCACCGGGATTCATTATTATTCCATCTACCTGTTCTTCAGCTTCATGAATATGGTCAATTAACTGACCTTCGTGATTTGATTGAACGCTAATGATCTCAATATTTTTGCTTAGTGCAGTTGCTGTCAATTGTTGTTCAAGTTCGCTAAGTGTAACACTTCCGTATATATGTGGTTCCCGCATACCAAGGCGGTTAAGGTTTGGACCATTCAGTAAGAGGATGCGCTTCATTATGCAAACTTCCCTCCATTTTTTTATCCTTTTTAGGCATTCATTTTGCCAAAAAAAAGAATGTTCCCAATGAACATTCTATCATATCGTCTATTCATTTGAATAGCTAGGCTGTCTATGTTCCTTTTCCTTTAGCAGTTGATGCTCAGACTCTTCGAAGGAAATGGAATATCCAATAAATGTTCCATAAAGGATAAATAAGCACAATGATGTCACCAACGTATTAAGATCGATTTTTCGTAACGGTTCTATCGTTTCAAAAATCGGATTTAACACAACGAACACAACTCCCCATAATACAGCACCAAATAGAATTCCAATCCACATTTTATCAAATTTCTTTAACATCGCATAATAGGCATAAGCAGTCAAGATCGAAATAAGTCCCAGAATGACTATAGCAATGTACTGACTTAATACCCCTTCTTTCCAGTCGCCTACCGCGATAGGATCAAAAATAATATTTGGTGGTACTTTAGTAAAACTAAATAGGTAGCATAAATAGCCTAAAAAACTCCAAAAAAGACCGCCAAACAGTCCCGTTATAGCTACTTTTGCAGTTGTTGACATCGGTTCTTCCTCATTGTTTTGTTCTAATTTTTTCTTATCCGTCACGTTTACTCACCTCAATTTTTATTGTTTCCAGTTTGACCAGTTCTATGAAGAACTTTTTTTGAAGGCAGTTTTCGTATAGATTGTTGCTATGCATACTAATCCAAAAAGCTGGATTTTTACCTTAGTATCTAGATACTTCTATACTTTAAGAGAGTTGCTCTGTTCTAATTGAACCTCAATTTTCTTCTAAAACTGGTTATACAGCCAGAATAATTGTACGAATAGAATCAAGTTTTAGAAAAGAGCCTTCATGCGTGTCTAATTTACAGATTTGTTGACTATACTAGTGAAAGTTTTAATGACGGAAGAGATCAATCTAGAGGTTTTCTTCGTTTTCTAGTAGAATGGAATAATGAACGAAAAGTTTGAAATAGGTTGGTGAAACATGTCAGATAACAAAAAAAATGTATATGGTGGTCAAGCTGTCGTAGAGGGAGTCATGTTCGGAGGAAAGTATAATTATGTAACGGCTATTCGAAGAAAAGATCACTCTATCGAATACCTTCGATTAAAAAGAGAAAGTAACCCGACACTGCAGAAATTAAAGAAAGTTCCGTTTCTGCGTGGAATCGTTGCTCTATTAGAGGCAAGTGCAAATGGTACAAAACATCTTAATTTCTCAACCGAACGTTTTGATTTAGACCCTTCTGAAGACCATAAATTGGAAGAACAAAAAGAATCAAAGTTAACGTTATATTTAGGTGTTGCTGCTATTGGAATCATCTCATTTTTGTTTGGTAAATTTGTTTTCACGCTTGTCCCGGTATTTTTAGCTGCTGCATTAGAATTCATGTTTCCAACTAAGACGGAGCAAGTACTCCTTGAAGGACTATTTAAGCTTTTATTACTGTTAGGATACATATATGCTATTTCTTTTACACCACTTATTAAACGTGTTTTTCAATACCACGGAGCGGAACATAAGGTTATAAACTGTTTCGAAGCGGGTAAAGAGATAACTGTAAAAAATGTTCAAGAGCAATCCAGATTACATTATCGTTGTGGAAGTAGCTTCATGCTATTCACTGTTATAGTAGGTGTTGTTGTATACATGTTTGTGCCGACTGAGCCACTTTGGTATAGACTTGTGAACCGCCTTGCTTTGCTACCGGTTGTTTTGGGATTATCATTTGAAGTTTTACAATTCACTAACAAGCTTAGAGATGTGCCTGTGCTTCGTTACCTTGGTTATCCTGGCTTATGGTTACAACTATTGACAACAAAGGAACCAGATGATCAACAAGTTGAAGTAGCCATTGCATCATTTAATGAATTATTAAAATTAGAAGAAGAAGCAGAGGGTGCTGCGAAAATTGTGTAATTGGTGGAAACATCTGACTTTTCTAACATATTGTAAGTAATAACCCTTGCTTTTCGTTTTTAATAGGAGGTGCTGTAAATGAGAACTCAACAAATTGTCCTTATAGTGATTGCGTTTCTGGCAGTCATTGGATTAGTCAATACAGATCCGTGGAGTTTACTTCAAATGATCGGCTTTATCGTGCTCATATCAGTTGTTTTTTACTTTGTTTTTCGTTTTGTACAGAAGAGAAGAAATGGCTCCTGGCAGGATTACTCAAGATATCGAAAAGCTGCGATACAATCTAAGAAACGATACAAACCGAATAAGGGAGCAGGACTGGTAAAGAAATCAGCATCACCTACGTTAAAACGAAGAAGCACTGTTCAACTCACAGTCATTGAAGGTAAAAAAAATCAGAAGAAAAAAAACCGGGCACTTCATTAATTGAAGGCTCGGTTTTTTAGTAACTCCACGTTTTGAGAAATTGATTTGTACGAGTATATCCGTCTTCAATCATCGTATCTCTTAACTCCTTCGTAATTTTAAAATCTCTTGTTAGCTCACTATCCACAGGGATAAAAACAATACTTTTCTCGATTTCTCTAGAGATGTATCTTCTATCGTGTGCTTCCATCATCGTATCAAACAATGCCTTAAAAAGGCCCACTGCATTTTTTATGTGATGAACTGGCTGTTCTTCTGCACGGGGACTTAGTTGAAATCCAATTAGTGGTCGTATGTTCTCTATTTTTCTTTGCTCAAATAACCAGACTGGAAAGTTACTTAATAGTGCTCCATCTACTATGACCGGAGGAGGCTTTACCTTTGTGAGTTTGACCGGTTCAAAAAAATAAGGAATTCCTGCGCTCATTCTAACCGCTTTTGCTACCGGGAATGTTTCCGGGTCGTAACCATATCTCTCCAAATCATCAGGAAACACGATAATTCTTCCGTTTGTTATATCTGATGCTACTAATCGTAAGGAGCCTTTGGGTAAATCACCGAAAACTTCTACGCCTTTTGCTTGTAGTTTTTCGTTTAGCCAATTCTCTAGCACCCTTCCACGGTATAGCCCGAGTCTCTTATATAAGAAGAGCCATTTCATGATGGAAACAGGAAAAATTGATTTTCTGGCGTCTAAAAAATCAATTAAGTTGGATTCATCCATAATTTTCTCAAGCTCATCCCCCGAATAGCCTGCAGCAACAAAAGCTGCCACAATCGCTCCAGCACTTGTACCTGCAAGTCTAAATGGAGTTAATCCTTTTTTTTCTAGCGCTTGAATAGCACCAATTAAGGCAAATCCTCTGATGCCACCACCTGAAAAGACGCAATCTACCTTCACAGCCTCACCTCATTTTGTAAGCTTTTGTTACATTAGTAATATGAAAAGGAGGCAATTAGTACGTAAAAATAAAAAAAGACCTAGCCCTTTAGCTAAGTCTACTTGTCACTATTTTGTTTTTGAATTGCCTTTAATTGCTGTATTCGTGCTTCATCTTCTTCAAAAAATTGAACAAGATCACCAATACGATCAATTGCATTCCAGCTTAAGTGATGTTCAATCCCCTCAACATCGTTATAAATTTTATCATCATCCACTCCAATGATTGAAAGAAATTGCTCGAGTAACTCATGTCTGTCAACGAGTCGCTTTCCAATATTCTTTCCCTTTGTGGTAAGGATAAGCCCTCTATATTTTTCATATACAAGGTATTGATCTTTATCTAGCTTCTGTACCATCTTCGTGACTGATGATGGATGAACCGCTAATGCTTCTGCTATATCTGATACTCTGGCATAGCCTTTATCTTCAATTAGCATATAAATTTGTTCAATATAATCTTCCATACTTGGCGTTGGCATGATGCATCAACCTCATTTCCCTGCGTAAAGGTGTCTATGATCTTGTTCCAACTGGCGCTAATCCTCCATTTCAACATAAATACTACATTCGAAAGTTTAAATGGTGGATTAACGACAGTAAATACTAATATATACCTAACAATCAGTGGAGGTAATATCCCCCACTGATTGAACATTTTACTTTATCATATTACAATAGTTTGAAAACTGTCACAAGCCTTTTGTTTTTACGTGAAATACTGGATTTCGGCTTGAGGAAAGTATTCCTGAATATATCCTCGCAGTGTTTCCTGAATATCTTCCTGCTCCTCTGTTTGATAAACATACTTCCCAATTCCATAGCGCCCCCATTTATATTTCCTTTTGGTTTCATCCATCTCTAATTTTGTTTTTGGATACCTCTTTTGTATTACATTTTTAGCAGGCTTTGTAAACCTGTGCTGTATCAGTTCAAAGGTGAGATTTTCTAAATTTATGCCTTGCAATGATGTAGACAATCGTTGAAATAATTCTAAATACCCTTCCTTCCAACCTTCATGCAAATAAATAGGAGCTACAATAAATCCAAGTGGATAATCAGCCTGAGCTACTTTACGTGCTGCTTCAATTCGCTCTTCAAAAGTAGAAGTACCCGGTTCAAAATTTTTAATTACATATTTGGAATTCACACTAAACCGGAAACGCGTTTTGCCGTTATGCTTTGCATCCAAAAGGTGGTCTACATGATGAAATTTAGTGACAAAGCGTAATTGACCATAATCTGATTGACCTATGAATTCTATCGTTTTCTTTAGAGAGTGTGTCAAATGGTCAAGTCCGACGATATCTGACGTACATGCTGCTTCAAATCGTGTAATTTCAGGTGCTCGTTCATCCATATATTTTTGAGCTTGTTCAAAAATATCTTCGAGGTTTACATACGTTCGTATGTACGGCTTACTTCCGAGCGTTGTCTGCAGGTAACAATAATGACAATGCCCCATACAACCAGTAGCTAAAGGAATGGCATATTCAGCAGAAGGTTTAGATGTATCAAATTTTAAAGTTTTTCGTAGTCCAACGACTAATGTCGATTTTGCATTTCGATATTGCTGTAGTTCATTATCTCCAGGTATATTTCTTACTTGATTGTGCGAGGTTGTCTCCCTGATTTCTAACCCCATCTTTTCAAACTTTTCTTTCAACTCTAGTCCCATCGGATACTCAAGTGCCTTCGGTTCAAAATAAACTAATTGCGGAACAAACGGTTTCATCCTTTCACCTCTTCTTTTTCATTTACGCTTAGTATGAACGAAACATAGAAAAAGGGATGGAACCAATTGTTGGATTCCATCCCTTAATTTGTTTTATTTTATGGCTGTTTTCGTATAGATTGTCGCTACCAAAGGCTGGATTTTACCTTAGTATAGATAATTCAATACATAAAAAGAGTTGATCTTTACTAATCCAACCTCAATTTCCTTCAAAAACAGGTTGTACACCCTGAATAATTGTACTAAGAGCAACAAAGTTTTATAAAGAATCCTATTTTATAAGCCGCATTTTAGTTGTGCTCCACAATCCGTACATGTGTTACATCCACCGATATCTTGAACTTTACCTTGACGGCAAACTGGGCACGTATCTCCGACTTCAGAACCGAATGTTACCGTAGTAGAGCGAACATCAGGAATGATATCCACTAATACAACCGGCTTCTTTTGAGCTTCTTCAGCTGGGAATAGCTCTGTTTGTTCTTCTTCAAACGTATTCTCCTCAGCCTTAAGTGTTAAAACTTGTGCATCACGGCTACCATCTACATAAACAGTACCACCTTTTGCTCCGCCTTTATATAGACGCTCGTATACTTTTTCAACTTGTTCCACAGTATACCCTTTAGGAGCATTCACTGTTTTACTGATTGAGCTATCAATCCATCTCTGAATAATACATTGAGTATCAGCATGGGCTTCTGGAGATAATTCCATTGCAGAAATAAACCATGTTGGAAGGTTGTTTGGATCAGCATCGGGATGCTTGTCCAAGTATTCTTGCACAATATCAGCTTTTACCTCAATGAATTTCCCTAGTCGGCCACTTCTGAAGTACGAGAATGAGAAATATGGTTCAAGTCCTGTAGACACTCCAACCATTGTTCCTGTACTTCCTGTAGGAGCAACAGTTAGTAAGTGAGAGTTTCGAATACCGTACTTCTTAATGTCTTCACGAATATCTTCAGGCATTTTTTGCATGAATCCAGTTTCCGTAAAGGCTTGGCGTAACTCCTTCTCTTTATTTCCTGTTAAGAATGGGAAGCTACCTTTCTCCTTTGCCAATTCAACAGAGGCACGATAGGCAGTTGTTGCAATCGTTTCAAATACTTCGTCTACCAGCTTATTTCCTTCTATTGAACCGTATTCTGTTTCACAGTAAATCAATAAGTCGTGAAGACCCATTACCCCTAAACCAACACGTCGTTCTCCTAGTGCTTGTTTTTTGTTTGCTTCCAGGAAGTATGGCGTAGCATCAATCACATTGTCCTGCATTCGAACTCCTACTTCTACCGTTTGTTTCAATTTTTCAAAGTTCACTGTTTTTGTATCTTTATTCGCCATTTCGGCTAAATTAACAGCAGCTAAGTTACAAACGCTGTATGGTGCCAATGGTTGTTCTCCACAAGGATTCGTCGCAACAACCTTTTGACCATATGCTTTCGCATTTGTCATGTCATTTGCATTATCAATGAAGAATATTCCTGGTTCTGCTGAGTATGTTGCACAAATGTTGATGAGATTCCAAAGATCCTTTGCCTTGATTTTGCGGTATACACGAACCTTATGCCCCATCTTCTCCCATTCACGAACATCACCAACTTCATGCCATGTATCATTGTATAGCTTCATTTCTTCTGAATCATAGCTTTCAACATCCGGGAAACGCAGCTCATATTCTGCATCATCTTCAACAGCTTTCATAAATTCTTTTGTTAGGCAGATTGAAATATTAGCCCCTGTTAAGAACTCTGAGTTGTGTACTGTATAGTTGCCGCCTACGCGTATTTTTTCTTCTGCGTCTTTAATAATTCTTTCACTGAATCCACCAAGACCAGAAATATGCTTGTAGTTAATAATTCCTTGATACATGTTTTGTTCTTGCTCTGTTAATGGAGTGAACTTAAGTTTATCTGTTGCAGCCTTCTTTATATAATCATTGTCAATATTTTCAATTAAGAAGCGTAGTATTCTTGGGTTTTGCATTTTCGAGATGATGAATTCGATGATATCAGGGTGCCAGTCGGCTAGCATGATCATTTGAGCACCCCTTCGGCTTCCCCCTTGCTCCACAAGATGTGTCAATTTTGCAATATCATCTAACCAAGATACTGACCCAGAGGATTTTCCATTAACTCCTCTTGCTAAAGTGTTTCTTGGTCGAAGTGTTGAACCGTTTGTACCAACTCCACCACCACGACTCATGATCTCCATGACTTGTTTACGATGTTCCGAAATTCCTTCACGAGAATCTTTTACATATGGCATAACGTAACAGTTGAAATACGTAACGTCAGTGTCAGCACCTGCTCCGTAAAGTACACGCCCTGCTGGAACAAAGTTCATAGTGACTAATTCGTGATAAAACTTCTCGAACCATTCTTTTCGCTTCTCTTCTGTTTTTTCAACCGAAGCTAGTCCAGTAGCGTTACGCTTAGCAATTTGCTCATAGAAGACTTCCAGAGGCTTTTCAATTACATCAAGAGATCGATTTACGATACCCGATTCCATTTCTTCAGGCTTGTCCAGCACAGTACGGTATTCTTCATCAACAAGTACGTTTGCAGTTTTTGTTTCCCAGTTAATATCTACAATGTACCCTAACCCTCGTGCTGGGAATTTTGGATCTTCTTTAATCGTTAGAACGACAAAGTCTCCCTCGCTTAATGTAATTTTCTCTGTATCCTTAAACGTATAACGGTCTAGCATCACTAAGCGTGATACACCTTTATGTGTTAGTTTCATGTCGTTCGTAATTGGATGTACTTGCGTGAAAGCACGAATATCATCATTTAATTTTTCTACATTTAGTTTCATTTGATCTTTTGTCATAACAGTCAACTCTTCTCATCTCCCTCAAACACATTAATCTCAGCAATCTATTCTTCTATCTAGCACTGCTGAGATTTGATATTGTTACCATATCACACCACCACACAATATATCAATATATAGTATATATAATATTTTCGACAACACTATATATTGTGTTTTAGGCAAATATCATTTATTTTGTCAAACATAAAATAAATTAAATACTAGAGAATAGAGGAGATAGGATGAAAAATTTCGGAGTTTTTGACGAATTTTAATCTTTTTTCCACCTTGCATAAAAAAATAACTATCTATCCACTTTTTGTTAAATTGTGGTAGAAAGCTGCGCTCCAGATCTGAGTATATAACTTTTTTACACATTGGTTCATTCAGATACAAATAACTATCAATTTGTAACTTGTTGTTAATTTCTACTATGGTAATCGGTAATCGAGCAATGCGGGTTCATTTAATATAGAGTTGGTCTAGAAATCAAATACAGCCAAAACAAAAAAAAGCTACTTCATTAAGAAAGTAGCACCCCTTGCACCCTTACCAAACTATCTATCTGACCAAATAGAAACACTCTTGTCTAGGTGTCAAATAAGTTGAGCCATCTTCGTAAACAGCTATAGGTTGTTCTAGATACAAATAGACTTCATGTCCCCACTCGGGTATGTATGTATTTATATTAAACTCTAAAGCATAGGCAGAATCGCTTACAATTACCAACTCTCCTTTAAATGGTATCTTCGTTTGTTGATCGAATAAACCAATGATCGGCCCTGCTTCATGGCAATGACGTCCTATAGGATGTGTGTATAGCATCGCATTTATTTCACTTTGTTTTGCTTCTGACATACTTATTTCAAATACTTGATTCCCACTTTTACCAATTGTCATGTTCCTCATAACAATATCTTCAAATACTAATGCTTGTCTGAATGCTGCCTGTAGTCCTGCTGGTGGTTTTGATTCTCCTCGTTTCAACACATAAGATAGCTGTTGTGTATCTGTGCACAACCCGAGATACTCGATTCCAAAGTCAAGATGGACGATATCACCAGGCATAATGATTGTATGGGTCAGTCTGTCACTAGTTGCATGCTGCCTCTGAATATCTACAGTTGGATAAAAGGATGTCTTTATTCCAAGATCATATACCTTCTGCCTAAGCCAATCTACCACTTCAGTTGTAGTTGTGATGCCTGGATAGATTACTTCGTTCGATAATGCTTTTTTCGCAAGATTACTAGTTAAGTCTGCGAGGAAAGGATAAATATGCATTTCCTCTTTGCTTCGTTTTAAGAACCAGTGAATGACTAAATGTTCTGCAGATACAAATCTGTTAACCCATGATGTTCCAAGTTCTTCAGTTAAAACATCATACATACTCGACGTTAACCCATCGGCAACAGCAATGTGTTTTGACCGATTAATGCCTATTTTACTAGGTTGTTTTTCTTCTACTAATTTCTTTAACCTTTGCCATTGAGATTCATGCTGACGATCCCAAATGAATGTGTACAAGTTTTGTAATGCCGGGTGTGGTGAGCCAATCACATAACGTTCAATCTGTTGGTTCTCTGGATTTATTACGAAAACAAAAATAGACAATCTCCGAGAGCTCTCATGTTCACTAGGTGTCAGGGTTTCAACTACCGGGTCTTCGTTATATTCCTTACTAATCACGATCCACATCGGAATCTCAGCTTTCATCATAGCTTCTCGTAATACAGAATCAAGTCTCTTCACAAGAAACTGATCACGAATGTATTCTTGTTTTTTCAACGGAAGTATACTAGTAGATCGGTCATTCTCATGAACATTAAACAACAGTGTCACATCCTTTTTTAGCAGTACAGGTATCATACATAAATTAGGCATTCTTACTCGTATTCCTTCTTGTATCTGAAAAAATAAAGGTGTCCATCAGATAAAAAAAGCCGCTAGAGTTTATCTAACGGCAATCCTTATCTACGGAAGTTCCATTCATCACTTTCGTATTTTTCTTTTGCAATTTTATTTACTTCTTCAAGTTCTTCACTCGTTAATTCATATGGTGTTAGATTAATGGATAACCCTTTTTCAAAACCGTTTTTAAACGCCTCTTTTGCTTCTTCAATCGTGACAGGCTTTTCTCGTAATGCGTTTGTTGCCACTGCTTTATTTTTAAAGTTACGCTGCAATCTCTCTTTCACACGATCATTAGGATACTTAAACAAATTAAACAATAGGTCTTCATCAATATCTAGTAAAATAGAGCCATGTTGGAGAATAACACCCTTTTGACGAGTCTGTGCACTTCCTGCAACTTTTCTTCCTTCTACGACTAATTCATACCAGGAAGGGGCATCGAAGCACACCGCAGATCTCGGATTTTTTAAACTTTCTCGTTCCTCATCTGTTTTCGGTACCGCAAAATAGGCGTCTAAACCTAGCAGCTTAAACCCTTCTAAAATCCCTTCAGATATGACACGGTAGGCCTCGGTTACAGTTTTGGGCATATCAGGGTATTCTTCTGATACGATTACACTATATGTAAGCTCCCTGTCATGCAAGACTCCCCTGCCACCGGTTGGTCTGCGTACAAATCCAAGGTTATGCTTCTTCACAATATCTAAATCAATTTCCTTCTCTACCTTTTGAAAATATCCTATTGAAAGAGTGGCAGGGTCCCATCCATAAAATCGGATAGTTGGTGGAATTAATCCTTTACTGTGCCATTCTAGCAATGCCTCATCTAATGCCATATTAAAAGCAGGAGAACAATTTCCTGAATCGATAAAACGCCAAGTTTCTTTTTTCATCTTATTGCCTCTTTCCTTTTTCTTATGCAGATATAAGTCTAACAAATAAATTTGTTCTGTCAAAAAATAAACCTGAAATAATTCCTTTGAATCTTTTGTTCTACCCTACTATAATAGAGTATAGTAGAGACATAAGGGAGGCAATTATCTTGTTACAAGCCATTTTACTATTATTAGGAGCAATCATTGCGTATTCAGTCTTCAATTACTTATATCAACGTAAAATTGTTAAAACTCTTACAGAAGAAGAGTTTATTCAGGGATATCGTAAAGCACAGTTAATTGATGTGCGTGAACCGAATGAATTTGAAGGTGGACATATTTTAGGAGCTAGAAACATTCCACTTTCACAGTTTAGAACACGTCATAAAGAAATTCGCCCAGACAAGCCGGTATACCTTTATTGCCAAAATGGTATACGTAGTGGTCGTGCGGCTGCAATGCTAAAACGAAAAGGTGTTTCAGATTTATACCAACTTAAAGGTGGATACAAGCTTTGGGGTGGAAAAATTAAGTCAGGAAAGTAAGCAGAAACAGGCATGGTGCTTTACAACCCTTGCCTGTTTTTCCTTTTTAGGATCAGCTCTCTTTATGAGAATACAAGTAGACCCTCACCAACAAATGGTGGGGGTCTACTTGTATGTTATTATTCCTTTATATATCGAAGGATTGGCTTTCTTGCTGCTGTCGTTTCGTCTAGTCGGCTAACCACTGTATGATGCGGTGCTTCTTGAACGATCTCAGGATTTTCTTCTGCTTCCTTTGCAATTTGAATCATTGTATCAATGAATTCATCTAATGTTTCTTTTGATTCTGTTTCTGTAGGTTCAATCATGATTGCTTCTTCCACATTTAACGGGAAGTAAATCGTTGGTGGATGATATCCAAAATCAAGTAAACGTTTTGCGATATCAAGTGTACGAACACCTAACTTCTTCTGGCGCTTTCCAGAGAGAACAAATTCATGTTTACAATGCTGCTTATATGGAAGATCATAATATGGCTCTAGGCGTCTCATCATATAGTTTGCATTTAATACAGCATACTCAGTAACAGCCTTAAGTCCATCTGGTCCCATTGAACGAATGTACGTGTATGCACGAACATTGATTCCAAAGTTACCGTAATACGGTTTCACACGGCCAATTGATTGTGGACGATTGTAATCAAAGTGGAAACCTTCTTCTGTTTTAACCAATACTGGCTTTGG
The DNA here is from genome assembly GCA_008364785.1 of Bacillus sp. BGMRC 2118. Taxonomy (GTDB): domain Bacteria; phylum Bacillota; class Bacilli; order Bacillales; family SA4; genus Bacillus_BS. The sequence goes on along the minus strand of VTTJ01000002.1, from coordinate 518,375 downwards.
AAGGTAAGGAATTAAATCACTCTTTACTCCTACTGGTCCAGAACCTGGTCCACCGCCACCATGAGGGCCTGTGAATGTTTTATGCAAGTTTAGATGAACGACATCAAAGCCCATATCTCCTGGTCGTGCTTTACTTAATACTGCATTTAAGTTAGCACCATCATAGTAAAGTTTTCCACCTGCGTCATGGATAATTTGTGCCATTTCTAGTATTTGCTCTTCGAATAGGCCAAGTGTATTTGGATTTGTCAGCATTAGAGCCGCCACATCCTGATCCACCACACGACGTAGATCCTCTAAATCAACTAAACCATTTTCATCGGATTTTACTGTAATTGTTTCAAGTCCAGCAACAGTTGCAGAAGCAGGATTTGTTCCGTGAGCGGAGTCAGGAACAATAACCTTTGTCCGGTTAAAATCACCATTTGCTTCATGGTAAGCACGGATCATCATTAATCCAGTCCATTCGCCGTGTGCACCTGCAGCAGGTTGAAGTGTTACTTCATCCATCCCTGTTATTTCTTTAAGGTGTTCCTGAAGGTCATACATCAGCTCCATTGCACCTTGAACTGTTTCCTCTTCTTGTAATGGATGAACATATGAAAAACCAGCAAACCTCGCAACGTTTTCATTAATTTTCGGATTATACTTCATCGTACAAGACCCTAGAGGATAAAATCCAGAATCTACACCATGGTTTCTTCTAGAAAGTGAAGTGTAATGACGCATAATATCTAATTCAGATACTTCCGGGAGTTCTGCTTCCTCTGTGCGAATATAGTCAGAAGGGATTAATTCCTCAATTGAAACTGTATCTATATCTAATTCAGGCAGGCTGTATCCAACTCGTCCTGGCTTACTCACTTCAAATATTAGTGTTTGTTTTTCGTTATTCATGACAATCCCCCAATTCCTTTACAAATCGGTCAATTTCGTCCTTCGTACGCAGCTCTGTTACAGCTACTAACATGTGATTAGCTAATCTTTCATCATCTCTACTTAAGTCATATCCGCCAATGAAGCCCTTTTTAGCTAGTTGTAAGTTTGCTTGTTTTACTGGAATCGGCAGTTTCACAACAAACTCATTAAAGAACGGACCGTCATATACGATTTCAAAACCAGCCTGTTTAAATGCACGCATTGCATAGTGCGCTTTTTGTATATTTTGTGTTGCCATTTCTTTAATGCCTTTTTTCCCTAGTGCAGTCATCGCTACTGATGCTGCTAGTGCATTTAACGCTTGGTTTGAACAGATGTTAGACGTTGCTTTATCACGACGAATGTGCTGTTCACGTGCTTGAAGGGTTAGTACAAATCCCCTACGACCTAGTTCATCAGTTGTTTGACCAACTAGACGCCCAGGTACTTTTCTCATTAGTTTTGTTGTAACAGCGAAATATCCACAGTGTGGTCCACCGAACTGTGCTGGAATTCCGAATGGCTGAGCATCCCCTACTACGATATCAGCACCCAGCTTACCAGGAGGTGTTAAAACCCCTAACGATAAAGGATTACTTGAAACGATAAACATCCCTTTATTTTGATGTGCAATTTGCTCGATTTCCTTTAATGGTTCAATTTGTCCAAAGAAGTTTGGATATTGAACCACAACTGAAGCCACTTCTTCATCCATATGAGATTTTAAGGCTTCAAGATCAGTTACACCATTTACTACGGGAATTTCAATAACTTCTAATCGCTGACCAGTAGCATAAGTTTTTAACACTGCACGTGATTCTGGGTGTACAGCACCTGATACCAGAATCTTTTTATTTCTTGTTTGACCTGCACTTAACGCTGCAGCTTCAGCTAACGCTGTACCTCCGTCATACATGGAAGAGTTGGCAACATCCATCCCTGTTAATTCACAGATCATTGTTTGAAACTCAAAGATTGCCTGAAGCTCCCCTTGTGAGATTTCTGGTTGGTAAGGCGTGTATGCTGTATAAAATTCAGAACGTGAGATAACATGATCTGTTATAACTGGAACGTAATGATCATATACACCTGCACCAATAAATGATGGGTATTCTTTGCTGTTATAATTTTTACCAGCTAACCCTGATAACTCTTGCATTAGGGCTGTTTCAGATTTTGCCTGCTTAATGTTATATTCACCTTGAAAGCGAACACTTTCAGGTATATCCTTAAATAATTCATCTACAGATTCAACGCCAATTGCCTGCAGCATTTCTTGTTTATCTTGTTCTGTCATCGGTAAATAACGATGCTTCATAGTATGTGACCCCCTCTTACTTTTTAGGACGCTTATAAAATGGTGTAGCGACAACTTTTGCTTTTAGACGCTTAGCACGAATTTGAACTTCAACTTCTTGGCCAAGCTCAGTATATTGAGTGTTTATTAACGCAAGACCAACGTTTTTCTTAAGTGTTGGTGATTGAGTGCCAGTTGTTACAAACCCAATTTGTTCATCGTTTACGAATACCTCATAACCGTGACGAGGAATTCCTTTGTCAATCATTTCTAATCCCACCAGCTTTCTTGGCAGTCCTGCTTCTTTTTGATTAACGAGTGCTTCTTTTCCTATGAAATCTGCTTCTTTCTGCAGCTTCACTGCAAAACCGATACCAGCTTCAAGAGGTGAAATATCCTTTGATAGTTCTTGACCATATAGTGCTAAATTCGCTTCAAAGCGTAATGTATCACGAGCTCCAAGTCCGCAAGGTAATATCCCTTCTTCTTGGCCACCTTCTAGTATGCGCTTCCATAGGAATGCTGCATCTTCTTTTTTACAATATATTTCAAAGCCATCTTCACCTGTGTAACCCGTACGAGAAACAAGTGTTGAAACTCCTTCTATTTCAACGTTCTCTTTAAAACTGAAGAAGCCAATTGCCTGTAAATCTTGGTTTGTGAGCTTTTGTAGTACTTTTTCAGCCAAAGGTCCTTGAATGGCTAATTGAGCTGTATCATCAGAAACATTTGTTAGTTCCACATCTCCGGTAACATGTGATACTAACCAGTCATAATCTTTTTCAATATTCGAGGCATTTACTACTAATAAATAATCGTTGTCTGCCTTTTTATAAATAAGAAGGTCATCTACAACTCCACCGTTTTCATAGCACATTGCTGTATACTGTGCTTTGCCATCAGCAAGCTTGGATACATCATTTGTCATCATCTTTTGAAGATAATCTAGACTTCCTGATCCCTTTACTTCAATTTCTCCCATATGAGAAACGTCAAATAGTCCTGCTCTCTCTCGAACTGCTTCATGTTCTTCTTTGATGCTTGAAAATTGTACAGGTAAATCCCATCCACCAAAATCAATGGTTTTGGCGCCATACTCCTGATAACTATCAAATAAAGGTGTGCGCTTAAGCTGAGTCATATTTCTCCTCCTGTTATGTATAATAGGATGTTTCTAGTATAGCCGCATAAACCTTTTCTACTGAAAAAGGACAGAGAAATCCATATAATACATACGGATTAGCTCTGTCCTGGCACCTGAAAGTTTTGCTGCAATAGCATTTCCCCGTTGGTGGCTTCACAATAAACAATGAAACTCTCTCCAGAGTAGCGTCAAATAAGAGTCTTTTTGCCTGAGAGATTCACGATTAAACGCTTGCTCCTTCGGCGCTACTTGTTAAAGATGTCTAGTAGTCTCTCCTCTTATTCTCATTCGCTATATATAATTTTGTCTAATTTTGGCTATACTACAAAATAAATGTTAACTAACTTTTCAAAACTATATTTATCCTACCATTAATATGCAGAATTCGGCAATACACTTCGAATAGGAAAAAAGTAAATTATTGTTTTATTTTTAGATTTTGTACATTAGCATCGGCCCTTTTCATAAATTTATTACAATTCTTCACTTATTACTTGGTGAAATAGTACATTTAGGACGAAGAGCAACCTAAAACCTTTAGACTAAACGTATTTTTCTTCCTAATCGAGAAACAGCAAATAATGCGAGAATATCCTTAATATAACATGTAGGTTGCAGACAGAAAGGAATGTGTTTGAATGCATGAGGTAGACGTCATCTTTGATGAAACATGGGAAGAGGAATTTAATAAGCGATTTGAAGACGATGGTCCTTGGGCTCACTGGGACCTTTATAAACTAGCAAACGAAGTCGAGCGACACCTTGCGATCCCAGAGTTTGAAGGTCTTCAGGCTCCTAAGCATTTACCTCATTTAAAACCGTTACCACACCAATTAGAAGTCGCGAAAAATGTTGTGGAAAAAATGAACGGTAAAGCAATACTTGCAGATGAAGTAGGACTCGGAAAGACAATTGAAGCTGGACTTATTTTAAAAGAATACATGATTCGTGGCTTAGTAAAAAAAGTGCTAATCTTAGTTCCTGCCTCGCTAGTTTCTCAATGGGTAATGGAACTTAATCAAAAGTTCTTCATCCCGGCTATTGGACAGAAAAAAAGCTATGTGTGGGAGCAATGTGATGTAGTGGTATCTTCAATTGATACCGCAAAACGGCAGCCACATCGTGAAATCATTTTTGAACAAGATTATGACTTAATCATCATTGATGAAGCACATAAACTAAAAAATAATAAAACGAAAAACTATGAATTTGTACAACTGCTAAAAAAGAAGTTTTGTCTTCTCCTAACTGCTACGCCTGTTCAAAATCGCGTAGAGGAAATATTCAATCTCGTTTCCTTATTAAAACCAGGTCATTTAGGAAATCAAACAAAATTTGAGGAATCATTTAATGCCAAGGAACGTTCGTTAAACAATGATGAGTATTTGCGAGAATTAATTAACAAAGTGATGATTAGAAATCGTCGTGGTGACACTGGCATTGAATGGCCAAAACGAATTGTTAAAACGGTCCCAATTGATTTTTCAAAGGAAGAGCGAGAGTTGTATGATGCGATTCTTCATTATAAGAAGTCAGCAGGTAATCTCGGAAGTCAATTTTCTCTTATTACCTTACACCGCGAAGCTTGTAGTAGTAGAGAAGCCGTGTTTTACACGTTAAAGAATATGCTCAGTCGAAATGAGGAAAGCCAGTCCGTTCAAATGATTACAAATGGCTTAATGGAAAAGATTAATGCCATCACAGCCAATGCAAAAGCACAAAAGGTAGTTGAGCTTGTGAAGGAAATTGACAGCAAAGTGATTGTGTTTACTGAATATCGGGCAACTCAACTCTACTTGCAATGGTTTCTGCAGCAGCATGGGATATCCTCCGTGCCATTTAGAGGTGGATTTAAGCGTGGAAAAAAAGATTGGATGAAAGAATTGTTTAAAAACAAAGCCCAAGTACTCATTGCGACCGAAGCCGGTGGAGAAGGGATTAACCTGCAATTTTGTCAACATATTATTAATTACGATTTGCCATGGAATCCAATGCGCCTCGAACAACGTATAGGTCGTATTCATCGTCTCGGTCAAGAGTCTGATGTTCATATTTATAACTTTGCCATTAAAGATACGGTTGAAGAACATATATTGAAGCTGCTATATGAAAAAATTAATTTATTTGAACGTGTAATTGGTGAACTAGATGAAATATTAACACGATTAGATATTGGAAACATTGAAGATCATATTCAAGATATTTTAAACCATTCTAGAACAGATGGAGAGATCAAAGTAAAAATGGAGAACTTAGCATCATTTATTGATTTTGCAGAGCAAAATGCAGTGGAGGATGAAGATTATGCAGCAACCTGAAATACATCGATTTCTTGAAAGATATTTTGTTGCCAATGAGTGTGAAATACTAGAAAATGCTGCCGGGTACTTGTCCGTTCAATTAACAGTCGATTTAGATAAAGAACTAATGAACCGTCCATTCTATTGGCATTATCTAGAGAAGACCGGTGGCCAACCTAATCCAATGAAGTTAACACTTATTACAGATCAAAATAAAGTCACGAATGATCTAAAGGGAGAAGTCATTCATTTTGGTTCTCCAAGGCTTCACCAAATATTTCAATCCACTAACAATTTAGCTAGTTATATCAGGCTATATGAACATGTTAATCCAGCCATGATACACGGCGGTAACTTACCATTACATCCTTGGCTGGGTATGAACTTAAAGATTACCTATCAGTGTGATCAAACTCGAGATGTCATTTTATCAATTGGACTTAATTTAATTAATGGGATGATTATTGATCACTTTCAAGAGCGTTTAGAATCTATATCGCTGACACCAAAAATTCCAGATATGTGCTTTACACTCTCACCCATTATTAAGCCGAAAAGCGGCATTGCTCGTATTAAGCAAACGATACATGGAATTATTGATAATGATGACCATGAATGGGCAAATGCCGCCAGAGAAAGATGGAACAAGGATTTAGCGTTACTTGATCACTTTTATGCTGATATGGATGAGAAACCAGAATCTTATGAAACTGAGAAACAAGCCTTGCAAGATCAATATGAACCAAAAGTAAAGGTTTCAATTATTAATGGAGGATTGTTTTATCTAACGCAGCAATCCATTCAAACTCAATAAAAAAGGAAAGCTCTACTTTTTAGTTTTGAGCTTTCCCTTTCTATTTTTATCCTTTTTCATCATTAACATAAAGCCTAACGGCAGAACACCAAACCATCTAGACATGACTGGTGGTTCTGTTAATTTGCGATCCTGTCTCAATTGCTTTCGTTCTTGCTTAGGTTGGTCTAAGTATGTTACAAACTGTTGTGTTACGTACTTCACTAAGTCATTAAATGTCATGCTAACCACCTGTTAATATTTATTTACTACAACAGTATGGTCAGTTACTTCTTTTTTTAATCTTTTTAGCTATTTCCAACACCACTTCTGAGACACTTTTGTTTGATGTATTGACGATGAAGTGATGGTCCATATAGAATTGCCTTCTCTCCTCATAAAGTCTCTCAGTATGTTCTCTCGATCCAATTAGTGGTCTTGTATCATCCTTTTTTAATCGCTCCCACAGAATAGAAAAATCACAATGAAGATAAATAACCGTCCCGTGTTCCTTCATCCATTTTCTATTTTGCTCCATTTTAACAATTCCACCACCGGTAGTGATGATGACATCTTCAGTTGGAAGTAATTGCAGAGTTTTTGTTTCTAGTGATCGAAAAAAAGGTTCACCCTTTATTTCAAAAATAGAACGAATCGATGTGTCCGTTTTCTTTTCAATCTCTTTGTCACTATCAAGTACAGGAATAGTTAAATACATTGATAATTCCTTACCAATCGTTGTTTTACCCGCCCCCATAAAACCTGTTAGATAAATTGCTTTCATATTCTTCACCTTACTCTTTTATTGGTTCTATCGTATTTGGGTTTTCCCAATTTTTGATTGAGGATTGCCTTTAACGTATATAACTCTAATGTATCAATTTATAAATCGTTTATCTACCTTCAATCCATTTAGTGACTGAATTGTTAACAGGATCATAATACACAATGACTGTTGATTTTCTATTGTTGTTTGTCACTGCTTTAATTTGTACCTGTATGAGAGAGGAGTTGTGATAATTCATCGTCAAATCAGCTCTTCCCTCTTCATATTGTAAAACATATGTGGTAATAGAAGAATCTGCTGTTACATCTTTTAATTCCTTTGTTACCTTTTGCAAAATACGGTCAATTTTATACAATTCTGCGCTTTCATTGTAAAATTTTGACTCTATCCTATATAGACTAAGCTGATGTGCGAGAATAAAGAGAAGAAGGGTACTAATCATCATTACGAGTGGTAGAGCATAACCGCGCTGATTATAAAGCACTGTTTGTCCATCTATAAATCTTTCTCTCATACTTCCTCCCTTCTACATCCTCCACTTCAATTTCAATGCCGCCTTGAATGTAATAGAATTGAATACCCCTTATTTGTTGAAGAATAACTTCATGACCTTGATTGTTTACACGCCTTCTTACTATCTGACCGTATTGCTCATATAATATTTCATCCATATTTTTTATTCGTAATCTGGTATTCTCGATTTCAATCTCATCCGCTTCTCGTACATCCATTGTGATCTGATTCATCGCAACTTCCCATTCGAATGAATGTAAACTACTAGGTGTTTCAATCCACCTTGATAATTGAATAAAAAGTTGAGGAAATAAAAGCGTGAAGGTTAATAGAATCAATAAAACGAGAAGCATTTCTATCATTGTATATCCATTTTGGTTTATTTTACGGAGCCACAAATGACCCTCTCCCTTGATAACAAATTCGTCCAACTCACACAACCTTTGTTTATTGATTGAAGCGGTCCCTCTTGAACTTCTTCCACCTCAAAGTAAAACGGTATATCGTTAAATATGGTAATATCATGATCACTTTGTGTTTCGTTCCTTGAGGAAGCACGGAATAACTGTTCGTTCAACCATTGATTAGCAAATAACTGCAATTCCAAGTTTCTCCTTTCTATTGATAGTAAGTAAATTTGAGGAAGTATAGCTGTGATGATAAAGAAGAATATGACACTGGCAACAAGAGTTTCTAGTAAGCTAAATCCTTTATTGCTTTTCAACACGAAACCTCCCCCTTCCTAACTGAAAGATGAGTATATATGTGTCATGATGATTGTAAATGTATACCGTGCCTGCTCCAGATATATTTCCATTCGGTTGAAATTTAATAGGATTTGACATGGTTAACGGCCGGATACGAATGCTTGAATGAACAGAACGTGAAGTAATGAGTTTTCGTATACCACTTTCTCGAACATCATAAAAAGATTGGTCAGTGTAAAATGTGAGCTCTACACTTTGTGAGTGACTAATGGCATGTTGCTGAGCTAACCAAATGTCTTCCTGCAACTCTTCAAAGAACTGATTCACAATCTTCCTTTCATACGAATTACTGACATACACATATGTAAGGGATGATATGACCAATACAGCAGTCATGACGATAAGCATCTCAATAAAGGTATATCCTTTCTCTCTATTGAACAAATACAACCTCTCCACTTGTATTAACCTCTAGCACATCTCCATTGGGACATTCTTTTTTCTTTATATACTTTTCTGTTACGAGGTCATCGATAGAAGGAATAACAGCTGTTCCATTATCCATTTTATATGCTTCCACTTGAGCCTGTACAAGATTGATGTAGGCATCACAGCCTTTACTTCGTATCATCCCTTGATTTTTCGTAATATTAGGGATTGTAATAATCATTAGTATCGAAATGACTAATAGCACTATCATCATTTCAATCATTGTAAAGCCTTTTTCATTCATAACACTCTCTCCTTATAGTCCATTTATCATTTGAAAGGTTGGTTGCATAATTGACAGGTAAATCCCCATAATCATTAGACCAATTACAATAAAAACAGTTGGCTGTATGACCGATAATCTCTTGTTAAAGGTATCTTCTAGTCTCTCAGATGATAATTTACTATAAAAATACAGCTCTCTGGCAAGGTCACCATTTGCTGATCCTAGTAAAATTGCTTGTGATAGTTCCTTTTCGAAATACCTTCTGACTTCAACAATAGAAGAAAGAGTTTCCCCGCTTCGAAGCTCTTTCTTCATTTCCTTTGCCTCTACTTGAAATAGAGGTAAATGGGATTGATTTTCAAATAGGGATATTGCTTCATAAATCGATAATCCACCTCGCAGGAGCTGACTAAGCTGAACAGCAAAAAATTGTGAGTAAAACTTTTGAATGTAAGAACCGTATAGTGGAAGATTACTCATCCATTCCATTCGCTTGACTAAGGGGATGTTACGATAAAGATGAAGAGTATATAGGAGGATCATCACAAGGATAACGAAGAAAACTACCAATAATCGAGGCAGCCATTTTGCACTAAACAACATAATGTTTAACAATACATTTTCTTCTGTATTCATTGATCCATATAACAGTGCAAATTCAGGCAATAACCAAAAATTCAACACTGAGAATATGACAATAGTTATAGCTAGTAAAAAAAGAGGATACTGCAGTATTTTAACTAGCTTATTTCTGTATTGAAGTTTTTGCTCTATTAATGTGCTCCCTTCTTTAAGTGCAAAGCTTAAATTACCATGTTGCTCTGCAAAATATAGATATCCTAACACATCTCGATGAAAGGATAAATTCACCAACGCTTGATGAAATGTTGCCCCTTCCTTCATTACACTTATCTGCTCGTCCAGTAATACTTGTTGTTTATCAGTTAAGTTCATCCTGAGGAAGGTTAAACCTGCCAATATTGGATAACCTCTGTCCAATAACGTACTTAACCATTTCAAAAACTTTGCTTGTTCTTCTAAGCTCCAATGTGACATTCTTTTCAGATTTTCCACCCCTCCAGGCTTCTAATGGGTAAGTAACCTAATGCGATCCCCTTTTTAATTAAGTCTGTCATCATTGGATACGAGTACTTCTCTTCTCTACCTTTTGCCTCATTGATTACCTGCTTCAGTGCATGTCCGTATAAAAGCTCATATACACTTACTCTTCTAGTCCCCCTCATTTTCTTACAAATGCTTGAACATTCTTCCCCGCAATATGGGCATCTCATATCAAGTAGCCTCTGTGCCGCTACTGCAACAAGTGTCTGCTCAATTTCCTGCATTGAGATATCAAATTCTAATAATCTGTATATCGCTCCCTTTGCATCCTTTGTATGCATGGTGCTTAATACTAAATGACCCGTCATCGCTGCTTTAACTGCGATTTGGGCAGTTTCCTCATCACGTATCTCTCCAACCAATATAATGTCAGGGTCATGTCTTAATATTGCCTTCAATCCTGTGCTATACGTAATACCTGCTTTTTCGTTCACTTGGACTTGCAGAAGTTCATCAGAGTGTTTTTCGATTGGATCTTCTAATGTAATAATATTACGGTTTAGTTGTTGATTAGAAGCTTGGAGTAGAGAATACATAGTCGTTGTTTTACCTGAGCCTGTTGGACCGGTAAAAATAATTAATCCATGTGAATGCATCATAAAGGATAATAATGTTTTTGTTGAATTTGGAAAAAGGGATAACTCTGATAGCGGAAATGTTTCTTCTTGTGGAAGTAATCGGATGACTAAGCTTTCTTCATGAGGGGTAGGTAAAGTTGACAGACGGAGATTGACAAGTTTTTTACTAACAGTTAAAACCAATGAGCCAGTTTGAGGTCTTCTCTTTTCTCCGATATCCATCGAAGCAAGAAATTTGAAGTGATTAATAAGTTTCGTAAACAAATCTTTAGAAACCTTTTCTTTTTCTACTAAGTCATGTCCAATTCGCAACTTAATTTGACCATCCTCTTTGCGGGGAATAAAGTGAATATCTGATGCTCTTTTTTCGTACGCATCTTGGACTAACTTTTCAGCATGTTCTTCTACCATGCTCAAGGTATCACCTTCTTTCATAATGATTCAAGTAGGATATTTCGATGTGATTTAGCAAAATCCTTCTAGATTTAGTAAATTATTTTATTTTTTTATAGAAAAAAAGTATTGCAAAAGAAACAAGAACAACAAAATAAGAGAGGCGAACATGCCTCTCTTAACAAGATTAAATAATATAAGGACCAATCAGTAAAGAAAATACCCAAATACTAACGCCGATAAAATAGAATACATCCATCTCAAATTCCCAATCCCGATTTCTCGTCAGGCGTGTTAATAAGTATGAGCCCCCTAATACTCCACCTATTATAACCCAAATTGAGCCCTGGAAAGTTAAGTAGGCTGGTGCAGTAGAAAGAAACTTCTCACTTAACACCTTATTTACTAGTGCATAGGAACATAATGCAAATAAGCCATTTGCGATCCATTCAACTTTTGTCGTATTTTTCACATCAAAGAATTTCGATATAAAAATAACGATGATAGCGGGCACTACTAATAAAATAGAAAAAAGCATCATGACTAAAGCACTTGTCAAACTAAATAATGTATCCTCAAGAGCTCTACTCCAGTCTTCAACCGTACTCTCTTTGCTTACATTTATTACTTGCCTAGATGTGTTTGCAGCTGAAAGCCTATATTTACTTCCATCATGAATGAACCAAGTTATATAATCCTCTTCAGTAACTAAAGGTTCAACAATAGGGTCATAATTTGTACTGATTCGAGAAGCGTTCCATTTTCCATTGTGTAATGAAGCAATATAAAGATTCCGATTTTGCATTGATTTTTTTAGCTCTCCATTCGCTCTTAACACGATGGCTAGCTCTTTATCAGAATTTATGAACTGCAACTCCTGTACAGAACTTAACTCCATATGATTTCCTTCCACTACCTTAAGTTTCGTTTCTGAAATTTCCTGCTGTTCACTTGTTAAAGGTGAATCTATGTAATAATGGGAGATTTCCTTCCCCCCTCCACTGATAACTGTTGTTTCATAAATCAGCATCAAGCTTTGATTCCATTCTTTGAAATCAATATTCGTAACAGGATGGGTAAAAGAGCCTTTACGATACACAGATGTTGACTCATACTTCTGTCCATCCCACTTGTGATATGTAAACTCAACACCACCAAGCTCACCGTATTGATGTAGTGAAATAAATGATGGACTATAAGGATCCACCACAACCTTCAGTAATTTGTCATCATTCAGTATTTCAGTCTTTGAAAAATTCGATGTATCTAAAGAATATACAGATTGATCACTTCTAAAGATAATTGTACGATCATTTACAGTCAACTCATCAACATCTTCAGCTATCATTTCATTTTCTCCATCATGATAATGGTATAAAGTCTCTCTTAGAAGGTAAATGATATGTTGATCGTCATTAGATACCCAATATGTATAATACGGATTGCTAGGAACGTTGATTTCTTTATCTTTCATTACTTTCAATGTGAGTGGGTCAATTTCAACTTTCATGATTGATGCTTTACTATTTGTTATGTAAATATCAATAGAATCTTTATTTTTTCTTTGGAAGGTTGATTTATTAATTGCCTGTTCTCCGAGATCAACACTTCGACTCCATCCAGGCATATGTAAGTTTTGCTCTTCAATCAAGTTTTGTATCAACAATGGAATGATTAACAGAAGGGTAAGGAATGTGATACTAATAAGTATCGACTTGTTAATTATACGTTTCTTCATGTATGTCACCTCAGGCAAAAAATGTTCTCTCCCTCTACTATATAGCATTTTTTGGAAGAATAGATAAAAATTTTACTTTTTTCTTGTATATTTTGTACAACATTTGCACAAAGTAAAGAACGTATCACACGATCATTGGGCTATAGCCAAGCGGTAAGGCAACGGACTTTGACTCCGTCATGCGTTGGTTCGAATCCAGCTAGCCCAGCTAATTCTTTTAATAGTGGCTGTTTTCACATAGATTGTTGTTTTTCAAATAAGGCGAGAAAACAAGGTATTGGAACATCTTTTTCCTTGGAGATGACCTTATTTGATTAATAGTAACAAAGTTTGCGAAAAGAGCCTAAATAAAAGAGCAGACACATGGTTATATTAAAAATATAACACGTGTCTGCTCTTTTATTTTCACACTTCGATTAAAAAATTTGATCAAAATGCATGTTATGAAACAGAAGTTTTAAGTGCCTTTTTTGTCATATTTTGTAGTGCTGATTTATTATATCCTACTACAAGTCGCTTACCGTCAGTAATAATTGGTCTTCTCAATAGTTTTGGCTGCTCATTCAAAAGTGATAATATTTCTGAAACTGTCAATTCATCCACATCTATATTTAACTTTTTAAATGACTGACTTCTCGTTGCTAAGATTTCATCGATTCCTTCTGTTGTTAACGACAGAATTTGCTTTAACTCTTCGAGAGTGGGGGTTTCTCTGAATAAATGTCTTTCTTCAAATGTCACGTTATGAGCTTTTAACCAGGCCTTTGTCTTTCGGCAGGATGTGCAGCTTGGATACGTATAAAAAAGTAAATTTTCCATAATTATTGCCTCCATTCAGTTATTCATGATGGATTTCCGATATTTGATTAAAAATCAATGACTATATTTTTCATTGTATACCTTTTGTATAACTTTTGTATATATAAATATTAAAATTTATTAATTACTTACCTAATTAGCCGAATTTACAGTTTTTAAACCTATTTAAAAATTTAAACCGTAATCTTCAAAAATAAGACATAAAGTATTTTTTTCTAATATTTACATCATAAGAAACGTACATTATAATAGTAAAAGTGATGGACTAGGTAAAGAAGGAGGGATACATATGGATCGTATGTACCGTGTTATGGGGTTTTGGACTGGTATTTTTTCAGTTATGTTCTTCTTAGGAGATATGTATACAACCTCATTACTATTTCTCGGACAGACAGTATTTTTTGTTCTATTAGGTTACTTAAAGCTATCTGAACGTATGTATATTTATATTTTCGGTGCTTACTTAACAATATTCTTTGTAGGATTTACGTACTGGACTACATTCATGATGCCGTTAGGAACAAGTGGCCACTAAAAAGTAAAAGCGATGGGAATTTCCCATCGCTTTTTTATATTAACTTTTCTATCACTTCTCTGTTCATGTTCTTTGTTTGTATAACAACATGAAAACTGCTACTAATTCCTCCCTGCATAATCAGGGAGCGAATCGCTCTGTTTTTTTTACTCTTCTCGGAAAACGGGTTTGTATCATGATTCTCTTCTAAATAATTTAAAATACCAGCCTTCAGCAAATATTCATCTTGTCTATACGTAGCATAATGATCAAGGTTAGACGATGCTCCTGCCAGAATCAACTTATCCAAATGAATATGGGTCGTTAAATCCATTTCTCCTACGTGTTCAAGTGGGTTACGGATGAGCTGATGTTTATAATAGCCCCGCAAACTCCCTTCCTTATGAAAAGGGAGAAGCCATTCTTCATCTGAATAGCCATAATCTATTGTAAATACAATTCCTTCTGTAAGCCAGTCTCCAAGTTCACGAATGAACCTACACATTGCAATAGGAACTTCAAAGCGGAAGCCTTCAATCACTTTAATTTGATAATCATGTATAAATTCTAATATGTGTTGATTCTCAAGAGGAATTAGTACTTCTTCAAGCTCATCCGTCTTCCCCTCTGTAATCTTCACTTCAAACAACATACCGTTCTTCTTTTCAATGACATCTACAGGAAACGCATCAAAAAATTCATTTGAAAAGATAATTCCTTGATACTTCGGCATTAATGTCTGTAGTTCTTTAAGGCTCTCCAAAATTGTTACCTTCTGAAATGAACTGACGGTTTCCTGTATTAATTGTTTATGATGGGGACTTGTCTCAACAATAAAGTAACTTCCCTTATGATAAGTCTCTGGTGACTTCATCCTCCAAGAGGCAAGAACTTGTTTAGCAAAACTTCCATTACCTGCTCCAAATTCGACGATTGTCGGCCACACAGCACCTGTTTCCATCAATTTTATAAAAACATCTGCTAGAGTTTCGGCAAAGATGGAAGATACAGAACTACTTGTGTAAAAGTCTCCTGTCTTTCCGATTTTGGTCTGTTGCTTCATATAGTAGCCCATTTCGGGGTGATATAAAGCTAATTCCATAAACGTTGAATAGGAGATTGATTTTGTTTCTGACTGTTTTATAGCTTGTTTGATATATTTCATTACCATATTTTATTAATAACCATTTAGAAAAGGATTTGTATCCATTTCTTGTTGAATTGTCGTTTCCAAACCATGGCCTGAAAGTACTAATGTTTCCTCTGGTAGAGTCAATAGTTTGTCATGAATACTTCTCAATAGTTGTTCCGTGTTTCCACCAGGTAGGTCTGTTCTGCCAATACTGCCCTCAAATAAGGCATCCCCGGAAAAAACCACATGATCTTTCTTGAAATAGAAAGAAATACTTCCAGGAGAATGACCTGGTGTCTCAAATACTGTAAATACGAAATCACCAATAGAAAGTTCACCTTCACCATCCAGAATCTCTTCTGCTTCTTTTAAGCGTAGTGGTTCTAAATATGGTACTCGAAACGACAGGTTTAAAGCCGGATCAATAAGCCAGTTTTTTTCTTTTTTATGTATGTATACCGGAATTGTATATTTTTCTCTCACTTCATCAACTGCTCCGATATGATCATAGTGAGCATGAGTTAAGAGAATGGCTAAAGGCTGTAATTTATACTCATTTACATAAGCAAAAATTTTATGTGCCTCAGCACCTGGGTCAATGATTATACTTTCTTTTTTTTCATTTGAAAGAATATATGCATTCGTGCCAATTGGACCTAACGGCATCCTTCTCCATTTCATTAAAAAAACCTCCATTTACATTTGCACTACTTGTATTCTACACTAGAATAACAGAATATTTCATAGTAAAAAACTAAAGGAGTAAAAGATGCATACATTTAATGCTATTGAACTAGCTGATGAAAATTATCATGACATTATCGAACCTTTTTTGGTGGTTGCTACGTCATTTGTTGAACAATACGCTACATTTTATATTTTTTCTTCTGACGAAGATGTCCACTATATTGAAAGTGAACTAAAGGACTTTTCCATTATTGAGATGACACATGTTTTAACACAACTAGTGGGTGGAAACTATTGGGACTCTTTTGGCGATTATGGATTTCAGACGACCAGTCAGAAGGCATTTTTATTAACTTCTATGGTACATGCTTTTGAAATAATTGGAGGTAAGGAAGAGCATATTAGCATGGCACTGTTACAATTTGATGAACATTTAATAGCACAAGAACATACTACGTACTTCGTAGACGTTCACCATCAAGCATTAATTGAAAAAATTGCTAATGCCTACGAAGTATCAATTAACTTTTTTGAACTCGACAAATAAATAGAAAACGATTAAAATAAGATTGTTATGGTGATTTTCTATCCAATTTGTATATTTGTTCATGTATATGAAAAAATAACAAGGATCGAGATAATCCAATGGTAAAAGGTACATATGCTAGAGGTCCACTTCACTAACATATTGTGATAAAGGAAAAGAATTTAACCTCTCATGTAAAAACTAATAGAAGGGGGTATTATATCATGGGTCTAATTATCATTTTTGCTCTTGTTACGTTATTAGCTTTATTCGGAACAATTCGTTCCCTTCGTGAGAAAAATATTCTTGCAGTAGTTTTTGCTGCAGGTACGCTAGTTGTTTTTGGTTGGTTTACAATTATGACGTTAATCCATCACGGATTCCCAACAGCTCACTAATTACTCAAAAAAGACAGGTTAGTCTGGCAAAAATGCCGCTAACCTGTCTTTTTTAGTTTTTCATCCTCTGTCTGACACTTTCTAATTTATCATTCATTTTTACTTTTTTATCTCTTCTGTCATCAATTCGGATATTCGTCGCTACCCTTTGAATTCCATTTTGAAATGGAGATTCATGAATGGCTTGAATCACATCAAATAGATCGGGTAACTCTCCTTCTATTAGTGTACTCATTGGAGTTAATTGATAAGAAATTTTTCCTTGTTGTTCGTATTCCTTTAAGATTCCTTGAATTTCTGCTACATATTGACTGACACTAGGAGTATCTGTTCCGATTGGTATTACTGTTACATCGACGATTGCCACAAAATCACCTCTATTAGTTAATAAGTGTACTAGTTTTTTTCGTGCTTAACTCAATTATTGTATTATATTGGTATCCAAGTAACAACTTTTCTCCATCACTTGAAACATTTATAGGCTGATCTTCGAGGTTTGTAAGGATAATTTCTTCTTCTCCTGTCTCTGGTGAGAAAGAAACTAAATTCAATGACATTACTTCGTCACCTTCTGCAGTAGGCTTAAAGTAATAAAACTTCTTCTTAGTCAAATCATAGTCATAATTAGGGATCCACCAGTTATCAGAAAACGTATTAATCACAGGAAGTGTAAATTCCCGAATCTTCTCCAATGTTTCAGTATTAGAGAATTGATAATGAATGGACTCATTCTTAACTGAAATGGTGAGGAATATGTCTTTATATGAATGATAAGCAAAGATCTGTTCACCGATTTTTTTCTCTTCTTCTCCATCAATACTTGCTAAGTATAACGGCGCTTCCGTATGTGCGTCCTCCCACTTTAAATACGTAACAGATGCGAGGCTCATCCATTGGATAAATGGATGCGGTAGTGTATGATCTTCAACCAATTTCTGATCGATATTTAATATATAATTTTTAAAAGACCAATCTTCTAAGAAGCTAGTAATAAATATTTTATTTTCATCAAAGGGGTTCCATACATACTGAAGTTCAGAGGATTCATTCACCCAATTGAAAACTTCTTCCCCCTCTTTATCAACAATAATTAAGTTTGCCTCATAACTAGATTTGGAAGTGTGTATGAGAAAATATTGATTAGATGGACTACTTTGAAGCGTAATAATCGGGTCTTTAGCTTCGAAGAATAACTCTTGTTTCCCTGAATAAAGATGATGTTTAAAAACCTTTGCGCCTGCCTCATCATTTACAATATACAGTAAGTGTTCATTATCCTGCCATTCTACAACAGACTGAAATTGTCCCTCCTCGTTTTGGATTGGAACAATAGAATGACTTTGTTGATTTTCACCACTTGGCAGCTTCTTATTTATCAAAGAACTTTCTCTTTCACTCGCAGGCTTTATTCCTTCAGCTTGGAAAGAATTGCAGCCACACAGGAGAATGCAAACCATTATTAAAAGCAACCCAATCCGATCCAAAGAACTCACCCCGTAAAAAATGACTATATAATTAATACGTTTAAGGCGACTAAAAAGTTTCAAAAATTTGAAAATAATGACTGCTACTATCGTAAAGATTGATTAATTTGTGAGCTTCAACAACACCAAATTCTTTGGCTTCACTGATGGATTATTATATTTTACCTAAAGTATTTCAAATAAGTCCAAAAAAACAGCCACAATGGTGACTGCTTTCTACATATAAAGACTTGCTAGGAATATTCCCAAACTATTTTCATATATCTCATCAAATTGCGATAATGGTAATGGATTCACACCTTCCCCTAGCTCAATTGTAAAGCCGGGTCGTTTCCACTTATAAATATACCAATCTCTAAATCCAGCATGACTATCAATAACTTGAATTGCTTTGTAACCACTTACTCGTTCAAATTCGCTGGCAATTCGGGCTGCCTCAGGAGGTTCTAGATTCATATATCCCCAGTACATTTCTTTCCCTTGCGTATGAAAGGCAAGAATTTTAGAAAAGTCACTTTTTTCCGTTAACCCTGCCATAGCAATTGCTTCCGGTTCGGATAAGGGTAAATCACCAGGATAATCTCTTGGTGACGGCTCCTTAGGTTCTTTTCTTTCCTTTTCGATTTCCCAATACGCAGGGTATTGATTGTTTAAATCTATACCACGAATATTAGCCTTCCAGTTTGAAAAATCCAAGCTTCCATTATTTATTTTCAATACATTGGATCGGTATGGTTCCGTCTCTGGTGGTCCCTTTAACACAAGATTTACACCATCCGGGTTAACCATAGGTACGATGGATAATGTTACTTCATGATAAAAAGGATACATATAAAAACCACGAAGTGGAGTATTCGTTGTTAAAGCTTGTAAGTAATCATCCAGAAAATGCATGATAACTCCACTAGTTATCCATTCATTCGCATGAAAAGATCCATTAACGTGTACACGTTTTGGCCCATTCCCAATTTTTATTTCATACAAGTTCTGTCCTAATACTGTTTCTCCTATCTTAGCTAGTTTAATAAAAGGATATGTTTTTTTAAGTTTACGTATATCTTCAACCAAGTGATCAAAGTGATATTCTTTCTTCCCATTTACAATCCGAGAGTTCACACGTCTTGGTAACACTAACTCTTCCCCTATTGGAAGGTTTAAGGGATTAAAGGCGGGATTAACTAATATAATTGCATCAATTGGAATGTTATATTGATGGGATAATTCCCAAAATGTATCACCTTGCCTAATAACATATGATTCTATTTCATACCCAGGGATATAAACAGTATCTGCAACACGTAAGTTAGACTGATATTCAATTGGATTAGAGTCCATAATCAAAGGAAGTGGTATTTCAAACAATTGACTATAATACCAGAGCGAATCTCCTAATCGAACACGTACCTCCATATGTTCCCCTCCTTACATCATACTGATTTAATGTATGAGTGAAGAACGGAAAATAGTAGTCGAAACATGTAGTCCAAAATATTAAATAGGTTGGTAAATGAGGACGTACATCACTTCGTAACATCCATCTTGTGATGCCACGTCGAATCATAAGAGTTTCTAGTTGCAAACCTTGGCAAAAAGAAAAGCCCTGACTAGTCAGGACTTTAAGGATTAACTACATTATTTACTTTATTTTGAAAGTTATTACCATTATAGAAACGTAATAAATCTCCGTATACAATCTTATCGGAATACTCCAGTTCTCGCTTCGCCTTATCCATATATGGCTCACAAGCACTTCCATCCATTACTTCTCCGGTTACCTTATCATAACACTCATTATTTGTGTAAACATACTTGTCGGTTATGAAGCTGCCATCACGAAGAACAGTAAATGGGAGCTTATCTTTTGAAAATAAATCGGCACCAAAATGTACATCATTATGAGTATCAATTCCCATTAAATGTAGAATTGTCGGCTTTAAGTCGATTTGGCCAGAAGTGGTCGAAATTGTCTTTCCTTCTTGCCCTGGAATATGAATAATTAATGGAACACGTTGCAATTGTATGCTATCAAAAGGAGTAATTTCATCTTTTCCTAAAAACTGTGCCATTGCTTTATTGTGATTTTCAGAAATACCGTAATGATCACCATACAATATGATGATTGAATCCTCGTACATTCCTTCATCCTTAAGACGTTGTACAAAATCCTTTAACGCATCATCCATATAACGTACAGTAGGAAAATATCGATTTAACGTTCTACTATTTGACGTATATTCGTTAATCATTTTATCCTCTTCTCCAAGTTCGAATGGAAAGTGGTTCGTTAACGTAATGAATTTAGCGTAATACGGTTCAGGTAATGCCTTTAAGTGTGAGATTGACTGATCAAAGAAGTCTTTATCCTTTAATCCCCAACCTATTGAATTTTCATCATTGATAATGTAATCATTGACCTCGAAGAAATGATCATATCCTAGTGACTGATACATGATATCTCGATTCCAGAAGCTCTTATTATTCGCATGAAGCACAGCTGAGTAATAGCCGTGTTCTTTTATAATCTCAGGAGTTGCCGTATATTCATTTGTACCATGTGTAAAGAATACAGCTCCTCTTCCTAATGGATACAAGGAATTTTCTAATAGAAATTCAGAATCTGATGTTTTTCCTTGCCCTGTTTGGTGATAAAAGTTATCAAAATAGTAACTCTCTCCAATAAACTCATTAAGAAATGGTGTGATTTCTTGACCATCAATTGTTTCACCTATTACGAAGTTTTGTAATGATTCCATTGAAACGACAATTACATTTTTACCTTTTGCTGCTCCAAACAGTTCATCAGAAGCACTACGATGATTAGCTTTTAGATAGTTTTCAATTTCAACTAATTCACTCCCATCAGCTAATGCCCTTTGTGCCGAAGATTTAGACTGTATGACAGCATCATATATGTGGAAGTTATATGTCCCTATGTTTTTGACTAATATTTCACGGTCAAACGTTCTTGTTAATAACTCAGGACGTTCTGATTCAGCCAGTCCTAGGTTCACGATTATAATCGTAACAGCAACTAATAAGTAGGCCATTTTTTCTCTTTTTAAAATTGTTACACCTGCCGGAATTACGTCTTTTTTTCTAGCAATCTTTAAAACTATCCAAAGAATTAACAAGTCACTAAAAATTAAAAGATCACCAAATGTAATCAATTCTGTAATACTGTTTCCTAAGTCGCCCATATTACTTGTTTGGAATAAAACAGGTATCGTAAGGAAATCATTGAAGAAACGGTAGTATACAACGTTGGCGAAGAGGATAAAGCTTGTAATAAAGCCTAATGTATATAATAATCGAATTCTTCTCTTTTCTTTTACACTTAGTGTGACACCAAGAAATAATAAGATAAAACTTAATGGATTGATAAACAGGATGAATTCCTGCTTCCAGTTTTCAATTTTTATATCAAAGCTAGTTTTATAGACAATATATGTTTTTATCCATAACATAAAAATGGATAATAACAATGGCCACATTTTATACCATGTGGTTTTTTTCATTTTGAAGAACCTCCTTCAATCATCAATCATTCATAGTATTACGTATTTAGCCGGGCGTGAATTTCCTAATGCAATATAAAGATCAGAGGTTAACCAAACAGAATGAAATTTAAGCTGTTTAAAGAACCTAATCAGTTTCGGTAAAGGATACCACTGTAGCACGTTTCACACTATCTAGTATTTTAGTCAGAAAATAAAGGATATTTTGACAATTATTGGTTTTTTGATAGATTAAACATAGTTTATCTTAATGTCTTTTTTACAAAAAATCAATGATTATTTAACACCAGATTTTTATAATAAAATAATACGCCCATAACAGATTTTTTAGACTCGTCTAGTAAGACGAATGAAGATAGGAAAAAGTTTCATAAAAATGAATAATTGTTATTTTGGACATAAAAAAAAGGCCACATTTCCTAGAAATGGGCCTACTTTTTATTATCTTAGCATAGAAAAACATTACTTTTATCCTATCTTTGTCTTTACTAACCAAGCTGCACCAATTACACCCGCATCATTACCTAATGTGGCGATTGCTATATCAGCCCCTTTTGCTACGCGAGGGAACGCAAACTTCTCAAAGTAATGTTTAATGCGAGGTAGGAGAATATCACCAGCTTTTGATACTCCACCACCTATTACAATTTTCTCAGGATTTACTCCATTAGATAAATTAGCTATAGCTAGCCCCAAATGAAAGCATGTTTGGTCAATAACAGTATTAGCTAACGGATCACCGTTTCTTGCGGCATCTAACACATCTTTTGCTGTCAGCTTATTCTTTTGCTTAATTAAAGCTTCTAGAGTTGAATTCGATTCTTCACTTAATTGTTCCATCGCTTGACGAACAATTCCAGTAGCAGACGCAATTGTTTCGAGACAGCCTGTTTTTCCACAGTTACAAGAAGCGCCACCTTCAGGAATAGAAGTATAATGGCCGATTTCTCCTGCTGCACCATTTACACCATGGATGATGTCACCATTTGCAATAACCCCACCGCCAACACCAGTACCTAGTGTTACTGCGATAAGATTTTTTGCCCCTTCTCCTGCACCTCTCCACATCTCACCGATCGCAGCTAAATTTGCATCATTATCAATGACTGCTTGTAAACCGGTTGCCTTTTCTAACCTGTCTTTTAATGGATAGTTTATCCATCCTAAATTTACTGCTTCATAAATGAACCCGTTTTCCATATTAACAGGTCCTGGTGCCCCCATCCCAACACCAATTAATTGATCTTTAGATACACTTAGTTGTTGTAGTTTTTGTTCAAGTGAACTAGCAATACTTGTCGTGATTAATTCACCATTTTGGCTTGTATCAGTTGGGATTTCCCACTTATGCTCTATCTCACCTTCTGTTGTTACAAAGGCCATTTTAATCGTTGTGCCACCTAAATCAATTCCGACATACCATTTTTGTTCCAAGCTACTCATTCCTTTTCCTTTTTTCTATTTCTTGCTGCAATGCTTGTCTCACAATTAATTGTGCCATTTTAAAATCTTGTGCATCTAATAATTGTGAATGAAAGAGTTCTCTTAGTTCTTCCTCCATCAATTCTAAATCAGATATCCTGTCACCTATGTAAATGACTGTTCCATATTTTAATAATAATTTTTGTACATCGTATAATGTCTTCAATTTTTCACCTACTACACATATTATCTATGGTCATAATCCATTATAAGAGTATAGATAATTTCGATCACGGTCAAGGATGAGATAGAAGAAAAGAGTGTCATTTTCTTGACACTCTTGCAGCTTCTTATTAACGGTCTGGATCTTTCGGATGCAGAGCAGTTGGTCTCCTACTTTTCATTGGAATAGGTGAACGAAGTAAGACTTCTTTTAGCCCTTTAAATGAAAATGGGATAAACGGCCATAGATAAGGCAGGTTAAAGGATCTCATACGTGCTAGCATGATAATCCAGAGTGTGACGCCAATGACTAATCCTACTACACCACCAATGGCTGTAAGAATGAGTAACACAATCCGGACTAAACGATTGGCAAGGCTTAACTCATAGCTTGGTGTGGCAAAGCTGCCGATTGCAGCTATTGCAAAATATAAAATGACTTCATTCGAAAATAAGCCGACTTCAACTGAAACCTGTCCAATCATTAAAGCAGCAACTAACCCTAATGCAGTGGCTAAGGAGCTTGGCGTATGTATTGCTGCCATTCGTAACATATCAAGTCCGACTTCAATCATGAGAAATTGAGCAATTAGTGGTATTTGTCCTTCATCATTTGGACCTATATAGTTTAGAACACTCGGTAATAACTCAGGCTCGGCTGCAAATAAATACCATAGCGGTAATAAGAAAATGGATGCAAAGACAGCCAAATATCGCACTAACCGAAGATACGCACCAACTACCGGTTTATTCCGGTACTCTTCAGCATGCTGTAAGTGATGCCAAAAGGTTGACGGTGTTATCATAACACTTGGACTTCCGTCTACGATGATGAGTACATGTCCTTCATACAAATGGGCTGCTGCTGTATCTGGTCTTTCCGTGTAACGTACAACAGGGTATGGGTTAAAATGTCTACCTGAGATAAATTCTTCAATCGTCTTTTCCCCCATTGGTAAGCCATCTGTATCAATATTACTTATTGAGTCTCTTACAGCTTTTACTTGCTTTTCTTCGGCAATATCTTCAATGTAGCATAGACATATATCGGTTTTACTTCTTCTTCCTACTTGCATATACTCCATTCGTAAGGTGCGGTCCCTTACACGCCGTCTCGTTAGTGCTGTGTTAAATACAATTGTCTCCACATATCCATCTCTAGCCCCTCTCACAACCCTTTCAATATCAGGCTCTTGAGGTCCTCTTACTGGATACGTTCTTGCATCAATCATAATTGCATACTGAAGCCCTTCCACAATTAATGCAGTTGGTCCAGCTAATACGGTGTCTACAACAGCATCCAAATCTTCCACTTTCTCAAGCTCAATATAAGGAATATGTGTTTTTAATAATTTTTCAAGAGGGTCAGGCTCAAGCTGAGAAGGATCAAGGGATGAAAGTAATTTCATTAAATAATGAAGGATATCATCCTTTGCAAAGCCATCTATTAAAAAGAACGACATCTTCTTACCCGCATATTCTTGGGCAAGATGAATGACATCAAAGCTCTCTTTCACTCCCAGCTCTTTTTCTAAGTACTCTATATTTTCCTGTATATTTGGTGAAACTGGTTTCTTAATTCTATCCACTATTCAATCCCTCACTTCATGTCCTACCAAAAGTAAACTTCACTTTCCATCATTAACTATAAAAACATGAAACATACTTATCATTTTCATAAGTTTTTTATCAGCTTGTTTCTCACATTGGAATGATATGATTTCCTGAGTCATAAGGTAGAAGAGGGTGGCTGTCCAAGATGTTATTTAAGAAATGTAGACTAGTAGGAGGTGAAAGTATATGAGGAAGCGGACAATAATTACAATAGTAGGTGCCTTTGTCCTTGCCGTTTCTTATATATTGGTGAGGACTGTTATACCTGCTCTTGTGAAAGAAAGCATTACCTATTTCCCAATTGATCCTCATGTATCGTTTCTCACAGCAGAAACTCACCTTACAATAGACGGTGACCACAACGATCCATATAACGTAAAATGGGCTGTGCAATCTGCAACAGATAAAAAGGTATATTTAAGACAAGATGTATCTCTACTATTCAAAGATGGCGTGCTAGTAGATACGATGTATGAATGGAAACAACATAAAGCCACACTTTCTCAAGAAAAAAAAATACAAGGACAGGATAGTGCCTTGTATGAATCCATTTCCTTTCATCATGCAGAAATACATAATGACGATAACGATATTAAGAGCTCACAAACGATGTCCAAGGATAAGTTGTATGTCATTGACTCTTCCTTTAGTCCGTTGCATGGCTTTCAAACACCGAAAAATAAGGAAGAAGAAGAATGGAAGAAAATTATTGATCACGTTCGAACACAAGATTTGCAGACTAGCTGGGATCGCTTAATGAAAAATTTCTCCATCAAGCAAAGTAACTATGATCCGTATACATTAATGGAGCTACAATCCTTTACTACAAAGGCTATTCCTGGACTTTCAGAATCAGAAACTCAAACGGTGATTGGTCGTTTATGGGAAGGCCTTTATAAAAATTATGTATTAGGTATTCGTCTATCAGAAAGTGAAAATATCTCTCCAATTGGAAGTAAGCTTCCGCTTATTCTTATTAGTAAAGATCGCTCTCATTTATTGATCATAACTGAAGGAAAAAACGGTGAAAAGGTAAAATTATATCAACAAATGTAGACTCTAATTCATCGTAATATACTCAAGTATTTCTTGGTACGAAGAACAGACTGGGATATTTTCTCTCAAGCTCTTTGAGTTACAATATTGAAAATGAATGACATCCCAGTCAGCTTCTTTAGCCCCTGCAACATCTTGTTCATAACTATCACCTATATATAGAGGCAGATTCACTTCTCCTAATCTTTGTCTAACATAATGAAAGATACGTGGATCAGGCTTCTCGTATTTTATATCCGCTGAAATAAAGATGTTTCCCTCAAAAAATGGGAACACTCCTAAATGTATCAGCTTATTCATTTGCGTTTGTGTTTTACCGTTTGAGATGATCCCTAGTTTGTGACCACGTTCTTTAAAAGCGTATAGTGTAGGAATTACATCCGGATAAGGGGTAGCATAGTTATGTACCGTTCGTTCAAACTCGTTATGAAACATCTCTGAAAATGGCTGTGATATCTGGATATTAAATGGCAATAACGAATGATATAAACGCTGATATCTATATTCTTGCTGAGTCCATTCCTTTCTTTCGTACTTTCCCCAAAACTCATCACAAAACATTTTAAAATGCTTAAACCATTCACCTTCATTGATATTCTTTATACTCTTCTTACAAGTTGCCATCATTCCTTTTTGAAATGACTCTTCATAATCGAACAATGTATTATCGATATCGAAGTAGATTACTTCCCATTTCACTTTTCAACACCCTTTATCTCATTATTAAAGGCTCACTTCTAAATTTTCTATAAGCAAAAATAAAAAAACCTGTTGAACGTTTCAACAGGCTTACTACCTAAATGCTCTTCTCATGAACTGCTCTCTAATAAATGGCATCTGCATCGCGACCTGTACAAGTAACTTTCTTATAAAGGCGTTACTCAGAATCGTATTTAATAAGCGATAACGTCCTTTAAAAAGCGTATAAACAACAAACAATAGAGCAGCAGCTATGACAGAATTTTTCATCATCATCCCTCCTATTACTAATTTGCACAGGAAGGCTAATTTTATCCAATTTAAACAAAAATAACCGAAAGTATGACAGCAAGTGCAATTGAAGTGAAATTTACAGCATCATTGTTCATCCAAGTAATCCCCGACAGTTGCTTCGTTGTAATTCCACAGTGAACTTTTTTCTCAGTGTGTAAACCACATTGACGACATATGTATTTAGCTTGAACAGTTGCACCAAGAACAGTATCTATCATTGATCCCACTGTACCTAATAGTACAATCATAAGGAAATGCGTGATTTTTATAGAGTCAAAAAACAAAATAGATGCTGCACCAATGATACCTGCTCCTGCCACGGTTGCAAAAAGCCCCAGTATAGAAACAGCACCGGAAGTCCCTCCAGGAACACGTCTGAATGTAAAAATATGAAAAGGTTTCCTTTTAGACAATGTTCCTATCTCAGAAGCCCATGTATCTGCAGTGGCCGCTGCTAATGACACAGCATAGATATAAATCCATCCTTCATCACTAGTGTAAGCATAGATCAAACAGCTTACAGCTGGAAGTAGACCGTTAGCTAATACTTGTCCATAGTCCCGGGTATCTCCCTTTTCTATAATTTGGAGTGAGGATTGTTTAACGTTTGATTTAACCTTACTTAGAAGACTCGACGTTCCAAAAAACAAGCCTAGCAGAATTAACCCTTCCCCTTGTAATCCGATCACAACAGACGATCCTACAAAGATTGCTGCAATCGTTCCACTCAGCGATAATGCTTTTACAAAGAAGCCCAGTAGCGCAACTATTATAACGAATCCTAGGAAAAGTAAACTACTCACAATGTACAATCCTTTTTTCAGTAATTAATTGCTGAACAGGAATATCATGAAGTTCAATTGGCAACTGTTGCACTAGCTGACACTCAAGTAATAAGGATAAAGTCGAACCCTCATATTGTGATAAATAACGGTCGTAATAACCACCGCCATACCCAATACGAAAGCCATATTCAGTAAAGACGACTCCAGGTACGACCAACAAATGAATCTCACTTGGATGAATGGCTACTGTTTCACTAGGTTTAGGTTCCTGCAATCCAAAATACACTTCTTCTAACTGAGAAAAGTCAGTAAAGATATAAAAAATCATCTTTTTATCTTCTGGGATGCATTTGGGTACAGCGACTTTCTTTCCTTGATTCCATGCTTCTTCTATAATTCCTTTTGTCTCAATTTCATTACCTCTGGAAATGGTAATCCCAATTACATTTGCCTGCTTCCACTTTTCATCTTCAAAAAGGGATTGTTGAATGCGAGTAGTATACTTCATAAACTGTTCTTTAGTTACTTTACTTAACTGTTGCTTAACAAGTTTACGAAGCTCCTTTTTTTCATTACTCATAAGGGCACCTCAGTTTCACCTATTTTGATATTCCTTAAGTGCAATCACTTTTAGGGCTACTAGCTCTTCTTCGGTAAGCTTTTCTTGAAAAGTCTTTAATAACTCTTCTTCATCTTGTATACTGATGCCATCTGTGATTTTTGATTGTATGGTTAGTATTTCATTCATTGTGAATCTCTTCATTAATACTGTTGTTGCTTCTTCTTTTGTAGAAAAAGGAAGTGCACTATCATCTACGGTTTCTACTTCTGATAATAGTTGCTCAAGTTTTGGGTTTCTTGTTACTTCCTCCATGATAGAATTGATTTCCCCATTTTCCTCAAGGCTATTATAAACTTGCTTTGCCACTTGATTCGAAATGTAGTTCGTACCTACTCTATACGCTATTGCAGCTATGAGGATCACCACGACAAGCGGAATCCCAATCCATTTTACAAATTTCATTTTCTCTCCCCCTTCTGTTTGTTTATCTGTTTTTATTATATAGACAATAAGATGAGAAAGTAAGATGCAGGAACTACTTATCTATATTTTACCAATTTCTACCTAGTATTGCAGTTACGGTAATCTGGCTGTCCGCGTTCATCTATCAAGGCTGTTCTTATATGGATTGTTGTTTTTCGAATAAGTCAACTTAAACTTAAGTTCTCGGGGGCATCTTCTCATCATAGGGATGTATACATGCCCTAATATGAGCTTCTTAGAAAGATAGCAACACTGTTTAAGAAAGGCTCTTTTCTGAGACTTTATTGCTTTTAATACAATTATTCTGGGTGTACAACCATCTTAGAAGTGAAAGAGGTTGGATTAGAAAAGAGCAACTCTCTTTATGTATAGAATTATATAAATACTAAGGTAAAAATCCAGCTTTTAGGATTTTTACGCAAAGCAAAGATCGATACGAAAACAGCCTTATGAAAGTAGCCTTTAACAAAAACAAAACAGTCGTAAACCATAAAGGTCTACGACTGTTTTTTGTTTCATTATTTTGTTTCTCTGTGAAGAGTAACTCTCTTTAGTCTTGGGCTGTATTTTTTAAGCTCAATACGTTCTGGATTGTTACGCTTATTTTTCTTCGTAATATAGTTACGATCGCCAGTTTCTGTACAAGCTAGAGTAACAGTAACGCGCATGTATATCCCTCCAAACATTACAAATAAATCAGACTTCACTATGATACCATTGTTCGTAAAGAAATGCCAGTCCAATTTAAATAAAAGCTATTTTTACATAAGTTGCTCTTTTTGGAATAATCGATAGATGGTCGCCTGATGTTTCGTGGTATATTTCGTCAAAGACACAAGGCTCCACCAATATTCCCACCTCTCAAAGATAACTTTTATCATTTATAGCATAAGAAAACTTAACATTCCTTTACACCATTTCAAATATCCCAATTAAATTTTGATATTGTGTGATCGTTCTTTCTCCAATTCGATCCCAGTTATATTGTAGATAAGCTGTTTTTTGCCCATTTTCCGCAATTTTTTCAGAAAGCTTCTTATTAGTTAACAATACATGAATTGCTTTTGTCAGTTCTTCACTTGAACCAGGAGTAAAAGATATTCCCGTTACACCGTTTTTCACAAAACTAATGAGTCCTCCTGTTCGAGACACAACAACCGGTTTCTTTGCAATCATCGCCTCGAGTGCCGCAATTCCAAACGGTTCGTAAAGACTAGGAAATACAGATACATCACATGTACGTAATAAAGCATTTCTCTCATCATCTTCCACAAAACCAATCATATGAACATAGTCTTGTAAATTTTTCTCCACTATTTCATCTTGATATTTCTTTTCTAAAGGACCCGTGCCGGCAATAATGAATGTTACGTTTGGTACTTTCTCAATGATTTGTGGTGCGGAATCAATAATTGTTTGAAAGCCCTTCTCTGGTACAATTCTTCCCATTGAGAATACGACAAGTTGATCTTGAATCAATTTTTCCCAAGAATAGTTTTTGCCTTCTACAGGTTTTCTCGTAAAAAACGTTCTGTCAACTCCATTCGGAATCACTTCTATTTTTGCAAGGGCTTCTCGTTCAATGCTACTAACCTCTTGCTTCATATAATCACTGCATACGATAATCGTATCTGCCTTTTGGATTAACAAACGTTCTTTATCTGAAATAGTTGTTTGAAGAGGCGTATGTATCCCACCATTTCGTCCAAACTCTGTAGCATGAATTGTTGCGACTAGTGGAATGTTAAGTGCCTTCTTCAATGTAATAGCTGAGCTACCTACCAGCCAATCATGAGCGTGTATCACATCGAATTGTATCTTTTTATTCAATTCTATCGTTTGTTCTACCATACTTAAATTGAGGCCGCTAATCCAATGCATAAAATCCTCTGAATGCGGCTGATAACCTTCTACTCGATAAACATGGATACCATCAACTAATTCATATGCTAAACTATCTTTCTCTTTTGCCGTAATAACATATACTTCCTCACCTAATTGAACGAGAGATTTCGAAAGTTCATAAACGTGTCTGGCTAGACCCCCAATTACTCTTGGAGGAAATTCCCAAGATAACATCACAATCTTCTTTCTCGCACTAGAGGGTTGAGTACTCTTCACATATAAATCATGTGGTGATTGTAACAATGAAAGATCAATGTCTTTCATAAATGGATAGTCGGCTTCTAAGGCACTCATAAATGACTCTGTTACACAATCATTTTCTAATGCAGAAATAATGCGATAAAAGCGATTAATATGTTCCATACATCTATCTGTTGCATATTGACTTGCGCTCTCATTATCTATGATGAATGCCCAGTCGCTGCTCGTTGCAAGCATCCATTCACGACTAAGCTGTTCCATCGCTCGCTTAATGGTTGGATCAGTCAGATCAAAACTAGTTGTTACTTCTATTAACTTTTTCTCCATACCATGTAGATGTCGATACATCCACTCATTTTTCTCGTTTAACCAAACATCACCATATCCATCTCGTCCCCACGTAGAGAATGAAAAGTGAGCTGTTTCTAAATCCCGATAATGACGATTTAAGAAATCAGTGGGTGTAATGTATTCAATATCTTCGATTTGTGTTGAAATGACTTCATGGAAAAAGTCAGGTCCTTCAAACCACCAGTGTCCGAATAACTCGGTGTCAAATGGAAGGGTAACGATATGTGGTGGAAAGCTTTGCTCTCCGTGTTTATTACGCTGCTCAATTAACGATGTCGTAAAATGATTGGCATGCTCTTTCACTTTTTGACTCGCTTCTCTAGGTATGTATGTCTTTTTATATTCCGTTTTCCCTGTAATTCGATGCATTTTTATCCCAGTATCTACTCTAATACCTTCTGGATGAACAAATGGTTTAATATATTCCCATTCACGATCATAGGCAATGTCTCGATAAAACTCACGGTAATTCGGATCTCCAGGATATCCATAGGAAGAGCTCCAAATCCGATTAGAAATATCATGATTTCTGGCAAATAGTGCGACTCCATGCGGAGAATAAACAGGTGCTCCAACTCCTTTTGACGGAGTAGGATCTGCATGCTTCATTGCGTGTTCATCTACAAATGCAAAGCGAATTCCTTCACGATGTAAGATTTCATCTATCCCAGGAGTATAGGCACACTCTGGCAGCCACAGTCCATTTGGCTTCGTATTGAAATGCTTCTCAAAGCAATTCATTCCATGCTTAATCTGCATATGAATACCTTGTTTTGTTTGTAAATATGGCAAGAATGTATGTGTGGCAGAAGAAGTGATACATTCTATTTTTCCTTCATTAAAATAATGTTTAAATCCCTCTAATACATTTTGATTCCATTTAAGATAGGTTTCACGTATATTTTTGTAGCGCTCCTCATAAAAATTGACAACATTCACATCAGCAGACTCATTTGCACGTTCTTTTTCTTTGCGTAATAAGGATTCAGTATTATCTAGATACAGTAAATATCTTCGTTGTACTAATGGATCAGCCAACATTTCCATTAGTGGCGGTGAAAAGGAGATTGTCCACTTTTGTCTATGATCTGTTTTCTCTAACTGCCAAAGCAGTGGAATATAGCTTTCCGTAATTGCCTCGTATAGCCAGCGTTCTTCTAGTCTATTTGCTTCGCGATGTCTTACATATGGTAAATGTGCATGAAGAACAAAATTTACATACATAAAGCTCATAACTCTCACCTTCTTTTCCTTTTATTTTCGAAGCAGTTTTTCATAATATGAATAGGTCGAAAAGTTCTCCAGCCAAGCTGGACTAGATGACTGTCCCTGTTTCCATTCATGAACGCTTTCCGTAAAGAGACCCGCTTGATTTACATCATCCCTTGGTGTATCAATGGGGTTTGACCTTGCTATTGTAAAAAAAGTACCTTCCTCTGTTTTTACACCTAACTCAGCGATATATGTTTGATTCGGTTCAACTTCACGTACAAACCAGTTATTTGTCATTTCAGGTAATGCAATCTCAAATTCACGGTGAGCGTTATGCCCATTAAATAAGATAGAAGTAATATGATAGATTTTTATGTATTTCGTCATTGACGAAAAGCTTTTCTGAAAATTTGTTTCAATAAATTGAATTTTCGCTTTGGATATGTCCCAATATAAATAAAGAGACGTAGAATTTTGAACCATTAAACACATACAATCTTGGTTCGGTGAAGGTAAGGATTGAGGTAATTGAAATTCGAGTTGTGGTGAGTCTTCGTTTCCTATTTCGTGATCCTTAACGTACTTTGTCCAGCTATAATGAACTTTTCCTACTGTAGAGTTAAGCTCTCTAGCAATCTCTCGAAAACTTAATCCTTGATCTCTGTATTTTAAGATATCCTGTATCATATACAATTCACCCCAATTTAGTAAGTTATGTTAGACGAGCAGTAATTATGCAACTATAAACATCTTAACATCGGCTGGTATCCTCTACAATAAACGCAAATTGTCGTATTATGCGGACTTCGATGAATCGTACCTTCTAGGGCAACTATTATTTTTTTCAGAGCATCTATCCCTCATTTTACGACAACAAATTACACAATTAACAACCTCGCATCTCTTTTTTACGGATAACGTGTATAACTTTTGTGAAAAATAAAGAAAATTGTAGATTCAACACACATATTTAGTTATATAATCAACTATGGTATAAATATATAAGCGAAAGATGTAAAAGACTGTTAGAGGTGAAAGAATGGAATATATCATGATTGGTTTACTCTCCTTCGCTGTTCTGCTTCTCATCTTATCTTTTTTTAAACGTGATAAGGTGAACGACATTGAAGAACAGCTAGAGCAATTATCATTAACGGTTATGCAGGAGAACTATCAAATGAAAAAGAGGATTAAAATATTAGAAGAAGAGCTTCTATTTCATGATGATGATTTACACAAAACATTAAAGAAATAACTACGAGGCGAGGTAAGTTATGACGAAAGGTTTTATGCGTGGACTTTCGCTTGGGATTATCATAACGTGTCTACTTGTCTTTATAATAGATAATCCTTTTAGCGAAGATAACAAAACAATAGTAGAAAAAGAAATACCACTTACAGATCAGACCATTCAACAAACACTTAAAGAAAGAGGGCAAACCGTAATAGCCACAGAGGAATTAAATCGATTAAAACAGATAGAGCAGGAACAAGCTAAAGCGAATACTGAGACTGTAAAGGAAACTGAAGAAACACAGCCTGCCGAAGATTCAGAGCAGCCAAAAGAAGATGCACCACTTCTCTACACGTTAGAAGTGAAATCGGGTATGGCAAGTACTGATATAAGCAATAAATTGGCTGAAGTTAAAATCATTAATAACGCGGATGATTTAGAAAAATACCTTCAGGAAAAAGATTGGGCTAAAAAAATTCAAATTGGAACATTTGAAGTATCAAATAAAATGTCTATTGATGAAATTGCCCGAACAATTACAAAGCAATAGTTACAGAAAACTAGTTTTTCTAACGTTAACAATTAGTACAATTCAGTACTTTCCTAATCAATTTTTTGGCAAATGAAACTTAACGAATGGTGTGATGAAGAATACAAATGGAAATAGGCGAATAAAACGGAAAAACGACTCGCTTTAAAAATGTCGAGTCGTTTTTTGTATTGCCAGTTTTTATATTTTTTGTCGGTGAATTGAGTGCTTATTGGGCTGTGTTTTGGGTTGCGAATTCACTTTTTCTCTCCCAAAAGTGGGCAGAGTCTAAGGATTTCTATTATTATTCATTTAAATCATAATGCTGACCCTTAACTTGGTAGAAGATATTCTCGGCAATATTCGTTGCATGGTCTGCTGTACGCTCTATATATCTTGCAACGAACGCCAATTGAGTAATTTGGGCAATATGCTCAGGATACTTCGGCATCATGGATAGTAATTCTCTTGTTACTTGACCATAGCATTCATCAACTTCATCATCAATTTCAGAAATTTTCTTTGCAAGTACTAGATTTTCTTCATGGTAGGCTTTTAGTGAGTCTCTTAACATTTCTATTGAAAGCTGATGCATTCTAGGTAAATCATTTAATGGTTTAATGAATGCCTCAGAGCCTATACGGATTGTAGACTTTGCAATATTTACAGCATGGTCTGCCATTCGTTCAATGTCAGCCGCAATTTTTAGAGCGACAATAATCCTGCGAAGATCGACTGCAACTGGTGACTGTCTTGCAATTAAAAGAATAGCAAAGTCATTTAATTCTACTTCTAGCTTATCAATGTTAGCGTCTTCTTCTATTATGGTTAGAGCTTTTTCAACATCTTGTTCCACTAATGACTCCATCGCTCTTCGTAACGCTTCCTCTGTCATCTTCCCTAACTCTAGTAGCATTTCACGTAATCGATTCAAATCTATTTCAAATTTTTCGCGGACCACCATACCTGTATCCCCCATTGTTTATTTTTAGGAAGCAATTATACATTAACCAAATCTACCCGTAATATAATCTTCTGTTCTTTTATCTGTCGGATTTGAGAATATATGATCTGTTTCACCAAACTCAATGACTTCTCCATTTAAGAAAAATGCAGTTTTATCTGATATACGAGCTGCTTGCTGCATATTATGTGTCACGATAATGATGCTGTAGTTCTTTTTAAGCTCTTGCATAAGTTCTTCTATTTTTAAGGTTGAGATTGGGTCCAGTGCAGACGTTGGTTCATCCATTAATATGACATCTGGCTCAATTGCTAAACAACGTGCAATACATAACCGTTGCTGTTGTCCTCCCGATAAACCATATGCATTTTCATGAAGTCGGTCCTTAATGTCATCCCAAATCGCTGCTCCACGTAGACTTTTTTCAACAATTTCGTCCAATACCTTTTTATCACGAATTCCATGTATTTTTGGACCATATACAATATTTTCATAAATGGATTTCGGAAACGGGTTTGGCTTTTGAAACACCATCCCTACATTCGTTCTAAGTTCTTCTACTTTATAGGATTTATCCAGAATGTTTCGACCACGGTATAAAATGTCTCCTGACACACGAACCGTTGGTACTAATTCGACCATTCTATTCATCGTCTTAATGTAAGTGGATTTTCCGCAACCTGATGGACCGATAATAGCCGTCACTTCATTTTCATATACGGAGAGATTAATATTCTTAAGTGCCTGATCATTTCCGTACCAAAGGTTTAAATCTTTTGTATCATACACGATTGATTTTTGATTTACTGAACTCACTCTATTCTCCTGCGTCATTTTTGTTCTTTCATTTGGATGAGCAGTTGTCATTACAGCCATTTTCATTCCCCCGACCTGTTTAATATCTCTTTTGAAATTTGTTCCGGATTCCTACTGCAATTGAATTCATAATAAACAGTACAACTAGTAACACCAAAATTGTCGCTGCCGCTAAATACGCATAATCATCATTAAGTGGAGAATCTAACGTCCAATAGTATATTTGCATCGGCAGGACCGTAAATTTATCTAAAATGTTGTCTGGCAATGGAATTAATAATGCCGGAATTCCTAATACAACAAGCGGTGCTGTTTCTCCAATCGCACGCGATAGAGCTAAAATTAGTCCAGTTAAAATACCTGGTAATGCTGCTGGTAATACAACATTTTTAATCGTTTGCCATTTCGTTGCCCCCATGCCGTATGAAGCTTCTCTTAGAAATTGAGGAACTGCACGAATTGCTTCCTGGCTCGCCACTACGACGACCGGCAAGACGAGTAAGGACATTGTTAAGCCACCAGCTAAAATTACCGCTCCCAAATCCAACGTTCTTACGAATACAGTTAATCCTAAAATACCGAAAACTATGGATGGGACACCCGCCAGGTTCGAAATATTTGTCTGAATAAATGCTTGCAGTTTACCTTTTCTCGCATATTCCTCAAGGTAGATAGCTGTACCGATACCTAGAAACATCGTCACTGGTGCTACAACTACCATGAGCCACAGAGTCCCGAGAATAGCCCCCATAATTCCCGCTCGATCTGGATTTGTTGAAAGTTTATTGGTTAGAAAACTAAAGTCAATCCAAGCTGCACCTTGGGTGACTACTCGATAGAATAATATAGCTAGTATAATAATTCCAAATAAAGTGGATAACAGAAATAAAAGTTTCGCAAATGAATTCGTAAATAACCTTGAGTTCATCTTCTTTTCAACTAATGCTTGATCTACATACTTCATCTTAATATTCCTCCCTAAACCTACGAGAGATGTAGCCTGCCAGTAAATTCATGACAAATGTGAACACAAATAGTGTCATGGCAACTGCATACAAGCTGTAGTAAAGGGTAGAACCAGCTGGTGCATCTCCACCGGTTACTTCAACGATATAGGCTGTCATTGTTTGCATGGACTGGGTGATATCAAACGTAAAGTTTTTAGAGCTTCCACTAGCAATAGTTACAATCATCGTTTCACCAATTGCACGTGAGATCCCTAATACAAACGAAGCAACAATACCTGAAATTGCAGCAGGAACAACTACCTTCCATGTCACTTCTAACTTGGTTGAACCAAGCGCTAAAGCTCCTTCTCTCATTGAATTTGGTACAGAACTCATTGCATCTTCCGATAAAGAAGCAATCATAGGAATAATCATAATTCCCATAACAATACCCGGACTTACTATATTAGTTGGTTCTAATCCAGGTATGACTGCCCGAAGAATTGGTGTGACAAATGTAAAGGCAAAAAAGCCATAAACAATTGTTGGAATTCCAGCAAGTATTTCTAATATAGGCTTAAGTGATTTCCTCACTTTTTCTGACGCATATTCACTTAAATAAACAGCTGTCATTAATCCAATCGGAATTGCAACAATCATCGCAATACCAGAAGACATGATTGTTCCCATCAATAATGGAAGTACACCAAACTGCGCATTCTCTCCGAGAGGTTTTAACACAGTTCCTGTAAAAAATTCGATGAAAGAAACTTCTTTAAAAAATTCAATAGTTTCAAACAAAAGTGTAAAAACAATTCCAATCGTTGTTAAAATAGATATCGTTGCAATTCCAAGTAAAAACTTAGGCATAAAACTTTCCATAAGCGTGTTGATGTTATATTTACTTTTGTTTTGCTTTATCATTTCTCTTACATTTGTGGCATTACTCATCTTAGTAGAGTTTATCTTCACCATGTTTATTGAAATACCCCTTTCACCTTACATATAAGGAGAACCATTCTATCTACTTCTTTATCTATTAGTTGTTATAGAACCTTTTGCAACAAAGAGCTAAAAGATGAGTAGCCTTCGTTCCCTCTCATCTTCTAGCTTATAATTGATACCTTTACTTAATTTCTTCTAATTCGCTCAGTGAGTTCTTTAACTCGTCTTCTGGAAGTGGAGCAAATCCTGTTTCTCCAGCTACATTTCCAGCTTCTTTCAAGATATATTTAGCAAAATCTAGAACTTGCGGCTTTTCTTTTGCCATGCCTACATTTAAATAAGTGAATACTGGGCGAGTAAATGGAGCATAATCTCCGTCCTCTTTAATCGTTTTAAGTGTCGGCTCGATAGCACCGTTACCGAAGTCAACTTTTACAGCCGTTAACTTATCCGTGTTGTTTTCATAATAACCATATCCAAAGAAGCCAATTGCATTTTTATCTTTAGAAACTAAATCTACTAAAGTAGAGTAATCTTGTTGTAAGTTAACTCCCTCAACTAAATCTTTTTCTTCCAAAATATTTTCAAAGAAGAATTCATAAGTTCCGTGATTTTCGTTAGGACCGTACGTTTTAATTTCTTCATTTGGGAAGTCTGAACGGACATCTGACCATTTCTTCATGTTTCCATCAGCTAGGAAAATGCTTTTAATTTCTTCAGCCGTTAATTCTGTAGCCCAGTCATTATCTTTATTGATAACAAATGTCAAGCCATCTAGTGCTACTTTAATTTCTTTAACGTCTAACCCAAGTTCTTCAGCAATAGCTTGTTCTTCTTCTTTTATTTTTCGTGAAGCATCATTAAAGTCCGTACCGTCTTCAACTAGGAACTTTTTGAAACCAGCACTTGTTCCTGCACGACTTACTTCAACTGAAACCTCTTCTTGCTCATTAGTCATATAATCATCAGCTAATCTAGCCATTAATGGATAAACAGTTCCTGAACCGTCAATCACTACACTACCTTCTAATCCTTTAGCACCTGCTTCTTTACTTCCACTTTCTCCACATGCTGCAAAAATTACAACTAGCGTTCCCATTACTACCAGTAGCATCAGGCTTTTTAAGCTTTTCATTCCTTAATTCCCCCTAAGAGCATTAGTGTGTTGTCCTACAGTTACTAGATTAATAGGTTTGTGTTAACCCTGTATAAACTCTGTGTAAAGCTTTTGTAAATTAGAAAAAATGAGAATTTACATTTTACATCTTTGCCTGCGGACATATAGGAAAAAACCCTCACTTGAGCATAATGATTATTAAACATAAAAAAGCAGACACCTCAAGAGTATCTGCTTCAAACAGTCGAACCACCTTCACCATCTGCCAGTTTCCTTTGTGATATGGTCGACTTGTATGCTTTTTTATCGCGATTTTGTTTATTAATTTCCACTTTACGGATGAACAAGTATATGAGTGAGTGTCCAGCTCCTACTATGCATAAAAGAATCGGAATACTTGTCTTTTCATCGAAGAAAAAGATTGTACCAAGAAATAATACGATTGAAACAACTCTCCCCATATTTAAGTATAGCTCTCTTACAACTATATACTCAATTCTCATTTCACCTGCGTTCCATCCTTGTCCAATTACGTCATACGTCATCGACATATAAGGTACGAGCAATAAAGGATATGCAACAGCAATAATAACGGCATACATGATTAATCTCGTGTACGTTAAATCAATCACGAGTAAGAAGATGGCTGCGTACAAAATTAATCCGCCAATTAAGATGGCTTTTTTCCGGTGCTTTTCTTTAATAAATCTTGTCACAATATAATAGGCGACAAACGAAACAAGTGAATTAACAAGGCTGTACTTTCCTAATGCTAATTCACTATTTGTTGTGATAAAAACAAATACTGAAATAATAAAGATAAATGTTCCTTCCCTTAACCCTTGAAAAAAATGAGCACTCGTTATCATTTTCCAGTTAAAATTATTCTTCCGTTCCTTTATGATTCTGACAAAGTCAAAGTTCCCATCACATGGGCGACGGTGAAGGAACAAACTTAAGATAACCGCTCCTGAAAACAATATTAACGAGATTGTAAAGATTACCTTGTAACCCGTGAACCTCTCCATATTGGAAATAATAACTCCAGAGAGAATGGGACCTACCATACCGGAAAACGAACTTAATAGTCCTAGAAATCCGTTGAAAAAGTCTCTTGTTTCAGGCTCAGTTATTTCAAAGGTTAAAACATTAAAGGCTAACCAATAAAATCCATATCCCATTCCTAAAATCGACCCCAGCAAAAGTAAATACCTAGAAGCACTGTCGCCGATCATTAACACGGTAATAAAAAAGACAGCTAAAAAAATGACACCTAATCTTAATACTAATACACGGTCTATTTTCTTTGCCCACCTGCCAGCTAAAATAAAGGTCAAGGGCTGTAAAACCACAATTGCAAGATTATAAAGTCCGATGTCCATAAACTGACCGGACTGTTTCCATAAGTACACGTTCACGAAAGTATTGGATAAAGCGATACTTAGTGAGTAGAGTGCACCGATCGACAATAACAACAGTAGATTTTTATTAATTTCTACATCACCAATAATTTTTTTTAGTTGCATAACTGTCTCCCCTTTGTCTTGACTATTTTCTCCGTAAAGAGGGGAGATATGTAAAAAAACGAAGATTCGTTACATAGAAAAAAGCGACGATTTACATATCGTCGCTTTTGGTATTCGTTTAACTTACTTTGCCGCAGCGTATCTCTTAGACACTTCATCCCAGTTTACTACATTCCAGAAAGAAGAGATGTAGTCAGGACGACGGTTTTGATAATTTAGGTAGTATGCATGCTCCCAAACGTCTAGACCAAGTACTGGTGTCTTACCTTCCATTAATGGAGAATCTTGGTTTGGTGTGCTTGTTACTTCAAGTTCACCATTGTTTACTACTAACCAAGCCCAACCAGAACCGAAACGAGTTGTTGCAGCTGCAGCGAATTGCTCTTTAAATGCATCAAGGCTACCGAATTTTGCGTTAATTGCAGCAGCTAGGTCACCAGTTGGCTCACCGCCACCGTTTGGAGAAAGAATTGTCCAGAACAAGCTGTGGTTTGCGTGTCCACCACCATTGTTTCTAACAGCAGTACGGATGTTTTCAGGTACTGCATCTAGGTTCGCAACAAGTTCTTCAACTGACTTAGCAGCTAGCTCATCATGACCTTCTAACGCGTTATTTACATTTGTAATATACGTGTTATGGTGTTTTGTGTGGTGAATGTTCATTGTTTCTTTGTCAATGTGTGGTTCTAACGCATCATATGCGTATGGTAATTCAGGTAATTGATACTTTGCCATGTGAAAGTTCCTCCTAATATGTAAAAAGTATTTTATGGACATCGTTATAATATCCAATAATTAATTTAACATTACCAAATAATAATTCCACTTTCAAATAATTAGCTCGATCTTAACCAAAAAAATCCATTAATAAATATCTTGCCTCGTAAATGTAAAGAATGATATGAGTAAACCTATAATTGCCCAAACTGTAAGAACCAGTAGAGAAAAGCCTAAAGTCATTCCTTCAATCGGAGGAGCATTCCCAGAAAGATAACTGGTTAAATTTAAGTTAATCATGAACAAATACTTTGCTGATTCCCAGGACGTTACCATATTACTTAATATCATTCCTGAAATTAATGCCGCTAGCATTACACCCATTCCGGTTGGGGTGTTCTTAATTAACGTTGACAGCATAAACATTAATGTTGCGATCACAATAGCCACAAACCATACGAGACTATACTCCATAAATAAGTAATGCCATTGTGGTATCATTTGAGCTGCATTTGTATTCAGTGCACCCGACTCAGCAGAAAATCCAATGATGACCGGTGCATCCCATCCCTTATAACCAAACACCACACCTGAGATGATGTAGGATAAAAAGGCAAAAATCATAATGACAAAGGATACGGTAATAAGTAAAGCAATGTATTTACTTAATAAGACCTTCCACCTTTTTACTGGCCTGGTTAAGAGTAGCTTGATCGTACCAGCACTTCGTTCAGATGAGACCAAATCTGCCGCTATAATCATAACTAACAACGGAATTAACATATTAATTGAATTTTCACCGAATAACCTCATAAACGAAGGAGCACCGGGCTCTAACGGATTAATATTTTGATCTAAATAATACTGTTGTTGCTGAACTCTCAGTTGTAATTGATCCCTCCACTCATCAGAAATTCGACTACTCGCTAAACGGTTCTGTATATCAATAATTTGTTGTTGAATGGTCGTTCTCCAGTCGTCTCCACCAAACTGCTCTAGCAGTCTTTTTTGTTCCTTATATTGAGCGTATGTAAATAATGAAACAAGAACTGCGATAATCAGTGCGACAATCACGACCTTTTTACGTCTCACAATCTTTAACATTTCGTTTTGTATGAGGCTAATCATGAGACTCACCACCAGTAAATTCTAAAAATAAATCTTCAAGAGTTGGGATTTTCCGTTTCATTTCATAAACACGAATAGTGTGATCAACTAACTTTTTATTCAGTAAAGATGCCAGATCTGGGTCATACGCAGTAATAAGCTCGTTCTCTTCACCATCCACAACACTTGTCACACCCTGCATGATTTCTCTTGCTTTATCATGAGGTTCTACTTTCCATACCAATTGCTCCTGCATGGTTAATAAATTGGAGACATAATCTACTTTAATAATTTCTCCTTTTAAAATGATAGCTACCCGGTCACACATTAATTGAATCTCACTTAAGAGGTGGCTAGATACTAATACTGTTAAGCCCTCTTCCTCTGCTAAGTAGCGGATGAAGCTTCTCATTTCCCGTATTCCCATTGGATCCAATCCATTTGTTGGTTCATCTAAAATTAATAACTTCGGCTTTCCTAATAGTGCCTGAGCTATTCCTAGTCTTTGGCGCATGCCAAGTGAGTAGTTTTTCACCGGTTCATGAATTCTTTCATCAAGCCTTACTAATTCAATAATCTTTTGGATATACGCTTGATCTACGTCTGGTAACATTCTCGCAAAATGCATCAAGTTTTCATAACCAGTCAAATAAGAATAGAGTTCGGGATTTTCTACAATACAACCTAATTGACTCATCGCTTCTGAAAAGTGTGTCCTCACATTCTTACCGCCAATTTCAATCGTGCCTGACGTAGGTTTAATGAGTCCGACAAGCATGCGAATTGTTGTTGTCTTTCCAGCACCATTTGGACCTAGAAAACCGAAAACTTCTCCTTTTTTCAACTCAAAATCTAACCCTTTAATAATCTCTTTTTTTCCGATAACCTTTTTTAAGCCCTTCACAGAAAGAGTTGTCTGTTCCACTTCTCTCACCCCTCACCACGTAATTAATGAAGCAACACGCTCTGCAATTAATCGATATCCCTCTGTATTAGGATGGAATTTATCACTATACAGGTAGTCATTCACCTTTAGCTGAAATAAATCAAATGTTGGTACGAATACGGTATTTGGGTATTGGTCAAGTAGTTTACTTGTCTCGAAGTTCCACTGCCTTACTACATTCGTTGTGACATCTGCATCGGCTAAATCAATAAATGGATTGTAAAGTCCAACAATGTAAATTATCGCATCTTCATTTGC
Organism: Bacillus sp. BGMRC 2118; assembly: GCA_008364785.1. Taxonomy (GTDB): domain Bacteria; phylum Bacillota; class Bacilli; order Bacillales; family SA4; genus Bacillus_BS. The sequence continues at coordinate 474,383 of VTTJ01000002.1, read as the reverse complement.
TTCACGAGTATTCGTGACTACTTGTTCAAGATTCAAAAGATATTCTTTACGTAGTTGATCTACCTTCTCCAAATCTAGGCTCAACAGTGTTTGTCCACTCTGAAACAGATCATTTCCCCCTATCGTAATGACGACTATATCTGCTTGTCCAAGTTGTCTCTCGACTTCTTGTTTTTTTACAAGTTCTAATAGTTGATGAGATCGATAGCCTGTTACACCGAGATTATGTATCGTGATTTCTTCTTTTGTCTTCTCTTGCAACTGTTCAACTAAATATCCAATATACCCCTTTCCACCAGCATCTCCTGTTCCTCTCGTTAAGGAATCACCCAGTGCAACAATGATTTTCCCATCCTTGTCTTTGTCATTTTCTACTTCATCAGATTTAGTTGCCACAATCCCTTCACTCTCACCAAAGAAATGAGTAGTTAGTGTCCATCCAAATCCAATTAGTAAAAAGAAGAAAGAAAACACTGAAACACCACTTGTAAGTGGCAGTATATATTTTTTCATTTCTATCACTCTCCTTGAGCCATGCTATAAGGTTATTCCTATATTTTATAAGAAAGTATTACCAAATAACAAATTCAGATATTCGAAAGATACAACTTTATCCCTTTAAAGGAATAATTGGCCGGGCCCCTTTCCTTTAAAGAGATAAAGTTTTGATGTAATAAAAAAGCTGCACTGCTGCAGCTTTTTAGATGGCAAAGAAGAAGTGGATAATCATAACGATTTGAATGATGAATTTCACCACTGTACTACTTAAGAATCCTAGTACTGATCCAACACCTACTTTAAATGCTTCTTTTATTGGTTTCCTTTTAAAGATTAACTCTGCCAGGATTGCTCCTAGAAAGGGACCGAGGATTATTCCAGCAAACGGAATAACAAATGGACCTATTAACAAGCCAATTGTACTTCCCCATTCAGCAACTTTCGAACCACCGAACTTTTTTACCCCTAGAATATTCCCTAAATAATCTGCGACTAACAATAGAACAATAAATAGCCCCTGAATGACCCAGAAAAAAATAGATAAAGAATCAAATGTAAAGAATAATCCGTATGCAATATAGCCAAGTACTAAAAATAAAAGACCAGGAATTATTGGGTAAATCAATCCAATAAATGCAAGTGCAAATAAAACAATAATAATCAACCAATAAAGTATTTCCATAGGTAGCTCCTTTTCTCTTTTATGTTTCATTCTGATAAGATAAAATAAAGTCGTATGTATAAGGAGGTTAAAGATTTTGACTATTATTCAAAGTTGGTGGAAAAGTTTATATTCACCGAAAGATATTGCGAACAAACGATTTGATGGTATAGGAAAGACCATTCTATATGTGTTTCTATTAACATTGCTCTCCATTATTCCCGCTTCCATCTATTCTAGCCTGGATGTCGTGGATGTAGCCAATGAGTTTGATGAAATTGTCAAAACCAGTATTCCTGATTTTGAAATTGTGGATGGAAAATTAAGTACAGATCTTTCTGAGCCGACAACGATTGTACATAACACTACATATATTTTAATTGATCCTAGGGGCGAATGGGATACTGCTGAATTAGAGCAATATGACCAGGCAATTGGACTACTGGAAAAAGAATTTGCCTACAATATCGGCGGAACGATTCAAACGCTCCCTTATACAATGTTAGAAGGAGTCGTCTCATCAAAAGAAGATTTTGTAAGCTTTGTAGATACTCTGTTATCGTTTTTACCTTTATTAATCGCCCTAATTATACTGGCATCTTACATTTTTTCAGCTGGGATTAAATTTATTGAAGTCTCCATCATTGCGATGTTTGGGCTCACATTTACACGACTATTAAACAAAAATTTACCGTATAGGAAGCTCTGGCTGTTAAGCGCTTATGCTATTACACTTTCTGTCACTTTCTTAACACTCATGCAACTACTTTCTATCACAGTTGTTTATTCATACTTTGTGTATTGGTTTGTTTCATTAACGATGCTTTATCTTTCACTAAGAGAAGTACCTTCACCATCAAAAGAAAGTTAAGCTTTAGGGTTGGGATTATTCCTCAACCCTTTTTATTAAGATTTTTGTTCCATCTACCTTGACAACTACAATCTCTGAACCACTTTCCATCCATTCTCCGTCACTTACCGCACTATAATGTTTTCCGTCTATCTCAATTGTGCCGACTGGCCTAAAAGGTGTAATCGCCATTCCTACTTTCCCTATTAAGGATTCATACGATGAATTTATTGAATTATATCCTTCCTCAGATGTTAAGCGGTCCTTTAAAGCAACCTTTGACCACATTTCCCTGCTAGGAAACACTTTTAAAAACAATGGAGACAGTAAACCTCCTATTAGTAACCCTGCACCTGATAAGATGCCATAAAGAATTGTCGGAGCTGGAATTGCAACTGCTGCTACCATCATAATGACACCGATAATGGCCACTGTACCATCATTTATAAATTTTCCATCTAAAAAAACAAATAATAATCCAACAACATATAACGCAACAATCCATATTACGTGATCACCTGTATTGTGAACAATAAAATAAGAAGTAATGAGTGCTAAACCTATTACTCCAAATAGACCTCTAGTCTTGACTAACATCTCACCTACTAAAAAAAGAGTTGCAAGAAGTAAAACGAAAAAACCTACTGATGGGATCATAAAAAAATCCATCATGTCACTCTCCTTTATGTTCATTCTCTTCTATTTTTTACGTACACCATGAATAAAAGTTTCATCATTAAACGAATATTTTTTTAGGACAAGCATACTGTGTATAAAATGTAATTTTTATGAAAGCAGGTGCTTTATGAAAAGATTGCTAGTATTGCTTTGTTCAGTTGTTGTCATCTATAGCATATACGTTGACTTAAAGACAGGAACATTGCCTATTTCAATACCAGTACATGCAAATGAGAAGGAAATAAATAGTAATAAACATTCAAAAAAGAACAATACTACGTATATAGAAGTGACCATTAAACCTGGAGATACTGTCTTATCCATTCTTGAAAAAAATAGGAAGGGAGCATTACCTGTATCCATTACGACGGTTATTAAAGATTTCAAAGACCTGAATAAGATAGAGCCAGAGAAAATACAAATAGGAAAGAAATATAAAATTCCTATGTACTAATTTATTCCTTGCATTTTTCAGGTAACCATCACGTTTTGGTCAAACTACTTGTCATGATTTCATATCCATTGATACAATAGGAAAGACTTTTATTTTAGTTATAGTCTAAAAATGATTATGTACGACATAATCAAAAGGAGCGAATATTTAGTGGGCGAACTTGTACACCGTACGAAAACACGTCCTGTCAAGGTTGGTAATCTAACGATAGGCGGCAATGATCAGTTAATTATACAGAGTATGACAACGACAAAAACACATGATGTTGAGGCGACAGTTGCTGAAATTAAGCGATTAGAAGAAGCAGGATGTCAAGTTGTTCGTGTCGCATGTCCAGATGAGCGTGCAGCAAATGCAATTAGTGAAATAAAGAAACGAATTAACATACCTCTAGTTGTTGACATACATTTTGACTATAAGCTGGCTTTAAAGGCGATTGAAGGTGGCGCTGATAAAATCAGAATCAACCCTGGTAATATTGGGCGTCGTGAAAAAGTAGAAGCAGTAGTCAATGCAGCGAAAGCGAAAGGAATTCCTATTCGCATTGGTGTTAATGCTGGTTCATTGGAAAAGAGAATTATCGAAAAGTATGGCTATCCTACTGCTGATGGAATGGTGGAAAGTGCTTTACATCATATAAAAATCCTTGAAGATTTAGACTTTCATGACATCATTGTATCGATGAAAGCTTCAGATGTGAACCTAGCTATTGAAGCTTACGAAAAAGCAGCTCAAGCTTTTGACTATCCTCTACACTTAGGAATTACCGAATCCGGGACTCTCTTTGCCGGGACAGTTAAGAGCGCAGCTGGCCTAGGTGCGATCCTCAGCAAAGGAATTGGAAACACACTACGTGTAAGCTTAAGTGCCGATCCTGTTGAAGAGGTAAAAGTTGCACGTGAGCTGTTGAAATCATTTGGATTAATTTCAAATGCAGCAACACTAATTTCTTGTCCTACATGTGGGCGAATCGAAATTGATTTAATTAAGATTGCCAATGAAGTGGAAGAATACATTTCGTCCATTAAGGCTCCGATAAAGGTAGCTGTTCTTGGATGTGCTGTAAACGGTCCAGGTGAAGCTAGAGAAGCGGATATCGGAATTGCAGGTGCCCGAGGTGAAGGATTATTATTCCGACACGGTGAAATCGTTCGTAAAGTACCTGAAGAAACAATGGTTGAAGAACTAAAGAAAGAAATTGACAAAATTGCAGAAGAGAAATTAAAAAGCATGGCACAATAAGTGCCATGCTTTTTTTGTTTGTATCCCTTCTAAAAGAACGGTAAGACAAACATACCAACAATAATTGAAACTGCTCCTATACCAATTGCCCATGCACCTGTTTTCGTTGCCCCTCTTCTTCTTGCAATGAAACCAATGATAATCCCAGCTGCACCTAATACAATCGGTAGTACGAATAACGAAAGAATTGATAGAGCTAGAGCTAGTCCACCAATACCTTTACCACTCGTTACATTATCAACCATACCTTCATTGTTACTGGTAGTTGTTGAATTTGTATTAATGTTTTGTGCATTTGTATTACCATTATCGCGTCGATTAAAATCAATAATTTTAGGTGCTACCTCTGCTGCATATTCTTCATTTGCAAAACTGTTCGTACCTTGAGCACTACTTTCTGCTCTTGAAGAATTTACATTACTAGAGGATGACTTTTCCTTACGATTAAAATCAACAATCTGTGGTGCAATTTCTGAAGCGTATTCTTCATTTGCAAAAGAAGAAGATGAAGAATCACTACTTTTTGAAATGGATGCCCCACTAGCGATATTCACTCCATTACTTGAACTGAAGTCAGCATTTTCTGATGCGAATTCTGTCTCATATTCGTTGTTAGAATAGGAAGACGTGGCATTATTATTGAGTTTATTCTTAGATGAATCATTGTCAAATTGATTTGGCATAAGAATCCCTCGCTTTCCTTTGGTTAAGGAGCATTTATTAGTATGGAACAATATCGCTAAATTATAGGTGTAAATATTTTCATGGACGTTCTTTTATTTGGCTCTTTTCTAAAACATTGTTACTTCACATACACTTTTTCTGTGTGTACAAATAGTTTTAAAAGGAAAACGAGGTTGGATTAGAAAAGAGCAACTCTTTTTATGTATAGAAGGAACTTGATACTAAGGGAAAAAATCCGGCTTCCTGAGATTTTTACGCGAAAGCAACAATCTATACGAAAAAAGCCATTTCTTCTAAGGTGTGATACAATTTATGTATTATGCACATAAGGAGCTAGTTCAACTATGAAGAATAGAAAACTCGGTATTGACATTGATGGAACAATTACGAACCCCAATACCTTTATTCCCTATCTTAATAAAACATTTAAAAAGAATTTAACGATGGGTGACATTAAAGTTTATAATCTTGCTACTGTTTTAGGCATAACAAACGAAGAGTTTTATACATGGATGAAAGAGCATGAACCTTTAATTTATAAGGATGCTCCATTAGTAAATCATGCAATCTCCACTCTTTCTGATTGGGAAAAACAACATCAATTAATTTTTATTAGCGCGAGACCCATTGATTACTTAGATGTAACAAATGAGTGGTTTATAAAAAATAAGGTTCCATTTCACCACATTGAACTAATTGGAAAACACGACAAGCTAGATAGTGTAAAAAAACACGGTGTAGAGGTATTTTTTGAGGATAAGCATGACAATGCATGTGATATCAGTGAAGAGTGTAATATTCCTGTTTTATTATTTAACACTCCGTATAACCAAGATCCTGTTCCTTCGAAGGTTGTTCGTGTAAATGATTGGCAGGAAGCACGAAAATGGGTCGATTACTACTTTAGTTAAAAGCAAGAAAAACCTGGTAACCCTTTATTGGTTTACCAGGTTTTTCTTATTTTCATACCGTACATTCAGGACATTTCCCATAAATTTCAAATTTATGACCAGTAATATCATAACCTTTTAAATCATTCGGAACACGGTCCATTGGACATAAATTAACTTCCTTCGTCTCACCACAGTCCATACAAATAAAATGATGGTGATGTTCTTTTGTTGAACAGCTAAAACGGAAGTGTTTCTCCCCCTCTAGCTCAGTTGCCTCAAGTATGCCCATCTCTGCAAAAAGTGATAAATTCCTATAAATTGTATCAAAGCTTAAACCAGGATAATCATCCTTCATGCTTTCTAATATATCTTTTGCAGTAAGGTACTTATTAACAGAAGAAAATATCCTTAACATCTCTTCCCTTTTATCTGTATGTTTATAGCCTTTTTCCTTCATGATTTCAATTGCTTCTTGAAGCTTCATAAGATAATTCACTCTCCACTTTTGATAGAAAACCCAAGTAAACGACATAATACCATTACATTGTTGTTTATCCTAAACCTTGGATGAACGATACTGGTAAAATTGTTAATAATTTTATCCTTTTTTCTTAGCTACCAAGATCGTCACTAACAATAAAATGACAGAAATCATGACAATCGTACCACCAGGAGCTAAATTCATATAGTAGGATAAAAATAAGCCGCCAATAACTGCTGTCTCTCCAAACAAGATGGAAAACAGAATGGTTTGTTTAAATCCTGTAGCAATTCGGATACTCGCTGCTACCGGTAACGTCATGAGTGAGGAAACGAGTAGGATACCGACGACTCTCATTGAAGCAGCAATGACTAATGCAACCATTACAATAAACACAAAGTTAACCACTTTTGTTTTTACTCCGGCAGCAACTGCATGCTCTTCATCAAAAGAAAGTGTGAAGAGCTCTTTATAAATTGCGTAAATGACAGCAGATACCACAATTGTAATGACCACAACCGTCCACATGTCAGTACGACTCACTGCATTAACACTACCGAATAAATAGTTAAATAAATCGGTATTAAAGCCATCTGCTAATGAAATAAAGATGACACCTAAACCAATACCACCAGATAATATGATCGGAATCGCTAATTCCTGGTAATGCTTATACACTTTACGAAGTCGCTCAATAAATAAAGATCCAATTACAGAAAACGCCATACCCATATATAATGGATTCATTGTATAAGCAAACCATTTCTTCTCTATTAATAAACTGGCCGCAATACCTGCTAATGTAATATGACTTAATGCATCAGCAATAAGTGCTTGCCTTCTTACAACGATAAACACCCCAAGAAGTGGGGCAACAATACCAATTAAAATACCGGCAATAAATGCATTTTGAATAAATTCGTATTCGAATAATGATGCTAACATTTTTCGCAACCTCCATGATCATGATCCAAAACATGTACATGATGACCATAGAATTGTGATAACTTATCTTGGTGTTCAGAAAACTCACCAGTATTGCCATGAAAATGTAGGTGCTGATTTAAACAAGCTACATGACTTACTTTGTCTGTAATCGTTCCAATATCATGAGTGACAAGTACTAATGTAATTCCTCTATCCTTATTTAACTTTTCAAGCATATTGTAAAAGTTCTGAACCGTTTCAGCATCAATTCCTACGGTCGGTTCATCCAAAATCAGTAATTCTGGCTCACTAACAAGTGCTCTGGCAATAAATACCCGCTGCTGTTGGCCACCTGATAATTCACCTATATTACGATTAAGAAACTTCTCCATTCCAACCGCTTGTATGGAAGAGTATATTTTCTCTTTATCTTCTTTTCTTAATCGTTTAAAGAGTCCTGCCTTTGACACTAAACCGGTTGACACTACTTCATATACGGTAGCAGGAAATCCTGTGTTAAAGCTGTTCGCCTTTTGTGATACATAGCCAATTTTGAACCACTCATTGAATACAGAAATATCTTCCCCAAATAATTGAATAGTTCCTTCGCTTGGCTTTAATAGACCTAATAAACACTTTAATAACGTTGACTTTCCAGAGCCATTTGGTCCGACTAACCCTAAAAAGGCTCCCCTTTTCACAGTTAAATTTATATCATCCAGTACTTTTTGCTGACTATATCGAAACGACATGTTTTGTATATCAATTAACACTTCGTCATTTCTATCCATTTACTCACCATCTTTTTAAGAATCATTACGATTTACTTTCAACTCAACAAATTATACAGCAGCAATTAAAACTTGTAAATAAAATTACATTGAAACTAAAGGTAAGGTAAATTGTATTCGTGTCCCCTCCCCCTCTTTACTTTCAATCTTCATCAGCCCACCATGATCTTCTATAATCTTTCGACAAAGCGGTATCCCAATTCCGTTGCCTTTTTCTTTCGTAGTGAAGAATGGTTTTCCTAATTGATTGATGATTTCACTGCTCATGCCCGGACCTGTATCATCGACTTGGATAACATATGTTTGTTCCTCTTTGTATCCTGTTAATGTAAAGGTTCGATTATCCTTTTGGTATTGGAATGCATCAATTGAGTTTCTTAATAAGTTCAATAATACTTGTTTAATCATTGCTTCGTTTATACTCACACTTTCATTTGTCTTTTCAATATGAATCTCCAAAGAAATGTTATGTAATAAACATTCTGAACGAAGTAGTAATTTTAGTGACTCTAAGACATCATGTGGATAGAGAATCACCCTCTTTTCCTTCTTCCGTGAGACAGACAAGAAATCTTCAATTATATCATTCATTCGGTTAATTTCTGTTAGGACAGTTCCGTAATATTTCGACCATTCTTTTGTAGTAGCAGAAAGTTGTATAAATCCCTTTATGACTGATAAGGGGTTTCTTAATTCATGTGCAACCCCTGCGGAAAGCTGTGAGACCGTCTCCATCTGCCTTTTATACATAAGTAAATTTTCAAAACGCTGCTGATAAGAACGGTCATGCAGAACAAATAAAATATTTTGGGAAATTGGGAAGAATTGGGCTTGTATATGAAATAGCTTCTCTTCTTCATAATAGTAGGATTCAAGGCTTTCTTCATTCTCTTTTGCATAGCTTAAGAGTTCCAATAGCTTAGAAAGAAGCGGATGTAATGAAAGACTAGTTAACGGTTTGTTTTTATACTTAGAAGGTGCATAGGGAATATGTAAAATCTCACAAAATTTATGATTGCAGTACTTGATATTATGGGAAGGTGAAAGGTGTAAGACTGCTAAATCAATGTGTTTTGAAAGAAATCTCTCCATAAGTGGAAGTTCTTCTTTCATATCATATTCATCCTGTTGCTCTACAATGGTTCCAATTAAGAATATATAGTTATTTACTAACTTCGCTCGATATTTAACGGGGATGATGGCATTTGAGGTTGATTCATGGAGTATAACGTGTTCACCAATGTTTTGAGTTTCTATAGACGATATAAATTGATAAGCCTCTTTTACATGTACTTTAGGAATAGTGGAGTAAAATGTTTCTGAAATATTGAGTAAATCTTTGACATGGTCATTTGAATCGACAACAAAACCATTGAATTGGATTACCCAACGCAATTCTTTGGACAGTTCACGAAACTCAGGATGTTCAATACTAATATCCTTTTTAGATAAATTCAAACGAATACCTCCCCCTACCTACTTCATATATGTTTAGTATAACGTATTTCACCAATCAACACAGTGATTAAGCTTTAATCCTCTTCAAAATGAAAACTAGACATCTATGCTAGGTAGGGAGGCCATCATGAAATTACTTGAGCAAATTGTTAACCAGCGTATTAATCGAATTACAAAGGAAGAATTACTTAAATACTCGAAGGAGTATGGATATTCCATTTCAACAAGTCAAGCTGAAAAGATTGTTCTTTTACTTCGAGGTAAAAATGTGAATATCTTTAATTCTGCTGAACGAGCAAAACTGATTAAAGAAATTGCCAAAATAACAAGTCCAGCTGTCGCAAAGGAATTGAATCAGCTATTTCTTCAATTCACCGGAACCAATTAAACGTAAAAAACGAGAGCTGCTTTAGCTCTCGTTTTCATTTGATTCAATCCAATTTTTAAACTCTTTATTACGAAGCATCTCAATCTCAATTTGGTAAGGTGGTTTCTTACTATTCTTGTCTTCTCCAACATAAGGAGTTTCGAGTATTTTCGGAACTGACAAAAGAGATGGATGATGAACAATGTAATTTAATGCATCAAAACCAATATGTCCATAACCAAGGTTTTCATGTCTGTCTTTACTAGCTCCCCGCTCATTTTTGCTGTCATTAATATGAAGCACCTTTATACGGTCAATACCTACAATTTTATCAAATTCATTTAATACACCGTCAAAGTCCTCGATAATATTATATCCGGCATCATGTGTATGACAAGTATCAAAACAAACAGAAAGCTTCTCATTATGAGTAACTCCGTCAATAATTTGTGCTAACTCCTCAAAAGAACGGCCGCACTCAGAACCTTTACCAGCCATTGTTTCTAATGCAATCTGAACATCAATTGCAGGATCTAATACTTCGTTCAAGCCTTCTATGATCTTTTTAATACCTGCATCAGCACCCGCCCCTACATGAGCTCCAGGATGAAGTACAATTTGCTTCGCACCTAATGCTGCAGTACGCTCAATCTCCGAACGTAGAAACCGAACACCTAGCTCAAACGTATCTGGATTTTGTGTATTACCAATGTTAATGATGTATGGAGCATGCACAACAATCTCATTGATTCCATTCTCATTCATATGAGCTAGTCCTGCTTCAATATTTAAGTCTTCTATTTTCTTTCTTCTTGTATTTTGAGGTGCTCCTGTATAGATCATAAACGTGTTCGCACCATAGGAAACAGCTTCCTGACTTGCTGCTAATAACATATCTTTTCCACTCATGGATACATGAGAACCAATTTTCAGCATACTACTCTCTACTCCCTATTTAGAATTTTTCTTTTTTAATCTTCTTTTATATTTTTCAGTATCTGATTGTAATTTCTTTTTATAACCTGGCTTTACCTTTTTAGGTTTTTGAATAAAGCTTTTTGCTTTCTTATCAACTTCAGAAAGCTCTTTTTTACGGCTTCTTCTTTTATCTCTAGCGCCTAATTCAACCCATTCTGTTCCCCTGATATCAGTATGAGAGAACGTAACGCCCATCTTTTCTAATTTATTTAAAGCATCTTCATCTGAAGGCTCATAAATGGTAATAGCTTGTCCTGATAATCCAGCTCGTGCAGTTCTACCTACTCGGTGAACATAAAAATCTAAATCTGACGGAATCTCAAAGTTGATAACATGGCTAACACCCTTAATATCAATTCCTCTGGCTGCTAAATCTGTCGCCACAACAAATTGAAACTCTGCATCATTAATTTGTTTCATGATTTTTTTACGATCTCTAGGAGCCAAATCACCATGAATAACTCCAACTGACACTCCATGTTCACCTAAGCCGTTCGCAACTGAGTCCGCCATTTTTTTCGTGTTTGTAAAAATGATCGCTAAATACGGATTAATGGACTGACAAATTTCTGCTAATAGCTTAATTTTGTTACGGTGTTTCAAAGGTACAATATGGTGCTCAATTTTAGCCGCCGTTAATTGCTTCGGCTGCACATGCGTATATCTTGGATTTTCCATATACTTTTTTAAGAATGGCTTTAGTTTTTCAGGAATTGTTGCAGAAAAGACAAGTAATTGAAGATTTTCCTTCATCTTCACACTAATTTGATCGACATCCTGAATAAAACCCATATCTAGCATTAAATCTGCTTCATCAACAACGAGTGAACCGGCTGTATGAACAAATAATGCCTGTTCTTTCGTTAAGTCATTAATACGACCAGGTGTACCTACAACAATGTGTGGCTGTGTTTTTAATTTTTCAATGGTTCGTTGTTTATCTGTTCCACCAATAAATATCTTTGCTGAAATACTAGGTTCATGAGCAATGATTTTCTGAACTTCCTCATAAATTTGTTGAGCTAATTCACGTGTTGGTGCTGTAATAACTGATTGAACCTCATTTCGTTCGGGATCAATTTTATTAATAATTGGTAGTAAGAACGCATGTGTTTTCCCTGTTCCTGTTTGCGATTGACCAATTACACTTTCTCCTCGCTGTATCGAAGGAATAATTCTTTCTTGAATTTCAGTTGGTTTGTAAAATTGCAATTGTACTAAGGCATCTATAATAAACGGCTTAAATCCAAATTGCTCAAATTGATTTTTCTTCATTCTTTCACCTCATATGGTTATGACAATCTAATTCTTGTCACACATCTTCTTATTATAGTTTAACATAAACGATATTTCCATGTATGAAGCCTATTTGTACTTATTCTTTCAAACCTTTCTGTGGCTACACGCATATTGTATAAATGACTAGTAAAAAAACAAGGAGGTATGAGCATGTTTCCTAGAGGACCAAGAATGCCGATGAGACAGCCGATGAATCCCTATTATGGACCGAGAGCCTTTCAAGCTATGCCAAGACAGTTCCCTCAAAGAGGTGGCGGTGGTGGTGGATTACTTTCTAAGCTGTTTTCAAAAAACAGTGCAAAAGTAGGAATAAATCCAATTATTGGTGCACGTAATATCCCAAAAAGTTCTGGAGGTTTTTTAGCAAATCTTTTAAATCCTGAAGGCGCTTCTGGAATGTTCTCAAATATACAAAAAATCGTAGGTGTAGCGAATCAAGTCGGTCCAATGGTACAGCAATATGGACCGATGGTAAAAAATATACCATCATTAATACAGCTTTATAAAGAAATTAATTCAGATGACGAAGTAGCTGACTCAAACGACAATTCAGTAGAGGAAGAACTGGAGATTCCAACACAATCCGTGGAAGAAACTAGTACTGTTACCAAAAAAAGATCATCATCACCAAGATTATATATTTAATACCAATTTTCTTTTTTGTCACTCATGTTCTCTTACTATATAATAAAAGTAGTAATATAAATATAAAACAATTTTCTTATCTATAGAAGATCAATTGTCTTAATAAAGGGGAGGACATTCGATGGAAGTTATTAAAATTGCACCGAGAGGTTACTGTTATGGTGTAGTCGATGCAATGGTCATTGCCAGAAACGCTGCTTTAGATAAAAATCTGCCTCGTCCTATCTACATTCTTGGTATGATTGTTCATAATAAACATGTAACGGATGCTTTTGAAGAAGAAGGAATCATTACGTTAGATGGTCCAAATCGATTAGATATTTTAAAGCAAGTAGATAAAGGTACAGTCATTTTCACAGCACATGGTGTATCACCGGAGGTTAGAAAGATTGCAGAAGAAAAGGGACTTACGACTATTGATGCGACATGTCCTGACGTTACGGTTACTCATGACTTAATTAGAAGTAAAATGACAACAGGATACGAATTTATTTATATTGGGAAAAAGGGCCATCCAGAGCCAGAAGGGGCAGTTGGTATTGCTCCTGAGATTGTTCACTTAGTTGAAACGACGGAAGATGTTGAGAAGTTAAACATCACGAGTGAAAAAATTATTGTGACGAACCAAACGACAATGAGTCAATGGGACGTTTCAGCCATTATGGAAACGGTAAAAGCAAAGTATCCTAATGTAGAGGTTCATAAAGAAATCTGTCTTGCAACTCAAGTGAGACAAGAGGCTGTTGCTGAACAAGCAAAAGAAGCTGAACTTACCATTGTAGTAGGAGATCCAAAAAGTAATAACTCAAACCGTCTTGCTCAAGTTTCTGTAGAAATTGCAGGCACGAAGGCTTACCGTATTTCTGATATTTCAGAGTTGCAGCTTGAGTGGCTCGAAGGCGTGACAACTGTCGCTGTTACAGCTGGCGCATCTACTCCAACTCCTATTACGAAAGAGGTCATTCAGTTCCTAGAACAATATGATCCAACCAATGAAGATACATGGGAAAAGAAGCCATCTGTTCCTCTTCATAAAATTCTGCCAAAGGTAAAAGTGAAATAGCATCCCAATTAAGGGATGCTATTTTTTGTTGTCATTATTCATAGCTTTATATAGTTTGAATGCTATCTTGGTTTCTCGAATTATCATCTAAATTGAAATGGATTTGTGTTTACGTTTGATTCGTGTATTTTTACATCATAGTTTTTGCGAGTTGATTCTTTCTCAAGAACAGATGCCACTCCTTTAATCATGACCTTCTCAATATGATGGCCCGGATCCACAATATTTAAGCCGAGTCCCATAGCATCATGTGCTAAATGGTAATAAATATCCCCACTTACAAATACATCTGCACCCTTATAATGGGCTTGCTTAATATACTTGTTTCCATCACCACCAAGTACTGCTACCTTTTGTATGTTAGCATGAAGGTCACCGACAATCCGAACTCCATCCACTTCCAGAGCTTTCTTGACGAATGAAGCAAATTCCTCAAGTGTCATAGGATTCACTAATTTACCAATTCTCCCTAACCCATAAGCTGTCCCTTTATTTTCAAGTGGATAAACATCATACGCTACTTCTTCATATGGATGAGCCTGTAGCATTTTCCGTATGACTTGTTTTTGAATCGCTTCTGAGAAGATGGTCTCAATCCGGACTTCTTCAACCTTCTCTAAGCTGTTCTGACGACCAATATAAGGATTTGATCCAGCCTCTGGCATGAACGTACCTGTGCCCTCTACATTAAACGTACAGTTGCTGTAGTTGCCAATATGTCCCGCTCCTGCATTTCCTAATACTTCGCGTACTTTATCTGCATGGTCCACCGGGACAAACACGACAAGCTTCTTTAACTTTTCTTCATATGTATTCGAAAGTATTTCAACATCTTTTAATTGTAATGCTTCAGCAAGCAGGTCATTGACACCACCTATTGTAATATCTAAATTAGAATGAGCAGAATAGACCGCAATATCATGCTTGATACATTTTTCAATAATTCTGCCAGATGAAGTATCAGTCCGAACATGTTTAATCGGTCTAAAGATTGGTGGATGATGAGAGATAAGTAAATCAATATTCTTTTCAATAGCCTCATCCACAACACTTTCCAAAACGTCTAACGTAATCATCACATTTTGTATTTTTTTGTGAAGTGTCCCAATTTGCAAACCAAATTGGTCATCCTCCATTGCCAGACTCATTGGTGAAAACTGCTCAAACATTTGTATGAATTCGTAACCATTCGGCACTTTAACCATCTTAGAAAATTGCCTCCTCAACGATGCGAATCATATGTGTCATTTCTTCTTGCTTAGCTCGTACTTCTTCAGAGGATTTGGCACCCTGCAGCTCTGTTAACACTCTCTCCCAATTTTTCATCTCTGATGTCCACTTTTTGATAAAAACTTCGCTCTTCTCTTTTAAAAGAAAAGGTCCGAGTAATAGTTCTTTATCAAGGTTCTCTGCAGAATAGGAAAGCATTGGATCTCTCTTTTCCGCAACGAGTACTTCGTATATTTTACCGTCCTCTTCTAAGATAGACTCTTCCATTAACGCCCAGTCGTTCTTTATAAGCCATTTACGAATCGTCATTGCCATAATATTTGGTTGTAAAATGAGTCGTTTAACTCCTTGTAGCTTATGTTTACCGTTTTCTAAAATGGACGTTATTAGAGCTCCACCCATTCCGCATATTGTGACAACATCTACTTCGCCTGGCTGAATGACTTCAAGTCCATCTCCCATTCGAACATCAATAAAATTCTGTAAATCAAGACGGTCAACTTGATTCTTGGCTGTATGAAATGGACCTTCTACTACTTCACCAGCAATTGCAGACACTACAACCCCATTTAACTTACAATATATTGGAAGGTATGCATGATCAGATCCAATATCAGCTAAAGTAGAACCAGCTGGAATTGATTCTGCTACCGTTTCTAATCTTTTTGATAATTTAAGTTCGTTCAATTACTAACACCACCCTATGCTTCTCTACAACCATCATAATCATTTCGCCAATCAGTTTCAACTGACGTAGGTCACGAATAGAAATAAAAAAGGCTTTTGCTTGTAGAGCAAAAGCCTTTTTACAATTTATTTCTTTTCAGCTAACCATTCAGCCAATGCTTTTGCTTGTTCAGCGTTTACAAGACCTCCAGGCATACCTGATCCTTGCCCATTTAGGATGACACCTTCAATGTGCGCAGCATCATATTCGCTTCCGATGTTTGCAAGAGCTGGTCCAACCACACCTTGTAATTGATCACCATGACAGCTTAAGCAATTTTGCTTATATAAATCTTCTGGTGTTGCAGCTACTGCTTCCTTCTCTTCGCCACCGTTTGCCATTTCATCCGCATTATCAAGACCTACGAATGAAAATAGAAACATTAGACCGATTCCTAAAAATGCAATAAGTGCAAATGGAACTAATGGATTTCGATTCATCTGGTTATCCTCCTTATGTAAATTCTAGCATCCATAAAGTGATTATCTCTTAATATGAGTACTATGTCCACCTATGGCTTTTGTAGTCACTTGACCATTTTATACTATTATTTTATACAAACAAACTCTATTTTACTTGAAAATTGTCAGAAGTAAAAGACCTAAAGTACAACTATCACTGTAAATTCACGAAATAGACAAAAAAACTTCATCCGCAGATGAAGTTTCTCGTTATTAACAGCCAATTTCTCTTGCAATGACGATGCGTTGAACTTCAGAAGTTCCTTCTCCGATTTCAAGAAGCTTTGCATCTCTCATGTATCGCTCAACATGGTAATCACGCATATATCCATTACCGCCATGAATTTGAACAGCTTGATTGGTAACTTCCATACAGATTTCGGAAGCATACAGCTTACACATTGATGCTTCCTTTGAAAAAGGTCTGCCCTGGTCTTTTAACCATGCTGCTTTGTGTACCATATTTCGTGCCAATTCAATTTTCATAGCCATATCAGCTAACTTGAAGGAGATAACCTGAAACTTTGAAATGGGGGAACCAAATTGCTTTCTTTCTTGTGCATATGCCAATGCTTTTTCATATGCAGCCTGAGCAATCCCCACTGCCATAGCACCAATACCAATTCGGCCACCATCTAGCGTAGCTAAGAATTGTCTGAACCCTTCTCCGCGTTTACCTAATAAATTTTCCTGTGGAACGGTTACACCCTCTAATACTAATTCTGTCGTATTAGATGAATGCAGCCCCATTTTTTCATAATTATCTATAACAGTGAAGCCTGGAGAATCTGTTGGTACAATAATCGCACTTATTTCTTTCTTATCACCATCTCGCCCTGTTATAGCCGTTAGTGCTAAGTATTTTGCATAACTTGCATTCGTAATGTAACACTTATTCCCATTAATAATAAAATTAGAACCACTTTCCTCAGCCGTTGTTTGAGTTCCACCTGCGTCAGAACCAGCATTCGGCTCTGTTAAGCCAAATGCTCCTAATGACTCTCCAGAACAAATCTGAGGTAAATATTTTTTCTTTTGCTCCTCTGTACCGAACATCGCAATTGGAGCTCCACCAAGGGAAATATGAGCTGAATATGTAATACCTGTTGATCCACAGGCTCTACTTAATTCTTCAACAACAATCGCAAAACTAATTGTATCGGCTCCTGCTCCTCCATACTCCTCTGGAAACGGCAGTCCCATCATACCTAATTTGCCTAACTCGTCAAAGATCTCTTTTGGGAACTGTTTTTCTTTATCTCTTTTTTCAGCACCCGGAGCAACCTCTTCATTTGCAAATTCACGAATCATCTTCTGCAATATGCGTTGCTCTTCTGTTAAATCAAAGTTCATGTCTTCCCCTCCTGAAAGTAATGAATGCGTTTACATTTTCTATTATAAGGTAAAGACATGAATTTTCACAACATTTGAAACCTTTTTTACATATTGTAAATTAAGAATTTACTATTTTATATGCTACAGAGGCAATTAGGAATAAGGTTCCAATCATGCCAGATAGTTGAAGTAATTTTAATTTTGTCTTTTTTCCAACAAAGTACCACAACGCACAATGTAGTAGGACAGTACCTTCTATCAAGAATGGAATGCCATGAATTAATTTTTCTATCAGATCTATTGTTGTGATGAAGAAAAATAATAATGTCAGGATTTTGGATAACATAAAATACAGCTGGTTCTTCTTTTTTGAGTGATACACAGTGAAGAGAGAGGTAAAAAATATAATTATCGTCAATAAGCCAATTTGCAAACCGAAAGACAATTTATTAAAATAAATAAAAAAGAATATAACAGGCATTAGGAAAAGCAATAGTGAAGGACTTATAACATGTAGCTTTTCTTTTACCTTAGACCGCCCACTTGTTTCGTGTTCGCCCTCTGAATATAATGTAAGTAAGTAATTACAATATTGTTCAGGAAGAAGACGATTATGTTTCCAGTATTCTATTTCTTTGATAATAATTTGCTTTCTTATATCGTTCATATGGTCCCCTTACATAATTAAATAAAAATAAAAACTAGCTTACTCCCCATTGTAAGAAGTAAACTAGTTCGTGTAAATAGTATTCTATTCCAAGAAGTCCTTTAGACGTTTGCTTCGGCTAGGATGTCTTAGCTTCCTTAATGCCTTAGCCTCGATTTGACGGATACGTTCACGAGTAACGCCAAACACTTTTCCTACTTCTTCTAAGGTTCTTGTACGTCCATCATCTAAACCAAATCGAAGTCGTAACACATTTTCTTCACGATCTGTTAATGTATCTAATACATCCTCAAGCTGCTCTTTTAATAATTCGTAAGCTGCGTGCTCTGAAGGTGAAGTAGCATCTTGGTCTTCAATAAAATCACCTAAATGTGAATCATCTTCTTCACCAATTGGTGTTTCTAATGATACCGGTTCTTGAGCAATTTTTAGAATTTCCCTGACCTTATCTGGAGTTAGATCCATATCTTCTCCAATTTCTTCTGGAGTTGGTTCTCTCCCTAGATCTTGCAATAATTGACGTTGAACCCTAATTAATTTATTGATGGTTTCAACCATATGAACGGGGATACGAATGGTTCTCGCCTGGTCTGCAATAGCTCTTGTAATTGCTTGGCGAATCCACCATGTTGCATACGTACTAAATTTAAAGCCCTTTTCAAAATCAAACTTTTCTACTGCCTTAATAAGTCCCATATTCCCTTCTTGAATTAAATCAAGGAATAACATACCACGACCTACGTATCTCTTTGCGATACTTACAACAAGACGAAGGTTAGCTTCCGCTAAACGGCGCTTCGCTTCTTCATCACCTTTTTGAATTCTCTTAGCTAATTCAATTTCCTCTTCAGCAGAAAGGAGATCAACTCGACCGATTTCTTTTAAGTACATTCTCACCGGATCATTAATTTTGACACCTGGAGGTACGCTTAAGTCATTCAAGTCAAATTCTTCGTCTTTTGATAATTGATTTATATTAGGATCTTCTTCTCCATCACCAAGAATCTCAACACCTTGCTCTCCAAGGTACTCATAGTACTCATCCATTTGGTCAGATTCAATATCAAATCCAGACATTTTCTCTGCAATCTCTTCGTACGTAAGTACACCACGTTTCTTTCCTAGAGCTGTAAGTTGCTCTTTGACTTGGTCAAGGGTTAATTCTTCTGTATCTACTTCTTTAGAGTGAGCTGGTTTTTCAGCCATAAGATCCCCTCCTTCCGATTAATTACAAATAGGTTACTTTAATTCTTTTTTCATTTGGAGTATTTCCATTTGAATTTGAGCAGCCAGAACAAATTCTTGTCTTCGTTCAGCATCTCTTCGTTCTTGTTCCTTTTCCTTTATCTTTAACAATTTAGGATAATTCAACACCTGTTTTATGTAATCTGCCAATTCTTGTTGTGAGATATCCTCATTGATGTTAAGCATAGAAAGCTCTGATATGATTCGTTGAAGTTCTTTTTCTTCAATACGACTTATAAAAGCATTTACATTTGGAGCATGGCCATCTTCATAGAATGCGTAAAGATGAGCAGCGATTGCACTGTGTTCCTCTATGTTAAACAAACCTTGTAGGGATTGTTGAACTTTCTCTGTTACATCTTCACTTCTCAACATGTGAGCGAGTAAGAGACGTTCTGCATTTTGATAGGCAGGTCGCATCTTTGACTGCATGGTTGGTCTAGTAGATATATTATTTCTTGATGAAGGTACATTATCCCTCTTTTTTTGTTGTTTATATTGTTGATAAGCTTGCGATTTAAGCGCATCAAGAGAGATCGAGAACTCGTCAGATAACTGCCTTAAATAATGATCTCGTTCAACGGGTTTACTTAAAGAAGAAACTTCTTTTAAGACTTCATCTATATAGGCGATTCTGTCTGCTTCGTCTTGTAGATCTTTGCCCCGCTTATAGAACTGCAATTTAAATGCCATCAATGTTAAACTTGCCCCTATTACATTTGTTCTAAACTTTTCGGGTCCAAACTTTTTAATGTAGTCATCAGGGTCATGACCTTCTGGCATAAGCGCAACTCTTACTTCACAGCCTGCAGCTTTTAAGAGTGATGAAGCTTTATACGCTGCTTCTATTCCGGCATTATCGGAATCAAAACAAACCGTAACGTGATCTACGTTACGTCTAATAATTCGTATTTGATCATCAGTTAATGCTGTTCCCATTGTCGCAATTGAATATGGAAGTTCAGCATGATGTAACGAAATGACATCCATAAATCCTTCAAGCAAAATTGCTTGTTGTTTTTTACGAATATGGGACTTCGCTAAGTGGAAGCCATAAAGACTCTTCCCTTTATGAAATATGTCTGTTTCAGGACTATTTAAGTATTTAGGTTCTCCGCTAGCATCCATAATTCTGCCACTAAATGCCGTTACCTGTCCTTGCAGATCCCATAACGGAAACATAACACGATTTCTAAATCGATCAAAGTGCTTTCCCTCATGATTTCGAATCGTTATACCTGCATTTTCGAGAAGCTCTAATGAAAATCCTCTTTTTTGAAGGAACTTTGTCGCGAAATCCCATGAAGACGGCGAATAACCGATTCCAAATTTATCAATTGTTTCTCGCGAAATTCCTCGATTTATAAGATATTGTAAAGGTTTTTCACCTTCCTTTGTATTTACAAGCAAATGATGGTAAAATTTCTTTAAGAGTTCATGAGCGTCTATCATTTTAGACGTACGAGACGATTGATTCGTTGACTGTTGTGTTTCTAAAGTTTCCGGAAGTTCAATATTCGTCCGTTTTGCTGAGAGTTTTACACTTTCAAGGAAGGATAATCCTTCAATCTCCATTAAAAATGAGAAAACATTTCCACCTGCTCCACATCCAAAGCAATGATAAATTTGCTTCTCTGTCGACACAGAAAAGGATGGTGAGTTTTCACCATGAAACGGACACAAACCAAAATAATTTCTGCCTTGTTTCTTCAATTGAACATATTCACTAACAACATCTACAATGTCTATTGTATTGCGAATCTTTTCGATAACATCCTCTGAAATTCGATTCACTTTGTAACAACTCCATTGTTATATTTTCTATACGAAGTCCGTTTCTCCTTCAAGATTCGACAAAATTTTTTCGAAAGAGGAAGAGAAATTCACTCTATCAGCGTCTGTGAAAGGACTAGGACCTTTTGAATGGTGCCCTTTTCTCCTTTCCTTAGCAGAGATGTACCTCATGTTTAAAGCAAGGTCTATTGAACTCTCGTGATATTGTCTCCCTCTTGGTGAGAGGACAACGATTTTTTTTGGAAGTAAAAGACTTGCTAATCCGATATCTTGTGTAACGACAATGTCCATTTTCTTAGTATGATTGACAATATACATATCTACTTCTTCTTTTCCAGTGTCAACATAAATCCAATTGCCACCCATTTTATTTGTCATCACGTGTGAATAAGAAGCGACAAATGTAACATCCACCTGATATATAGTTGCAAGGTGTAAAATTTCATCCTTTACAGGACATGCGTCTGCATCAACAAAAACTTGATAGTTTTTTTTCGTCATATTTCACTATTCTACATCCCTCCGCAGAATCCTTCAAACATTTTGCATGTTTTAACTTTCTGATACTTTGTTGATCATTGCTAAATCATTTCATTTCAATTTCAATCAACAAACGCGTTAACATTGTGATCAATAGTTACGCTTGGGTATCTTTAGTAGCAAAAGGCCGTACTAAAAAAAATAGGAAGAAGACACCGTATAAAAAATAAATATTACAATAGCCTCTTGACAAATGCTCTACAGTTAGTTTATTCGTATTTCACTAAGTCTAAACCTCATTTTTACTCTTTTTTCTCATAAATTTATATTATATTATACGTTTTCACTTAAATCTATTGTTTTTTCATTATTTATTCATGAATTTTTAATTAATAGAACAAATAAAAACACGCATTAGAATTAAGCGTGTTTACATTTGATGGTTTGATTGATACATATTTATGATGACATTTGCTGTTTCTTCTACAGCTTTGTTTGATACATCAATTACCTTGCAACCTATTTTGGAGGCGACTTTTTCAAAATATAAGAGTTCTTCTTTAATTCTTTCAATATTTGCATAGCTTGCATGATCGTTTAGTCCTAGTGCTTTTAATCTTTCTTTACGAATATCGTTTAATTTATCAGGACTGATTTTTAGTCCAAAACACCTTGAAGCAGGTACTTTAAATAGTTCCTCCGGTGGGTCTACCTCTGGAACAATAGGAACGTTTGCAACTTTTAAACGTTTATGTGCTAAGTATTGGGACAAAGGTGTCTTGGATGTTCTCGAAACACCAACTAAAATAATATCTGCTCTTAATATTCCTCTCGGATCTCTTCCATCATCATATTTAACTGCGAATTCGATAGCCTCAACCTTTCTAAAATACTCCTCATCTAATTTGCGAACATTTCCTGGCTCATACAATGGCTGCAGTCCAGTGGATGATTGTATTTTATCAATTAATGGTCCAATAATATCTATTGCCTCAACACCGGAGTTTCGTGCCTCTTCAATTAAATATTCTCTAAGCTCCGGGATAACAAGCGTGAAAACAATAATCGCTTTATTTACCTTTGCTAACGTAACTACTTCTTTTAGTGTTGATTTATCTTCTATGAAAGGAATTCTTCGAAAGTCACTAGTTAACGAGTGAAATTGACTAACTGCTGCCTTTGTTACTAATTCCGCGGTCTCTCCTACAGAGTCAGACACAACATATATAATTCTTTTACCCATATCATACCTCCATCCTTAAATCATCTCATCGTTACCAAGGTCCACTAATACTTTTGTAATATTGGTCTTTGTTAATCTCCCGACTACCTCATAACCTTTTTCCGTCTCTTTTACGATTGGAACTGCATCTATTTGCTTTTCAATGAGCTTAATTGCAACATCTACAATTAAGTCTTCCTTAGCACAGACGGTGATATTCGGCATTCTAGTCATAATAATATTAACCGGTATATTCGTAAGCTCCTGTTTACCCAGACTTGCTCGTAGTAAATCTTTTCTAGATAGTACGCCTACTAGGAGACCCTCTTTATTTACAACAAATAAAGTGCCGACATCTTCCAAAAACATTGTACAAATTGCATCATATACAGAGACATTCTCATCACATACAACCGGAATTGATTGATATTCTTTTACCTGGATTTTCTTGATTTTTTCTGTTAACAATTGTGACCCCGTTTTTCCTGTATAGAAATACCCAACTCTTGGTCTTGCATCTAAATATCCCGCCATAGTCAGGATTGCAAGGTCCGGTCTCAGTGTAGCTCGAGTCAGATTCAAACGATCCGCAATGTTTTCTCCTGTAATCGGTCCGTTATCTTTCACAATTTGTATAATGAGTTCTTGACGTTTATTCAGTTCGATTGGTTCCACCACCTTAAATTAAAGCAACCTATTGTGACATACTTTTTATAATTATTATATATCATTTCGGTGAAACTTGGCTATTATAAAAATTTTGTACTGAATGGTCTATTTTTTGAGGCAACCTTGCTTAATCTAACTTACATGGAATACCTTTTTAAGGTAGCAAACACAGATTCACCTTACTTTTTCTAATAATATAGTTAGCAACAAATAACCCTCTGGTTACAAGATAACAGAGGGTTGTTTAGTAGGTGTTATATTTTTGAAGGATGGTACATAATAATTATGGAGTTTGAAATGAATCTAGCTGATTTAAGAAGCGTTTTGATTTGAGCATAAGTCCAGAATATTCTTCATAAAACCGGGATATGACTGTTTTAAGCTCTTTTTTTGTCTCAGCTTTAACAGATATGTTTCCTAATCGATGAATATCAAATGAATGAAATAAGCGTAAAAGTCTCACCGTTGCTGGAGATACCTCTATCCGGTGTAAGTCTTTAGCTAGGCATTCATGACACAAAAGGCCTCCTTGCCCAATAGAAAAAGAGAATTTACCTTCTGTTGCACCACAACTTACGCAGCTATTCAAGTGAGGGTACAGACCAATTACCTGCAACATTTTCATTTCGTATATCATTGTGATAATCTCTGCATCCATTCCTTCATTAAGGTAATTAAGTGATTGATACAGAAGTTCGAATAAGTAAGGATTTACTTTTCGATCTTCGACAGCTTTATCCGTCAATTCAACCAGATAGGAAGCATAGGCAGTCGAAATGATATCTTCTTTGATATGCTTCATACTAGATAGGCTCTCACCTTGTTGTAAGGTGCCAAGCCCAGAGCCAGTTTGAATTAAGAAATAACCATACGTAAAAATTTGAGAAACTGAGGCTAAACGACTGCTTGGCTTTCTCGCGCCTCTTGCCATTACACCAACTTTGCCAAGCTCTCTAGTGAACAAAGTAATAATCTTATTTGTTTCACCATAATTTGTTGTTCTGATTATAATCCCTTCTACTTTCTGAAGCAATTCCTGCCGCCTTTCAAACTAAAAGAGAGAGGTCAGGAAATTGGAGAATCAATTTCTGCTAGATCTTCACTAAATTCATCGGTTCTTTTTTCATGTTCCTTTTCAAGCTCTTTAAAAAGAAGGTACGTATCGATGTTACCTGTCTCGCTAAACACTTTCCAAGTAAAATGTAACATAAGAACCCCACCTTTCTTATTTTCGACTAGCAACTACTAAATCCAATTCCTTAGCATTATGATGACCTTTCTACCCTGTTTTCATGTGAATTAAATTTTGTAAATTTTTTCTCTTAGTATTCATCTTCTCTAAAACCGAAGTCTCTTAAATTAGATAGACGGTTACGCCAATCCTTTTGTACCTTTACCCAAAGTTCTAAAAAGACCTTTGTTCCGAGTAATGACTCGATATCTGTTCTGGCTCTTTTTCCTACCTCTTTCAACATAGAGCCTTGCTTCCCAATAATAATACCTTTTTGAGAAGATCGCTCCACAATAATTGTTGCGCTTACATAAATGGTGTTACCACCCTCTCTTTTTTCGAGAGAATCCATGACTACTGCTATTGAATGAGGTACTTCTTCTCTAGTCAAATGGAGAACCTTTTCACGAATCAGTTCCGTAATAATAAATCGTTCCGGGTGGTCTGTTACTTGGTTTTCCGGATAATATTGAGGTCCTTCTGGCAAATACTTTTTGATTTGTTCAAGAAGTGTTTCTACGTTATTTCCTTGAAGCGCAGAAATTGGAATGATTTCAGCAAATGAGTATAAGTCCTTGTATTCGTTAATAACAGACAAGAGCTCATCCGGATGAACCTTATCAATTTTGTTTAATATTAAGAATACAGGTGTTTTTGTTTCCTTAAGTTTCTCAATTATAAATTCGTCGCCTCTACCGAAACCTTCCTCTACATTTACCATGAATAATATAATATCCACTTCTCTAAGTGTGTTCGTTGCAATTTTCATCATAAAATCGCCAAGTTTATGTTTCGGTTTATGAATCCCTGGTGTATCAATAAACACAATCTGAGCTTCATTTTCTGTATATACACCTTGAATTTTATTTCTTGTAGTCTGTGGCTTATCACTCATGATGGCAATCTTTTGACCTATTACTTTGTTTAAGAAAGTGGATTTCCCTACATTTGGTCGCCCAATGATCGAGACGAATCCAGATTTATATCCTTCAATTATCATTTCTTCATATCCTCCGCTGAAAATGCACCAGGTAGTAATTCTGCTACAGTCAATTCCTGAACAATGCCATTTAGGTTTGTTAAATAGATCTTCATATCACTAGGACAAAGCTCTGAAATTACTTGTCTGCATGCACCACACGGCGGAACAGGTCTTTCAGTATCTGCCACGACAGCTATTGCCGTAAATTCTTTATCCGCTTCTGAAATTGCTTTGAATAATGCCGTACGTTCTGCACAGTTTGTCATGCTATATGCCGCATTTTCAATGTTACAGCCTTTATATACCTTTCCATCCTTTGTTAACAGGGCGGCACCAACTTTGAACGTTGAGTAAGGAACATATGCTAGTTCTCTTGCTTCTTTCGCTGCTGTAATTAATTGATCCTTGTTCATTTACTACTTCCTTTCTTGCATACCTTTATTTTACCTTAAAATCATTTAAATTTCACGTCAAATAGTAAGAAAATTTAAAAAACTATGTATTTATTCTGATTTCTTACTATGAAATGAACTAAAAATATATTGCTTGAGCTAGTATATTTGGTTTCTTTATAGTAGTTGAATGGACACTGCTATGGCCTTTCCAAATATAATAAGACCTATGAAGAGAGCTGTAATAGCATAAATAAGGACAGCACCCGCTGCTAGATCTTTAGCCTGTTTTGCTAACAAATGATACTCTTTATTCGTGACGAGGTCAACTGTCCGCTCGATGGCTGTGTTAACAAGCTCAAGTGCAATCATACCTGATATTAGTAACAAGAGAATGGTCCATTCAATAGCTGTAACTTTTAAGAGAAATGCAAGTATGAATACAACGGCACCTGCAACCAGGTGAATTCGTATATTTTGTTCAGTTTTAAGAGCATGAAGAATTCCCATACTTGCATACTTAAAGCTATGAATAAATCGATTCCATGATCGAATCATCTTACTAATCCATATTCGCTCAGTATTTCATCCTGCCTTGTAAACATCTTTTTTTCATCTTCTTCATTCATATGATCATATCCAAGTAAATGCAGAAATCCGTGTACGGTTAAAAATCCTAGTTCACGATGAAATGAATGTCCATATTCTTCTGCTTGTTCTATCGTGCGTGGTATAGAAATAATAATATCTCCTAAATGTTTTGGAATAGAGTCACCGATTATTTCAACCTCTCCCTCTCCTAATTCCTCCATTGCAAAAGATATTACATCAGTCGGCTGGTCTTTATCACGGTATTCTCTATTAATTTCCTGAATCCGCTCATTATCAACAAACGTAACACTTAGTTCCGCATCATGAACATTTTCAAGTTGTGCAGCGAATTCTAGCAGTTTTTCAAGGAGCCTAATATCTTCATTTTTTACTTCGTTTGTTTCATCCATAAAATCAATCATAATTGTCATACTTCTTTCACCTTCTGTTTTGTAACTTCTGGGTATTCAATTCTAGAATGGAATATTCCTTGTAATGTTTCAAACAATGACTTTGCCACTGTATCTAATTCTTTCATTGTTATATCACATTCATCAAACTGACCATCCTGAAGTCTGTCTTTAATAATGTTATTAATAATACTTTCAATTTTTTGTGGAGATGGTGCATTCATTGAACGAACCGCGGCCTCAACACTATCAGCAATTCCAATTACAGCAGCCTCTTTAGACCTCGCTTTTGGACCTACATATCGAAATTCTGATTCCATCACTTCTTTTTCACTATTTTGAGTGGCTTTATGATAAAAATATTTCAGTAAAGTTGTGCCATGATGCTGTTCAGCAATATCAACGATTTCTTTTGGCATCCGGTGTTGTCTCAACATTTCTGCACCATCTGTTGCATGAGAAACAATAATTGTTTTACTTAGCTGTGGTGAAATTTTATCATGTGGATTTTCCATGTTTAATTGGTTTTCAATAAAGAAACGTGGTCTCTTTGTCTTACCAATATCATGATAATAAGATCCAACTCGGGCTAATAATCCATTTGCACCAATTGCTTCACAAGCTGCATCTGATAAATTAGCAACCATTACACTATGATGATACGTTCCTGGTGTTTCAGTTAAAATTTTCCTTAACAAAGGATGATTTGGGTTAGAGAGTTCAATCAATCTCATTGATGACAATATACCAAACCCAGTTTCAAAAAATGGCATTAACCCGATTGCCAGCACAGCTGAAATCATCCCTGAGAATAAGGACATGGTGAAATAGGAAACAGCTTGCAAGGTAACAATTTCACTATTTTTTAGCATTACCAAAGCAGATATTAAAATAAAATTGATTAGCCCCACTAGTAAACCTGTTTGTAATATTTTCGAACGGTGGTTATGTTTTCCTAAGAAAATAATACCCGCAATACAACTAGTTAAAAAATATATACCAATTGAAAAGTTAAATGTACCAGAAATACCACCGTTAAAGATAATACTTCCACATATTGAAAATATCATACTTGATAGTAGTGCAATTCGTTCATTAATTAATAGTTTAATTAAAATCGCACCCATTGCAACTGGCACTACATACCCAATATCTGAATAGTTGATTTTAGGAAACAGGCTAATAATCTTCATTAATATGATTGTGATTGAACATATCAAAATAAAGATGGTTGTGTACTTTACCTCATTCGTTTTTGTATCTTTAAAATAGAAATATTTAGAGCTGATTAGCAACAATATTAAGATAGCTAATCCAATGAATGGGAGATTCGTGTCTTTATCTTTTAATAGTCCTGCTAATCCTAGTTGACGGTAAATTTCCTGTGTAATTTTTTCCCCTTCTCTGACTAATATTTGACCCTGTAGAATATAAACTGGTTCTACCTCGTCACTGGCATTTTGTCTTGCTGTCTCCGTGGCTTCCTTATCGAAAACGACGTTCGGAACAATTGCCAGCTTACTAAGCTCTATTAACGCTGACTTTAGTGTTGAACCAATATTCACATATCTAAGTTCACTATCGACCTTCTGACGTGCAGCATCAATTTCTGGTATCTCAATACGTTTTGACATAATATTGTTAACAGCCGTTACTGCGCTGTCACGCGCCACGATACGCTGTTCAGGAGTAGCTGTAAAGAAGGCTCCTAAAGAATCTGTAGATACTTCCTTATGTATTTGAACTTCTTCTGGCAAAATTGTATTGAGTATATCAATCTTTTCTTTAATCGGGATTTGTGCGAGTTTCTGCTCAATAGACACTTGTTGTTCTTCCGGATCAGAAGGCTGTGATTCGATTTGTGTTTTTAATTTTTCTTCCACTTCTGTAATTCCTTTAAACACAGCATCGATTACATCAATTTGATTCTGAGCATAGTCTTTTTTCAATGAATAAATATCACTTACTTGTTCGCGTGCCTCGTTTTTCTTAAGTGACGTACTATGTTCATCCAAAATTAACTCAGGTGAAACGATGGTTTTCTCTGCTTCCGAAAATCGGACTAAATTCAACTTTTCAGGACGTATATTACTGAACATCGCAAAGAACAATACAAGTGCAAATAAAATGTATAATCCAGTTAATAGTATGTATTGATTTTTAAACTTCTCAAAATATATCAGTATATTTTTCCAGTTTGTCATGGAGCTTCCTCCTTTAACACCCTTATCGCTTTAGTACAAGAATAACATGTAAACCCATTAATTTCCTAGTGCTTTTCATATTTCAGTTTTAAAAGCTTTCTCTAAAGATTCCTACATCTTATAATACTGGCTTACTTACTAATTAAACAAAAAAAGCCTTATAAAGGCTTTTTAATTTAAACGGTTTTAGTCTAATTCTTCATATGCCTGAATTATTTTTTGGACAAGCGGATGTCTTACTACATCAGATTGCTCCAGATAGATAAAGGAAATTCCATTAACACCATTTAGTATCTTTTGTGTCACTGCAAGACCTGACTGAACACCTTTCGGTAAATCCACTTGGGATACATCCCCTGTAATAACCATTTTTGAACCGAATCCAAGTCTTGTTAAGAACATCTTCATTTGGGCAGCTGTTGTGTTTTGTGCTTCATCCAAAATGACAAAGGCATCATCCAATGTACGACCACGCATATATGCTAATGGAGCAATTTCAATAGTCCCTCTTTCAATCATTCGAAGCGTATGCTCCTGACCCAACACATCGTGCAGGGCATCATATAAAGGGCGTAAGTATGGATCCACCTTTTCCTTAAGATCTCCTGGTAAAAAGCCAAGACTTTCCCCCGCCTCAACAGCTGGTCTAGTTAAGATAATTTTCTTCACAAATCCGTTTTTCAGAGCAGTTACGGCCATTACAACGGCTAAATATGTTTTCCCTGTACCCGCAGGACCAATTCCAAAAACTAAATCGTTCTTTCTAATAGCATTAATATATTGCCTTTGACCTAATGTTTTAATACGAATTGACTTACCACGAGCATTTTTCGTAATTTCTTCATCGTATAAGTGTAGAAATTCATCCATTTTTCCTGCTTCTGCTAATTGTATCGCGTAAATAACATCTCTTTCTGTGATGGAGATTCCTTTACGTATTACTTGAAGAAGCCCAGCTAAGATTCCTTCTACAAGCTCGTACTTTTCGGAATCAGTTGACACAAGAACAGACTCTCCTCTTGTTACGATCGTTACTCCTAGAAGTTCTTCCATTCTTTTTAAATGTGAATCTTGATTCCCGAATAATGCAATTGCTTCATTTGGATTATCTAATTGCTGGTTTATGGTTATGAATTGTTCTGGCATTCTCAGTCTCCTTGGATGATTGGTTGAACTACTGATATTTCTTCTATAACATTGTAAAGTAGTAATAATTTAACTTTACCATTCTCTACAGTTTGTTGTAAAATCTTTTCACCTTTAATCACTGCATCTTCACTCAGTGATTTCTTTAAATCTTTACGACCATCTTTAATCCCAACTTTAATCGCTTCTTCTTTTGTGTAAGCTCTTTCAACAGTTTCACTTTCTCTAATTATTTTTTTATTATACCCAATTGGCAGTTTCCAACTTATAAAATAAAATGGTTTTTCTTGATAAGTTGTTTCCACTTGTTTAAACTCATGCTTTCCAAATCCCCAAACTGGAATCGTTATATTAAATAACTGAATATAGTGAGTTGTTTTTGTCTTACCAGTTAACACATTAAATGTTGTTTTTAAAGGCACCTCTACTTTGGCATCCCACCATGTTTCCCCCATTACTTTTCCTCTTGCACTCACAACTTCCGTTTGTCCCTCTTTTCCAATAAATCCTGATACAAGCAAGTCCCCTTTTTTGACAAAATCATTGACTGTGACAACAGGCTGCCCTTCTTCAATAAACATATTCGAAATAACGCCTTCTTTTCTCGCTACTAAGTGTCTTGGACTATAAAATTCCTGCTCTTTTGGTTGAGTCTTCTCCACAACTTGAAAATGATAGGTCGTCCCATTTAACTCCACACCAACCCATGTAATGGCATTTATCGTCTCTGATAGATGCTTTTGAATTTCATTAACATCCTTCAGCACAAATTGAAATTTCCCTTTTTCCACACCAATGGCATCTAATTCTTTTCTAATTTTATATTCGGTCTCGGGCTCAGCCCCCTCAATCTCAATGCCCCAAACCATATTTGAAAGAACAAATAAAATAAATAAAAAACTTAATGCACCTGCTACAAATCCAATATTATAAAGTGCCTTTTTAAAAAGAAAAGGAAGTCCTCTCCCTCCTTCAAACGATAATTTACAATCACTTGTCCTCACGATTCTTCTTAATTTATGTATATCCTTTAGATGAAGGGAGCATGTGATGGTTTGATCCGACTGTCTTGTTACTTCCCAGATGACAATTTGATTTCGGACACACTGATTAATAAAACGTTCTATACCCTTTCCTACGATTTTTACCTTTACATGACCAGAAAAAAAGATTGTCCACTGATTCTTCATAGTAAGATAACGCTCCCCCCAATAATTTAAGCTTGATCTATATAGATGACTTGTTGTATTTTTCCTTCTAACAAAATTTCCTCAGGTAAAATGGTCTTAATGACAAACGAATTACCCTTAATTAGAAGATGTCCTTGCTTCAGTAATAGTCTTAATTCAGTATCCGAAAATGAAAGTAACCCCCGATGATTTTCTATATAAATATGTAGTTGACCAATCATTGTAATCCTTGGTAAGTCCATCATCACATCAGCCGGAAGTTCCATCTTTGTTGTAAGCCATCTTGACATCTTTGTTTTGAATTTCTTCATAATGGACCCCCTTTCATCTCATATTTATGTTAAAAAGAGCTCATGTATCACTGCTTTTTTTCTCGAACATGTAAGTAATGTGCTTGACAAGGTAGCATACTCGTACTTTTGTAGATTCATTGGTGCCAGGCACCACCCGAATTTTGTCGAAAAATAATGATAAAAGCACATAAAAAAAGACTGCCTACTTCGGCAGTCTTTTTGAATATATTGGACGTAGGGGTTTTAATGCACGTGGTGGCCCTAATACTTCAGCCATCATCACACCTTCGATCAATTTCTTCTTATTCAGATTTCTCAGTGTAGTTGCAGAAACTAGTTCTTCATCTATTTCCTTTACTTCTTGCTTCTTGGTTCGATTCGGAGCAACGTTGATTCTCTCATTAATGCGAGCAGTCGTAACATCTGAAAAAGTTGACTGGCTAGTTTCAAACGTACTCTGCATAGGGACTTCTCTCTTTTGAGGGACTTTCTTCTCAAAATGCTTCGGATGCATTGGGTCCAATTGTGGAGGCATCATCGGCTTGCCTTTATTTTCTTGACTTTGCCCTTTCATCCTTGAAAATGTTGAAATTAAACCTACAGCGATCGCAATAAGTAATGGTAAAAACTCTCCCATTCAAGCACCTCCTATAGGAAGAGACGATTATTTTGGCTTTTTCGTAAATCTTGTTACTAGTAATCAAATAAAGATTCAGTACTTTATCGAATATTTGACAAGAAACCTAAACGTGTATTATTTATGATCATCGTCTTTCAGATCGTTAAGTTTCCCAAATGAATCTCTCATATCTGTATCAGCCATAATGTTCTTTAAATTCATGTAATCCATCACACCCATATTTCCTGAGCGAAGTGCTTCAGCAAGTGCTAATGGTACTTCTGCTTCAGAAGCAACAACTTTTGCTCTCATTTCTTGGACACGGGCAACCATTTCTTGTTCATTTGCAACTGCCATCGCACGTCTTTCTTCCGCTTTTGCCTGAGCAATTCGCTTGTCTGCTTCAGCCTGGTCTGTTTGAAGAACAGCACCAATGTTTTTACCGATATCAATGTCCGCAATATCAATCGAGAGAATTTCAAACGCAGTTCCTGCATCTAATCCTTTACTTAAAACAGTTCGAGAAATCATATCCGGATTCTCTAATACCTTCTTATGATCAACCTGGGAACCAATTGTACTTACAATACCTTCACCAACACGGGCAATAATTGTATCTTCACCCGCACCTCCAACAAGTCGGTCAATATTCGCACGTACGGTAATTCTCGCTTTCGCTTTTACTTCAATACCATCCATTGCAACACCAGAAATAAACGGTGTTTCAATTACTTTAGGATTAACACTCATCTGTACAGCTTCTAATACGTCACGACCAGCTAAATCAATTGCAGCTGCACGTTCAAAGGTTAATTCAATATTTGCTCTGTGAGCAGCAATAAGTGCGTTTACTACACGGTCAACATTACCACCAGCTAAATAGTGGCTTTCTAGCTGGTTAATTGTCACATCTAGACCCGCTTTGTAAGATTTAATTAAAGGGTTAATAATGCGGTTTGGAATTACACGACGTAATCTCATTCCGATTAATGTAAAGATACTGATTTTTACCCCTGCTGCCAATGCAGAAATCCACAGCATTACAGGAACAAATGTCAATAAGACTACTAAAAAGATAAATCCAATTGCAATCGCTAATAACAATAATAATGAACTTGGTTCCATTTTTGTTTCCTCCTTTTAATTAGGTAGTACGTATTATTTCTCTAACAACAACTCTTGCACCTTCTACTTTTATAACTTTTATGTGTTTGTTTTGATCAATATAGCCGCCCTCAGTCACTACATCGAGCTGTTCATCATCAATCATCGCTATCCCTGATGGGCGAAGCGTAGTTAATGATAAACCTTCCATTCCTATTAATTCTAATCGATTTACATTTGAAACATACCCTTTCTCAGTTCGGGTACTATCCTTTAAAATAAGTCGATCGAACACTTTAATGTTCTTCCCAAAAACTTTTATTAATAGAATAGAGGCTACAATGCATATAACAAATGCAAGCAAGATGGAAAAGGCTGCAACTTCAAAACTCGCCGTGGATAAAAATACACTCGTCAAGACGGCCACAACCCCTATAATCCCCAGTATCCCTCCGGGGACAAACAGCTCGAGGACAAGTAAAATAAAGCCTACAATAAACAAGATAATAGCTTCCATTCCCGCAAGTCCCGCTACTAAATGTCCGTAGAAAAACAAAATTAATGCTGTAATACCAACTGCTCCAGGAATTCCAAATCCTGGTGAATAGAGCTCTAACACTAACCCTAGGCTACCTAACGAAAGTAAAATCGGTACAATAACCGGATGTGTTAAAAATCTAGCTATATTCTCTGAAATACTCACTTCAGCTTCAACCTTTTCGTAATTTTCAAGGTTCAGTATCGTCAATAATTCATTCAAATCATCCACGGTACCTTCTGAGTATTTCACTTGCAGGGCATAAGATGGCGTCAATGTTAACAGTTTCCCTTTTTCGGCATTTAAGTCCGGCAAGTCAATATTTTTATCAGCCATTGCTTTTGCATAGATTGGATCACGACCATTTTGCTCGGCTGCGCTTTCCATAGCAGCCAGCCAGAACGATGCTGCCTTTTCGTCGGCTGCATTACCACTGCTATCAATAATAGCTGCAGCTCCCATTGTCGATCCTGGAGTCATATAAATCTCATCTGCATTTAAGGCGATATATGCCCCTGCAGAAAGCGCCTGTTTGTTGACAAATGCAATTAACGGAATTTCTGTAGCTGTAATACTTTTCGCAATTTCAGATGCAGCATCAACGGCTCCACCTGGAGTGTTAATATCTAAGATAATAGCTTTTGCATTTAATTCTTCTGCCTCTTCGATTGAGCGATTAATGAAGGCTAATAACCCTTTTTCTACCGTATTATGAACAGGGATAATATAGACAGGTTGGTCCGTTGTCTTTGCTTGAACAAATTGACTAGCAAGTAAGGTAGACACGAGAGTGAAAAGGAAGATGCCCCATATCGCACCCTTAAGTATTCTCAAGCAGATTTCCTCCTTTCCTTCATACTATCAGGGATAAAATATTCCTTGATGACTAATACGTATTAGTTTGTAAAAGGTTTCATTTTTTTATAATTTTTGTTTTCATCAACCAAATTTCACATTCCGAAATCTAATTATCGCAGTGCCCTGTTACCAACTTTGACGAATTATGAAATTAAAGACTTCGCTTATTTTTATGTAATAAAAAACACCTTCTAAAAAGAAGGTGTTAGGATAAATGCTGTAGGACTAAACGATTAACGAGGCCGCCATCTGCCTTACCTTTTACTTTAGGCATGATTGCACTCATTACTTTACCCATGTCTGCTTTGGAAGAAGCATTTACTTCTGCTACTGTTTGTTTCACAATTTCAGATAGTTCTTCTTCAGTCAATTGCTTCGGAAGATATTCTTCTAGTATGACAAGTTCAGCTTTTAATTTATCCACTAGGTCATCTCGACCAGCTTTTATAAACTCATGGAGGGAGTCTTTGCGTTGCTTAACTTCACGAGAAAGGACTGTTAGTTCATCCTCAGTTGAAAGATCACTCACTTGAAGCTTAATCGCTTCATTTTGAAGTGATGCTTTAACCATTCGGATAACGGCTAGTTTTTCTTTCTCTTTGCTTTTCATCGCTTGTTTCATGTCGTTATTTAAACGTTCAAGAAGACTCATTTATTACACCCTCTATTAGAATTTACGCTTTCTAGCTGCCTCAGACTTTTTCTTACGCTTTACGCTAGGCTTTTCATAGAATTCACGCTTTCTTGCCTCAGAAAGTGTACCAGTTTTTGATACGGAACGTTTGAAGCGACGTAGAGCATCTTCAATAGACTCGTTTTTACGTACGACTGTTTTAGTCATTCTATTTCCCTCCCTCCGAACAATCACGTGCGATAAAGATTAGACTCATGTTTTATCTAAACATGTCTTTTGCCATTATAATATATTGTTAACTAAAGCGTCAACTCATATTAGAGTTTCGTGATACTTTATTTGAGATTATTCACCATTTTTTATAGAATCTTACCTACAAAACACGACAACTTTATATTTTTTCATGAATCCATATTTATTTTGTTCTTACAGACACTTCTTGTCCATATGATATACAGAGGTGAGACGATTGTCCAAGGATATTGTCTGGTTTTGCGTGTTTATTTCTATATTTATGTTTGGTTTATCTATTATGAGAATTGGATTATTTCAGTTATCAAGTGATAAACTTAAGGAACAGTTAGTGAAGATTGCAGGAAATCCTTTAAAAGGGTTACTAGTCGGCACAATTGTTACGGCGCTTCTACAGTCAAGTTCTGCAGTAATGGTGATTACCGTCGGTTTTGTAACGGCCGGTTTGCTAACTTTTAGACAAAGTATCGGCATTATGCTAGGAGCAAATATTGGTACAACTGTTACAGCCGAACTAATGACAATTGATATAGGAGATGCAGCTGTTCCCATAGTATTGTTAGGTTTTATCTTATTATTAATACCTAGAAAAATTTTTTTCTCTCTTGGTACAACTTTTTTAGGGTTAGGTAGTATATTTGTAGCCATGAAAGGCTTTGCTTCATTATCGGCATCATTGTACACCTATTCGTTCGTGGAAACCATCTTACTCTTTACAAATAACAGTACCCTTGTTGGAATTGGAATGGGGACGGTATTAACCGCACTTATTCATTCAAGCTCTGCAGTAATTGGAATTGCAATGGGTTTTTTACATAATCACCTTCTTACGATTGAAGGAGGTATTGCAATCATGCTCGGTTCAAATATTGGAACGTGTGTAACAGCCTTGTTTGCAAGCTTTGGTGCAAATATCGATGCAAAAAGGACAGCATATGCACATATTTGGCTTAATGTGTTCGGTGTACTACTGTTCATTCCGTTTATCTCACAGCTATCAATGACGGTAGAATATTTAACCACTTCCTTAGATTTGCAACTCGCTCACGCAAGTGTAATTTTTAATGTGATTTGTTCGATTCTTGCATTGCCCTTTATCAACGCTTTATCTAACTTTGTCATTCGAGTCCATAAAGTATAATTCTGGAGAAAATGCTAAGAGCAGCCGCCTTAACAACCTGTTCAACATGATTTCACTTCCATTATTCTTTAATAAGATACAAAAAAGAGGGGTGCTCCCCTCTTTTTTTCGCACTATTCTTCGGTACGTCGTTATTTAGCAGTTTATTTAAAACAACATATTAACTAGTATGCGCTAAGCTAAAATTGACGAATGAAAACACTTCATTACCAGTAAAAATGATGACGTCATTTTTAACAGCATATGCTTCTACATTTGAAATCGTAAAGAGACCTTCTCCCTCTATCACTTAAAAAAAATACATTTATCCCAGGATGCTTATTCTTAGGAAATGCTTGATTCATTTTAA
Source organism: Bacillus sp. BGMRC 2118 (assembly GCA_008364785.1). Lineage (GTDB taxonomy): Bacteria > Bacillota > Bacilli > Bacillales > SA4 > Bacillus_BS. The sequence continues at coordinate 436,650 of VTTJ01000002.1, read as the reverse complement.
AGTTCAATACAATACATTACTATCACCGTCATTAAACCAAAATTGCTTGGTAAATCGGTCCTCATTAAATTCAGTATATTCTTGCAGATTTTGTTTCTCCAAGAAGCCTATTCTACTATCTTTTATGATGTTTTTAGTATCCGTTCATCTTCACTGCATTTTCCTACTTGATTTTTACTTCTCTCTCAACTTACGATCAGCATAGAATTCCATTGCTTTGCACATAAACATTGCTAATCCTTCACCAAATTGGTCAATATTTTTTGTAAATCTCTCATCTTGGACATACAATTGACCTAAACCCTTGAATGCCTCAAAGGAATAATTCCCCATCTTGTTTAACTGATGGTACCACTCTTCAATAGCAGCTTGTGACTGTTTTGATTCAGGAGAGTCATTTCTTAACGCTGCTAGTTTACGGTATGTCTCATTAATTGCATCTCCTAGTTCCCTTTGTTCATCGCTAGATAGACTTTCAATCTTCTTGTTAGATTCATCAACTGCTTTATTGCCATAACGCTTTCTTGCTTCCTCTTCATATGGGTTTGATTGAAAGTTAAATCCTTCAAATTTCTCTTGATTACTCATATAAATTTCCCCTTCCGTATGTTTAATCGTTTTATTAATGGTCTTGATCATGATGTCGAGCCGTTTTCTCTTTTCTAGAAGTAAATCACGATGTAACTCTAATGCTTCTCGTTTATTAAAAGTGGGGTCTGTAATAATCTCTTTAATTTTTTTTAATGGAAAGCCAAGTTCTTTAAAAAATAATATTTGCTGCAGCATTTCGAGATTATCAGTTGAATATAAGCGATAACCCGCTTCTGTTACCTGATCAGGTGAAAGCAAGCCAATGTCATCGTAGTGGTGAAGTGTGCGCACACTAATCCCTACTAAATCAGCTACTTCCTTTACAAACATACCCATTAATAAGCCCCCCTTAGTTCCTACTGTAAACCATGACGTAACGTAGAGGTCAACCACAAATTTGAAGAAAAATTTTAACCCTCACTGAAGAAGCTAGCACTGATTACTTCTATGTACAGCTTTATTTGTTGCAAAAAAAAAGTGTTAAAATCAGATTGATTTTAACACTTTCTTCCTACCATTAATAACTTGATGTTCCAGTTTCACCCTTCACGATCGCAATTCCTGAGCTAGCTCCAATTCTAGTTGCACCAGCATCAATTAGACCAAATGCTGCTTCTGCATCTCTAACTCCACCTGATGCCTTTACTCCAATGTCAGGTCCAACTGTTTCTCTCATTAGTTTGATGTCAGCTAATGTTGCTCCACCAGTAGAAAAGCCAGTTGACGTTTTCACAAAGTCTGCTCCTGCAGATACAGATAATTTACAAGCTCTTACTTTTTCTTCCTCTGTTAATAGCGCAGTTTCAATAATGACTTTTACCAACGCTTTTCCTTTAGCTGCTTCCACAACTGCACGAATATCAGCTTCAACGACATCATCTTTCTTGTCCTTCAGGGCACCGATATTAATAACCATATCAACCTCAGTTGCTCCATTTTCAATTGCATTAGTCGTTTCAAATGCTTTTGTAGCAGAAGTCGTTGCTCCTAATGGAAATCCGATAACTGTACAAGTATCTACACCTGATCCTTTTAATTGTTCTGCTGCTGTTTTCACCCATGTTGGATTTACACAAACAGACGCAAAGTTATATTCTCTTGCCTCTGCACATAGCTTCTCAATTTCAGATAATGTTGCATCAGCCTTTAGAAGTGTATGATCTATCATTTTTGCTACATCTTTTGACATTATGTATACCCCCGCTTTTAGTTGTACGTACCTCTCTTATCATAACATGATACACAATAAAATACATTACATTTTTTCATGAATAGTATTGTACATTTAGTAGGTTTATACCCATGATTTTATTTAAATCTTCGAACCAAATACTGTTATCATTATTCCACAGTATTCTAAGTAGAAGGCTCTTATCTAAAATTTTGTTGCCATTAGTATAGAAAAAAGCCCCCAACTTTGGGGACTTATGAGCTAATTTTTACTTTCTCGCTATCTAACAATTCATGCTGTTCCATAACTCGTACAAATTGTCCTTCATTATATGGATAACCAGCTTTTTCTATTTTCACTTTAACAATTTCCCCAACCATTTCTTCTGTTGCTGGGAAAACAACCTTTAAGTAATTATCTGTATATCCTACATATAACTGACGTGATGGCTCGTCTTTAAACTTCTCTTCAGGTATGACTTCCAACACTTCACCTTCAAATCTAGAAGCATACTGTTTCGCCAGTTGATCCGATAGAGAAATCAAACGGTGTACACGTTCATTTTTCACATCTTCATCAACTTGGTCTTCCATTCTAGCGGCAGGAGTTCCTGTACGTTTTGAATAAGGGAATACATGTAGTTCAGAAAATCCATGTTCTTTGATAAAGTTGTATGTTTCCATGAATTCTTCTTCTGTCTCACCTGGGAAGCCAACTATTACATCAGATGTTACAGCTAGTCCAGGTAAGGCTGCGTGAAGTTTTTGCAGACGTTCTGCGAAGAACTCCATCGTATACTTTCGACGCATTCTTTTTAGTACTGTATCAGAACCAGACTGAAGTGGGATATGAAGATGACGAACAACCTTTGATGATTTATCAAGTACATCAATTACTTCATCTGTAATTTGACTTGCTTCAATTGACGATATACGGATTCGCTTCAGCCCTACTACCTTCTCATCAAGTTCTCTTAGAAGCATCGCAAGGTTATAGTCCTTCATGTCTTCACCATATCCACCAGTATGAATACCCGTTAAGACAATTTCCTTGTATCCTGCATCTACTAATTGCTGTGCCTGCTTAATGACTTCCTTTGGATCACGAGAACGCATTAAGCCACGAGCCCATGGGATAATACAAAATGTACAGAAGTTATTGCAGCCTTCTTGTATTTTAAGTGAAGCACGTGTACGATCAGTGAATGCTGGAACCTCTAATTCCTCGTAAACTCTTGTTTTCATAATGTTACCGACACCATTAATCGGCTGACGTTCTTGTTTGAATTGCTCAATATATTCAAGCATTTTCACACGATCTTGTGTCCCAACTACAATATCAACACCTGGGATTGCCATTATTTCAGCTGGAGAAGTTTGAGCATAACAACCAGTTACACAGATGACTGCATCTGGGTTTTTTCTAACAGCTCGTCTAATCACTTGACGACTTTTTTTATCTCCAGTATTTGTAACCGTACATGTATTAATGACATACACATCTGATGTTTGCTCGAACTCTGTTCTTTCATAGCCGTTTTCTTTAAATAATTGCCAAATTGCTTCTGTTTCATAATGATTTACTTTACACCCTAATGTATGAAAAGCCACTGTAGGCATATTTACTCCACTCCTTGTAGTTCAAAGTGATACGAAATTGCTGATAAAACGTATAGAGGAGCAGTCTCTGTTCTAAGAATACGTGGGCCTAGTCCACATGTGATGAAACCATTTTCCTCAAGTCGTGCTACTTCCTTGTCTGTTAATCCACCTTCAGGTCCAAAAACAGCAAGAATAGAATCTCCTGGTTTCACATTGGTCAACATATTCGCAAAGCGAGACATTTCTCCTGACTTTGCCACTTCTTCGTATGCAACTATTTTATAATCATAATTTATACTTTCATTTAGTAAAGAATCAAATGAAATGGGTTTTATTACCGAAGGGACAACACTTCGATGAGATTGCTCGGCAGCTTCCTTTGCAATCTTTTCCCATCGTTCTACTTTCTTATTACCCTTTTTTTCATCCCACTTCACAATTGAACGGGCAGCATTAAAAGGGACAAACATATGAGCACCAAGCTCTGTTGCCTTTTGAATAATGAGCTCGAGCTTATCCCCTTTAGGCAGCCCACTCGCAATACTTACCTGAATAGGAAGTTCTTTAGATTCCTCTATCCATTTTACAATATGAAGTGTAACAGCATCATTGGTAAAATTCGTAATCTCTGCAATCGCAGTTCTTCCCTCTTCATTACAGCAATATATTTGAGATCCCTCTTCCATTCTCATTACACGAATGATATGGTGTGCATCTTCCCCCATTATTGTAATTGTCTCATCTTGAAACTGTGAATTTGATAGAAAATATCTTTGCATGTTGTCACCTTCTTCAAAAGAATGAAAAGAGGAATAGCATAGTTGCCATCCCCTGCAATTAATTTTAAGGTCTTCTTGCGATAAATGATACCCAATCTTCCATCGTTAAGGTTTCATGTATTTCAAAGCCTGCTTCTAATAATGCTGTTTTTACTTCTTGCTTTTTCGGCTGAATGATTCCCGAAGTGATGAAATACCCGCCTGGTTTTACTAAGTTGAACGCATCTTCTACGAAAAGAAGAATAATTTCAGAAAGGATATTTGCTACAATAACATCCACTGCACCATTTACATCATGAAGTAGATTATTTTGGGAGACCTCAACCACATGTTGTACTTTATTTAATTCAATGTTCATTTTTGCAGAATTGACAGCAACCTCATCCAAGTCAAAAGCACGGATCTCCTTAGCACCTAGCAAAGCCGCAGCTATACTTAATACACCTGACCCTGTTCCAACATCGATGATAGAATCCCCAGCTTTTACTGTTTTCTCTAACGCCTGAATGCACATAACTGTTGTAGGATGAGTACCTGTCCCGAAGGCCATACCTGGGTCCAATTCTATAATCAATTCATCACTATGAACCTTTTCATATGTCTCCCAAGTTGGAACAATGGTAAACTTCTCAGATATTTTAACAGGATGGTAATATTTTTTCCAAGCTGTTGCCCATTCTTCCTCATTCACTTCACTAATGGATACCTTGTTATGACCGATGTCGATGTTAAAGGTAACTAAGCTGTTGATGGCTTCCTTAATTTCATCGACTGTTTCAGCTAGAAAGCTTGTTTCCGGTAGGTAGGCTTTCACAATTACTCCTTCTTCCGGGTAATCATCTGGATTGAGCTGGTAGATTTCTCCGAAGACTTGCTCTCTCTCTTTTCGTAATTCTTCTGGGTCCTCAATAACAACTCCACTGGCACCTGCCTCGTGTAAAATATTTGAGATCGGTTCTACTGCTTCATTTGATGTATGAATACTTATTTCAGACCATTTCATCCCTACCAGCTCCATTCATTTAATCAACTTTAAAGGCACGTTTTACCTTAGCAAAGAAACTATCATGTTGTTCATCAGGTGTTCCTGTCCCGCTCAGTTCAGAAAAGCTTCGGAGTAGCTCCTTTTGCTCATCTGACAATTTCGTTGGTGTGATTACACGCACCTCAATATGCTGGTCACCTTGACCGTAACCACGAACATTCGGTACACCTTTACCACGTAAACGGAATCTTGTTCCCGATTGAGTCCCTGCTGGAATCTTTAGTTTTACTTTTCCATGCAGAGTTGGCACTTCAATTTCATCACCTAGTGCAGCTTGTGCAAACGTAAGTGGCATTTCACAATAGATGTCATCTCCGTCACGCTCAAAGAATTCGTGTGATCTTACACGGAATACAACGTATAAATCACCAGAAGGTCCACCGTTAATACCCGCTTCCCCTTGTCCTGTGACGCGGAGTTGTTGGCCATCGTCCACACCTGCTGGAATCTTAACGCTAATCTTCTTATGCTTTTTAACTCGACCCGTTCCACTACATGTTGAACATTTATCAGTAATCATCTTTCCTGTACCATTACAATGATTACATACACGACGGTTAACAATTCTACCAAAAGGCGTATTTTGTTCAACATTTAGCTGACCAGAACCATTACAATGTGAACATGTTTGTGGCTTTGTCCCTGGTTTTGCACCTGAACCATGACATGTATCACAAGATTCTTCTCTCGGTATCTCAATTGTTGTCTCTTTTCCAAATACCGCTTCTTCAAAATTTAGTGTCATCGTATACTGAAGGTCAGCACCTTGTCTTGGAGCATTTGGATCCCTTCTGCGACCACCGCCGCCAAAGAACGTCTCAAAAATATCCTCAAAGCCGCCGAAACCGCCTCCACCGCCTCCAAATCCACCAAAGCCTTGATTTGGATCTGTATGACCAAACTGGTCGTATTGAGCACGCTTTTGTTCGTCACTTAATACTTCATTTGCTTCCGATATTTCTTTGAATTTCTCAGCTGCATCGGGTTCTTTATTAATATCTGGGTGGTACTGCTTTGAAAGCTTTCGGTATGCTTTTTTTATCTCATCTTTCGTTGCACCTTTACTAACTCCAAGTACCTCGTAATAATCTCGTTTACTCATGTCTTTTCCACTCCCATTATTCTTCTGGAAGATAGACTCCCACTTTCACATAAACTTTATTGTATCACTAATCAAATTAAGTGAGCAATTTATATTCATCAAATTTCTTTAAGTTGTTTGATTACAATTCTCCCTGTTACATACGGTTCAAAAGAAAAAGTCAAAGCCAAGACAGGCCTGACTTTGACTTTCTGTACTTATTACTTATCGTCCTTTACTTCTTCAAACTCTGCATCTACAACATTGTCGTCTTTTTTGCCATCTGCTGTAGTATCTGCACCTTGTGCTGCCTGTGCTTGCTTCGCAGCTTCTTCATATAGCTTAACGGATAGTTGCTGCACAATTTCTTGTAGTTCGTCCTTCTTTGTACGAATATCATCAAGATTGTTACTTTCAATTGCAGCTTTTAACGCATCCTTCGCTTCTTCTGCTTTCTTTTTCTCATCTTCTGATACTTTATCTTCTAGATCTTTTAGTGTTTTTTCAGTTGTGAACACTAGTTGGTCTGCTTCATTACGCAGGTCTACTTCTTCCTTACGCTTCTTATCTGCTTCAGCATTTGCCTCTGCATCTTTCACCATACGTTCTACTTCTTCATCAGATAATCCTGTAGAAGATTTAATCGTAATAGACTGTTCTTTGTTTGTTCCTAAGTCTTTTGCACGAACGTTTACGATACCGTTTTTATCAATATCAAACGTAACTTCGATTTGTGGAACCCCTCTTGGTGCTGGTGGAATGTCATTAAGTTGGAAACGACCTAATGTCTTGTTATCAGCAGCCATTGAGCGTTCACCTTGAAGTACATGAATGTCTACAGCTGGCTGGTTGTCAGCAGCAGTAGAAAATACTTGTGACTTACTAGTTGGGATTGTTGTATTACGGTCAATTAATTTCGTAAATACTCCTCCCATTGTCTCGATACCAAGTGATAGAGGTGTTACGTCAAGAAGAACAACATCCTTCACATCACCAGTGATCACTCCACCTTGAATAGAAGCACCTAGTGCTACTACTTCATCCGGGTTTACACCTTTGTGTGGTTCTTTACCAGTAGCCTTTTTGATTGCTTCTTGAACTGCAGGAATACGAGTTGAACCACCAACAAGAATAACCTTATCAAGTTCACTTGCTGATAAACCTGCATCAGATAATGCTTGACGTACTGGTCCCATTGTTCTTTCCACTAAATCTGCAGAAATTTCATCAAACTTAGCACGTGATAGTGATACCTCTAAATGAAGTGGTCCTGCTTCACCAGCTGTTATGAACGGTAATGAAATTTGAGTCGTCGTAACACCTGAAAGGTCCTTCTTAGCTTTCTCAGCTGCATCCTTTAAACGTTGCATTGCCATTTTATCTTTTGATAAATCAATGCCGTTTTCCTTCTTAAATTCAGCTACTAAATAGTCGATAATCACTTGGTCAAAGTCATCTCCACCAAGACGGTTATCCCCTGCAGTCGCCTTCACTTCGAATACTCCATCGCCTAGTTCCAGGATTGAAACGTCAAAAGTTCCTCCACCTAAGTCATAAACGAGGATTGTTTGATCTTCATCCGTCTTATCTAAACCGTATGCTAAAGCTGCAGCAGTCGGCTCGTTAATAATACGTTCAACTTCAAGACCAGCAATTTTACCGGCATCCTTTGTAGCTTGTCGCTCAGCATCATTGAAATAAGCTGGAACTGTAATAACAGCCTTTGTTACTGGCTCCCCTAAATAATCTTCTGCATAAGATTTTAAGTATTGAAGAATCATAGCGGATACTTCTTGTGGTGTATATTCCTTACCTTCTACTTCAACCTTATGGCTAGTACCCATATGACGCTTAACTGAGATAATTGTGTTTGGGTTTGTTACTGATTGTCGTTTCGCTACTTCCCCAACTTGGCGCTCGCCATTTTTGAATGCAACTACAGATGGAGTCGTACGGTTTCCTTCAGGATTCGGGATAACCTTTGGCTCTCCACCTTCTAAAACAGCTACACATGAGTTTGTTGTTCCTAAGTCAATACCAATAATTTTACTCATTTGTTTTGCCTCCTCATTTTTCCTATTGATTTACCTTAACCATAGATGGTCTGATTACTCGATCTTTTAATTTATATCCTTTTTGGAACTCTTCAACAATTACATTCGATTCAACATTTGGTTCATCGACTTGCATAACTGCCTGATGTAAATGAGGATCAAATTGTTGTCCTACTGATTCAATAATCTCCACGCCTTCTTTTTTCACGGCTTCTATTAACCCTTTGTATACCATTTCCATTCCTTGCAGAAGAGACTTCATTTGTTCATCATTTGTCTCGACCTTAAGTGCTCTCTCAAAATTATCAAGAGAAGGTAATATATCAGAAACCAGGCTCTGTGCTCTATATTTTTCAGCAGCTTTCTGATCAAGTCTAACGCGGCGACGGTAGTTATCAAAATCAGCCTGCAATCTTAATAATTTGTTCTCATTTTCATCAAGTGCAGTTTCTAATTCTTTTACCTTATTTAAGGCAAGTGTTAATTCATCCAATTCCTCTACTGACTCACTATGTAGTTGTTCCTCTGAGTTCGTATCGGCTGTTGTACCTTCCACTTGCTCATTTTCAACTTCAGTTGCTACTTCTTCTACTATGTCTTTTTCGTTAGTCACTAGTTTCACCTCCCTTAAAGGTACTTCCGTTTACTATGTAAGGAGGAAAACCTCCTAAATCTCAAAAACTTTAGTATTGTGCACAATCATTCTAATTTTGATACCATTTTTCAAGTACTTTTGTAAGGTCACTAGAAAGAATTCCAAGAAGACTTACGACTCTCGAATACTCCATTCTTGTTGGACCTAAAAGTGCGATTGTTCCTAGTTGTTCATTACCAAACGAGTATGTGGCTGTTATCAAACTGCATTCTTCCATTGCGACATTTTGGTTTTCTTTCCCAATCGTAATGTGGATTCCTGCTCCTTTTGGGCGAAGAAGATTATATATTTCGTTTTCTTGTTCTATGACATTTAGAAGAGAACGAACTTTAGTCACATCATGAAACTCTGGCTGAGACAGCATATTTGTTTTACCACCATAGAATATCTTCTCAGACTTTGGCAAAGCAAAGGTTTCTTGCATTTGGATTGCACCTAGGAGCTGTTCGTAGCTCTTAATGTTTTCTTTCAGAACTGTTGCTACTTCCTTGTAAATTTTGTCCTGTAAGTCAACTAGCGGCACACCTGCTAACCTGCCGTTTAATATATTAACTAGTCTTTCAATATCTGATAGCTCGATATTTTTTGGAATTGTTAGTGGTCTATGCTCTACATGTCCAGTATCCGTTACGATGATGGTCACTGCCGTTGTAGAACTTAACGGTACAATCTGAATTTGTTTCAGTCGGTTATTATTCACTTCTGGTCCAAGTACAATTGATGTGTAATTTGTTATATCAGATAATATTTGAGCTGATTTTTGAACAATCTTCTCCATTTCAAAAATATGTTCAGCAAATACTGATTGTATCCGAAATAAATCATCCTTCTTTACCTTCTGCGGCGCCAATAGATGGTCAACATAAAAACGATAACCTTTTTCTGAAGGAACTCTTCCAGAGGAAGTATGCGTTTTTTCAAGAAAACCTAATTCCTCAAGATCAGCCATCTCATTACGTATCGTAGCAGAACTAAACGTAATTTCACTCTTTTTGGACAATGTTCTAGAGCCAACTGGTTGGGCTGAACGGATAAAATCATCAATAATTACTTGTAGTACTAATAGCTGACGATCAGTTAACATCCATTATCACCTCTGTTAGCACTCATCTAGTTCGAGTGCTAAATCTACTTAATAAAGTAACAAATCTTTTTTTTGATGTCAATAATTTAGCAACTCCGATTACAATTAAACACCAAGAAATGTTTGAAAAACCTCGTTACCCAGCAATTTACCTTGTCTAGTTAGAAAAACTCGATTTTCACTTGTCGTAAGTAATCCTCTATTCTTGTTTTCTTCTAATTGTGTACCGAACATATCCTCCATACGTTTGCCGAACTTTTGTTCAAAGGATGAAAATGATACACCTTCTGCTTTTCTTAAACCAAGAAAAAGCTCTTCCTCCATTTTTTCTCTCTCTGTAACTTGATGTGACTCCACTTGAGAAATCCCATTCTCATCGATGAGGCTCATATACTTTTTCAATGGTCCTGCATTTGCATTTCTAGATCCTTTGATGTAGCTGTGGGCTCCTGCTCCAAATCCATAATAATCTTCGTTATTCCAATACGTAAGGTTATGTCTACTCTCATAGCCTTCTTTGGAGAAATTACTGATTTCATATTGGTGATATCCGTGGCGTTGCATCTCATCCATAAGTAATTCATACATTTTCGCTTCTGTTTCATGAGATGGTAATGGAAGATTTCCTTTTCTCATGAGATTATAGAACACTGTTTTGGGTTCAATAATAAGAGAATAAGCAGAGAAATGTTGAAGTTCTAACGAAAATGCCTTACTTAATGTATCGTTAAAGTCCTGTAACGTTTGATTTGGCAAACTATAAATTAAATCAATACTAACATTCTGAAAACCTACTTGCTTTGATAACTCAATCCCTTTTATTACATCCTCTGCTCTATGCGTTCTTCCAATCTTCTTCAAAAGCTCATCATTAAAGGATTGTACACCTACACTTAATCGGTTTATTCCTCCATCTTTTAACACCGCTAGCTTTTGGGCTGTAAGATCACCTGGATTCGCTTCAATTGTATACTCCACATCATTCTCATCAAAAGGCAAATGTAACCTTATCATTGAAAGTAGCTTTTCAAGTTGTTTTTCATCAAGCGATGTTGGTGTTCCTCCACCAATAAAAATCGTATTTAAACGAGTTGTCGGGTTCTCGATTAGTGTATTCTTTATCTCACGTTCCAGATAGTTAAGGTAATCATCGACCGGCTGCCCTTTAAAGAAGACCTTATTGAAATCACAATAATGACAGATTTGATGACAGAAAGGAATGTGGATGTATGCTGCTTGTATCATTTTTCAACACTGCTTTCTATTTTTAGAATAAGTTCCGTTGTAAATAAAATACCGCAGGGGTCTGCGGTATTCTGTCGTTTATCTATTTGTACAATTATTTATTTGTATCGTCCATTCGGAGAACGGCCATGAACGCTTCTTGTGGTACTTCAACAGAACCAACTTGCTTCATGCGCTTTTTACCTTCTTTTTGCTTCTCTAATAGCTTACGTTTACGTGAGATGTCTCCACCATAACATTTTGCTAATACATTTTTACGCATAGCTTTAATGGTAGAACGAGCTACAATTTTTTGACCAATTGCTGCTTGAATCGGAACTTCGAACTGCTGTCTAGGAATCAGTTCCTTAAGCTTCTCAACTATCACCTTCCCACGCTCATATGCTGAGTCACGGTGAACGATGAAGGATAAAGCATCCACTTGTTCAGCGTTAAGAAGTATGTCCATCTTAACAAGCTTAGATTCTTTATAGCCAATTAGTTCATAATCAAATGAAGCATATCCCTTTGTATTGGACTTTAACTGGTCAAAGAAGTCATACACAATTTCTGCTAATGGAATTTCATATACGATGCTTACTCGATTTTCATCTAGGTATTGCATGTCTATGAAGTTACCACGCTTCCCTTGACACAGTTCCATAACAGCACCAACGTAATCATTCGGAACCATCATCGTAGCTTTCACATACGGTTCCTCAACTTTGGCAATTTTCTGTTGGTCTGGCATATCAGATGGGTTATCAATTTTCAACTCTTCTCCATCTGTCAGCTCAACATGATAAATAACACTTGGTGCAGTTGTAATTAAATCAATTTTGAATTCACGTTCAATACGTTCCTGAATAATTTCCATGTGAAGCAACCCTAAAAATCCACATCTAAAACCAAATCCTAGCGCTTGAGATGTTTCAGGCTCGAATTGTAGTGCTGCATCATTTAGTTGCAGCTTTTCTAACGCTTCACGCAAGTCATTAAAACGAGCTGAGTCAATTGGATATAAACCACAGAATACCATAGGGTTTAACTTACGGTAACCAGGAAGTGGTTCTGTTGCTCCGTTTTTCGCATTCGTAATCGTATCACCAACACGGGTGTCAGCAACATTTTTAATAGCAGCTGTCAGGAACCCAACATCACCGACTGTTAATTCGTTTTTCATTGTGGCCTTAGGTGTGAATACACCTACCTCATTAACCTCAAACTCTGCTCCAGTTGCCATCATTTTGATTTTATCGCCAACCTTTACAGTTCCATCAACGATACGGATGTATAACACGACTCCACGATATGGATCATACAAAGAGTCAAAAATAAGTGCCTTTAAAGGAGCATCTGGATCCCCTTGAGGCGCAGGTACCTTTTCCACTACCTGCTCTAGAATGTCCTCTATGCCGATACCTGCCTTCGCAGATGCAAGTACAGCCTCTGAAGCATCTAGACCTATTACATCTTCGATTTCTTGGCGAACACGTTCAGGTTCAGCACTAGGCAAATCAATTTTATTGATGACTGGTACAATTTCTAAATCATTATCAATAGCTAAATAAACGTTTGCTAACGTTTGAGCTTCAATACCTTGAGCTGCATCGACTACCAATACAGCACCTTCACAAGCAGCTAAGCTTCGTGAAACTTCATAGGTAAAGTCAACATGTCCTGGGGTATCAATTAAATGAAAGATGTATTCATTCCCATCCTTCGCTTTATATTGTAATTGAACAGCATTTAGTTTGATTGTGATTCCTCGTTCACGCTCTAAGTCCATAGAATCTAATAACTGATCTTTCATTTCACGAGCTGTTAAGGCACTCGTCTTTTCTAAAATACGGTCAGCTAACGTTGACTTACCATGGTCAATGTGAGCAATGATAGAAAAATTTCGAATACTTGATTGTCGTTTTAGTCTATCTTCACTACTCATAATTTATCACTCCTACATTACTACCAATACACTAGATTTGATTATAGCAATACAATTTGCAAGATTCAATGAAAACTACGTTTAAGATACAATCATTATTCTTGTAATGTCATAGAAGTTTACAGTATGTACGTCAGGACGACTTCAAAAATCTATATTGGCAAGTTTAGAGACGTTTTCGAAACCAAATTCCTGTCTATTAATGTTCGAATTCATTGTTTATAGCAGGTTTTCGTCTTCATTGAACTTTTTCCATTATCAATTTGATCAGTTTTCGGCGATTACTCTGTTGTTTCGAACAAAATACAATGCAATTCGGCGAAACTTTATTATTATTCGGCGATTCATGGACAGAATTCGGCGAAAACCCTAATACTTTCGGCGAACTTATCATAATACTAACTAAAAAATTCATATTTCAACTACCCTATCAGTTTTTCGGCGAATCCTACTCAAAGATTTCAAGAAGCTATCGAGCACCATCACGAAGCTATGCTGTTTCTTTCTTAACGCAGAAAACCTGTACTCTATCAGTAACAGGTTTTCTAATTAGTATTCATTTACCTAAGGCAAAGCATCCATTAGCTTTTGGAAAAGAGAAGCAGTTATGTCTGCAAACTTACTTCCTAACGAAGAGAAAAAGTTAAATGCTTCTAGCTGCTCCAGTTTTTCTTGTTTCACTCTTATATCATGACTTGTTACTCTTTCTCCGAGCAAGGCCGCTTCTAATTCTCCCTCATGTCCCTCGGATATATGAAATGCTCCTTGAAACTCGGGGTCATCATACCCTTTCATTTCTCTAATACCGTTATTAGCCATTTGCATACCTGACAGTATACAAATGGCTACAAAGGTAAGTAATAGGGCAAATTTCAACGTAAATTTAATCATGATATTCACACCTTTTTCTACTGAGCAGAACCATTTACCTTTTCTGCTTCCCAATAGTATTCACTAAATACATCCGCCACAGCTGTTGCTGTTGCATTTAATTCCTCTATCGTATTATCTACTCCACCAAATTCAATTACGAGTGCATTCTCTGATAAATCTTGATTAAACTTACCGTTTGTTCCTGGTCCTTGTTTCGTTGTAATTCCACGACTCAACCCTGGGTATTTCTTTTGCAACGAATTATGGAGATCTTCAGCTAATTTAAAATTTTCTTTATACTTTGCATGTTCTCCACCAATGACGAAAAATATTCGTGCATATGCTTGTCCATTTATCGTGGCTGTTGTAACTTCTTTTCTCTGATAGTCACGGTGTAGATCGAATAAAAATTGAATATCTTTATTTTGAGCCATTGCACTCTCAACAATAGGTCTTGACGCATCATATGATCTTGAATACTTTAACCCTTTCTGATTCAAAATACCGGTGAAGTCTGTTTTATCAAGACTTGTCCCAATTCCTCGTTCTTCTAGTTCTTGTGATAATTTTTCTCCAACTAACGTGATGTTAGCTGTTGAATGATAGGCTTCATTCGGATTTGTTACACCTTTTAATAATGGTAAGAACGACTCACGCGTATGTGTGTGATAAATAAAAACAACATCTTTTCCTGTACTTGTTACAGGAGGAACCGGTTTTTCTTTATCATCAAGCTTGTCCATGCTTTGTAAATTTTGAACTGCTGCTTCTCGCTCTGCTAGAAGTACATCCATTGGTGGAGCTGATTCCATTGGCATCGTTGTATAATTTGTCCCGTCTCCTGCCACGAGCAGTTCACCATCATACACTTTAAAACCAGGTAACTCTCCGCCTAGTAAGCTTCGTGGGTCATCTGGATTAATACTAGTAGCCCTTTGAAAAAGAACGGAAGAATATTTCGGCATAACTTGTCCTTCAGGAACGCCTTGTAGGAAATAACGATTTTCTTGACCTAGTAAGAAAATCAATGAGCTTTCAGCAAAACTATTTGTAATCGAATGAACAGAAGAAGAAGATATTCTATATTCTGGTTTTAGCGTTGTTAATAAACCTGTTAATGTAAATACAGTAATCAAACAAAATGCAAATGCAAGGATCACCTTTTTAATGCTTGTCCCATTTAAGGAGACCATCATCCCCTGTTGTTTATTTAAGTTCATGGTTCCACTCCTCAAAAAGCTTGTCTACTTAATTATTATGAACAAGCATTTAGAAGTAGAACCATTTTTTATATATTTTTACGTATTAATGTGTATAAGACCCATAATTATCTTGGTCTACCTCATGGTGAAGTGCAGCGTTTAAGCCACCTGCAATGACATTCGCCATATCTTCTATAAATGTATCGACTTCCTTTGGTGTAACCATTAAATTATGTCCAATTGGTGCTAATACCTCATGAATGAGTTTTCTTTTTTCATCCTCTTGAAGTGTTCCGATAAGACCTAAGAAGGTTGAACGATCCTTCTCTTCAGGTAGGTCTTCTTCCGTAAATTGACGTTTCCCACCGAATGTCATGGAAGCTGGAGCCAACGCCCTAGATGGTCGATTCCCCTCTTTCATTTCTCTACCAAAATGCTTCAAGATAAAATCTATGGTATCGCTAGTAATAGAGACAGCATCAACAACTGTCGGAATTCCAATCGCAATTACCGGAATACCCAGCGTTTCCTGACTCAGCTCTTTACGCTTATTCCCTACACCAGAACCTGGATGAATACCAGAATCAGATATCTGGATGGTTGAGTTTACTCGTTGAATAGAACGAGCAGCTAATGCATCAATTGCAATCACAAAGTCTGGTTTTGTTTTTTCAATTACACCATGGATAATATCACTAGTCTCTATACCCGTTATGCCCATCACACCAGGTGAGATTGCACTCACTGAACGAAAGCCTTCTGCAACATTTTCAGGCTGTAATGCAAATAAGTGTTTTGTGATTAATAGATTTTCTACGGCCATAGGTCCTAATGCATCAGGAGTAACATTCCAATTCCCCAGACCAACGACTAAACAACTTGCATCATCTGAGATGCCTAATTGTTTAATAAAGGACGACATTTCTTTGGCGAATACCTCTTCAACCACCTGTTGAAGTTCACTATCTTTTTGACGAATCCCTTGTACTTCTAACGTAACATATTTGCCTTTCTTCTTGCCGATTGTTTGGGCACCGGATTCCGTAATTTCTACTGAAGATATTTTGACACCTCTTACATCACGTTCCTTTATAATGACGCCTTCTATTTGATCAGAGGCTTGTTCTTGCTTTTTTTGATTTTCTTCTACGACCATTTCTCTTGCTTCGACAGCAAGGTCTGTTCTAATTGAATACATACTTAAATCTAGTTCACTCATTTTATTTCCCCCCTGGTAGATTAGTGTTTGATTATCAGCTTTTTTTAATTGATAAAGCTCATCCACTTTTCACTGTTATTTACATAGTTTTTCCATGAGGATATAGATTCATTCACTCTTTACGATTCTTTCTCGTTGTAAAACACGAACTTCATCGAAACATGTATTGCAATTATAGCCATCGTTTGATAAAATATCACTTGTTCTAACTTCAGAGTTTTCTTAGAAAAAACTTAACAGTTACTAAGTCTTTTTACGAAAAAACTTCTGACTAAAAAATGTATTTTGGTATTTCAACCATTGAAAACCAATGAATGAATAAGGACATCGAGCTTTAAAAACTCGGTTTACATTTTAGGGAGGTGAAACGAATGCCTAATATTAAATCTGCTATTAAGCGTGTTAAGACAAGCAGTGAGCACCGTGCACAAAACTCTTCTGTTAAGTCTGCAATGCGTACTGCTGTTAAGAACGTAGAAGCACTTGTTGCAAACAACGATCTTGACAATGCAAAGACTGCACTAGTTGAGGCAAGCAAGAAGCTTGATAAAGCTGCTCGCAATGGTCTTATCCATAAAAATGCTGCGGCTCGTCAAAAGTCTCGTTTAACTAAGAAAGTTAACGGAGCTAACGCATAATAAAAGGAAAAACGATGACACATGTCATCGTTTTTTTATTGTTTGGCTGTTTCCGTATAGATTGTTGTGCTTTCTCGTAGAAATCTCAGGAAGCCGGATTTTTACCTTAGTATCTAGTTACTACTATACATAAAGAGAGTTGCTCTATTCTAAACCAACCACAATTCGCTTCTAAAAATGGTTATACACCCAGAATAATTACGCGAATTGCAACAAAGTTTTAGAAAATAGCCTATTGTTTTAATATAAAAAGCTCAATGGCCAGTTTCTTATCAATCTGACCTGTTTTAATCTTATAGTCCATCTCCGCAAGCTCATGAATAGCCTTTAAAAGTGTGGATGAAGAAAACTGCGAAACTTTTTGCATTGCTAGTTTGACACGAAATGGGTGAATCTTCAAATGTGAGGCTATTTGTTGCTGTCCATATCCTTTTGAAGAAAGCTCCTTCACTTGAAATAATAATCTGAATTGTCCTGTTAATAACGACAATATCTTGATTGGTTCTTCATTCAGTTTGAGTAGATCCTGAAAAATGATCATTGCCTCAGATACCCTTCCCTGCGTCACACAGTCAACGAGTTCAAATATATTATCCTCGATTGATTTTGAGGATAGCAGCCTGACTGTTTCTATGTCAATGGCTCCTCCATTACCTACATACGTTGCCATTTTATTTAGTTCTTGTACACATAAAGTAACTGAATTACGTACATATTGTAACAGTAATAAAATGGCTTCTTCTGTAACAGATACATTCATGTCTTTTGCTTGATTTTTCAACCATTGTATCATTGACTTTTCATCAGGTATTGATGCTTCAAATACTTCGGCTTCCTTTTTTAGAAGTTTAGAGATTTTTTTTCGTTCATCTAGCTTTTCAGCATTCACGATGACGATTAAAATTGTAAAAGGAGATGGAGACTGAATATATGTTTCCAATAAGCTTAGTGTATGATCCACTTTCTCCTTGTCTTTTGCTCCGGTTAAGAACCCGGCATTCTTGGCAATAACAATTCTTTTATCACCGAAGAACGGTAAGGTTTGAGCATCTTCTATAGCTAAATCGATCGGAACTTCTTCCATGTCATACGAGGAAAGGTTAAAATCTCGTTCTTCCTCATTTAGTGTATTGGATATAATAAGTTGCGTTAGTTCATCAATGAAGTATGACTCTTTCCCATAAAATAGGTAAATGGGCGAAAGTTGCTTGGACTTCACTTTTTTATGTATGTCTAAATTCATAATAAACGTTGACTCCCTTTTTCATTCTTTCTTTATCGTAGAACGAAATAGCTCAGTTTGCAACATTTGTTTCTATATGCAGAAAGGGAATTGGCCACGTTTGCCAACCCCCTTTTTTATGTTAACGTTACAAAATTGGCCCCAGGTATCCAACTCTGTAACGATATTTCTTTGTACATATATTATGGACTTCTTTGGGTGCTTGTATTTGTGTTAACTCTTGTCAGTATAGAAAAGAGGTTTTATTAAAACGTAATTTTTCATCTATTTTTTGAAATATTAGTTACGAAAGAGTAAGGAGTGTAGATTTTTTTAATACTTTAGCTTATACTAAGTACTGTATGTGAGGAGGGGTTTGTAGTGAACGAATTTGAACAAAATGTCCAAAGTAAACGAAATGATGCAATTGATTCAGGTATTGGGTTTGTCGTATCTTTTGGTTTCTTCGCGACTTTATTTATCATTGCAACCGTAATTAAATTAGTGGCTGCGTAAAAATTGGGACTGACATCAGTCTCTTTTTTTTATGTCTTTTTTGCGTGTTGCTATTAATTAAGCTCAATGCTAATTAATCACTCTTTACAGGATATATATTTACCTCTTGTCGAAAAGAAGAGATTAACGTATTACTCTCGATTTTCGGAAACAACAAGCATTTCTCATTGCTCTTCATTTGTTCTTTTCACCATAATGTATGGAAGTGTTGAATGAAAGGTTCCTAGTTGATGTGGAAAAAATGTATAACGTATCGCACCCAAGTGATCGGTCCGAAGCACCTGTATATCATGTTCATTTAGTCTGTTTAGAACATCTATACTTGGATGCTTGTAACGATTTTCTACACCCACAGAAATAATTGCAACTTTGGGCTGTAATTGTTTAATCACTTCTTCAGATGTCGACGTCTGACTGCCATGATGTGCTATTTTTAACACATCTACCTTTAAATTAGGATAGTTTGCAATGAGGTTTCTTTCTGCTTTTTCTTCAATATCTCCCGTGAATAACCATGTACGCCCTCCTAGTATTGCATGTAGCACAATAGACCCTTCATTTGTGTTCTTATATTGTTGATCAGGCGATAGTACATTAAATGGAAGCCCCGACACTGTCCACGAATCACCCTTTTTCACTCTTTTCACTTCAATTGAATCACGGACCGCTGTTTTCATGATTTTTTCTTCAAATTTAGAAGTGTGGTGAAAATCACCAATGACCAGTTCAGATACGTTCATGTTTTCCAATAATGTAATGGCTTCCCCTGCATGATCAAGGTCTCCGTGTGTCAAAATTAATTTATCAATTTTTCTAATTCCTTTACCTTTTAAATATGGAATGATTATATCTTCACCAATTGAGTATGGTTCTTTCTTCTTTTTCCATTCTTCTTGCTCATAAGGAATACTTCCCCCTGTATCAATTAAATAAACACCTTTTCTAAATGGGAGTTCAAGTAAGATGCTATCACCCTGGCCAACATCAATGAAGGTAACCTCCCCCTTAGGCGATAAATATGGATGGAACCAGTGAAGAGACAGTAGGAGAATCAAAGGAAAAAAGGTCTTTTTTAATTTCAATTGGTTTTTCTCCCATAACACAAATGTCAGGATAATCACGATTGCATATATAAACAGCAATATACCACTCGGTCTACCTAAGACGAGGAGTTGCCATTTGCTGTCCGCAATGAGATTGGCTCCTTTATTAATCAAGAGAAGGAATTCATTTGAAAGAGGAAGAATGTAATCTGTTATTTCAGCTGAGATCATTGAAATGAAAAATAGAATCATACTCATCGGTAATACAATAAACGTTATTATCGGGATATAGAGGATATTTAAAGGTGTACTGAGAATCGAAAATTGGTAAAAGTGGTACAACACAAAAGGCAGGGAGCTTATTTGAGCAACTACACTTGAGGATAACATCTGAGCAACTGAACTCGAATACCTTTGAAGAATGGTCTTACTAGAAAGGATTAAGGATAGTGTAACAATAAATGACAGTTGAAATCCTGCTTGGAATACATAATAAGGGTTTTTTATGACCATTAAAAGGAAAGCTAAACTAATGAGATCTAATGCCGCAAGTGGAAAGTTTCGAAACCTGAGCTTAAAAAGAAGGAGAAATGTCATAATAGCAGCCCGGATAACAGAAGGTGCCCCTCCTGCAAAAATTACATAAATCGGGAGTAAGAGCATGAGTGTATAAATCGTTTTCTCTTTTGTCATCCCTATTCGAACAAGAAGAATGTAAGCAGCTGCACAAAGTAAACTCACATGCATTCCGGAAATCGCTAATAAATGGACGAGTCCTAAATCTTGATAAGACTTCAAGGTATCTTCTTCAAGTAATCCTCTTTCTCCAAATAGTAACGCTTGGATAAATCCGTTAAGTGGTGTAGGGAAATAAGATTCTATAAAAGTCAGGGAGGAATGTCTTCTTACGTGAATAGAGTCGAGCATGTTTATTTCTTCATCGGTACATTGTGTCATTGAGAAGCTCTCAGGTTCAACAGTCCAATGAATATGTTGACGGAATAAGTATTGTTTAAAGTCAAAACTGTAGTCATTACGCACTTCTTTCGGTGGAGTTACATGACCTTTAAATTCACAAAATTGTCTTGGGGGAAGAAGAGAAAAATGTTCCTTTTCCTCTTCTGATTGAAGCTTATATGTAAAATATAGCTTTTCTCCTTGTTCTAATTTAAATATAAACCGGAGCTGATCACCATTTATGACTGGCCGCGATACAATCTTTCCTTGAAAATAGTTCTGTGTATTCGAAATACTTGTCCTATTTTCTTTGTTAACCAGATGATAATAAATAGAAAATCCAAGAAATAAAACACAGCAAGCGATAGCAAGTTTACGATTTTTGAATGATAAATACACTAATAAAAACAATAGAACAATTAACAACAATAGAGACCTAAGATGAATAAACACGATACCAAATAAGCTAAAACAAGCAAGATATATCCATTGATTTTGCATGTTTACTCCTCTTAATTAGTTATAAGAAGTAAACAGTTGATTTGCCTGCTCATATAACCGTTTAATTTCTTGTTCTTCAACACCTGTTTTTGATAATTTTTCAATCATGGATGCAACAAACTCGAGCTTCTCTTTATTCTTCGTATCAATTATCATTTCATCAAGTTCGACTTGTACTACTTCAATATTTGCGTCATTGAATAGTTGTATCGCATAAGGATGATTTTTATAATCCTGTGAATAATACACTCGTTTTATACCGCTTTGTATAATCCCTTTACAGCATTGTAGACATGGGAAGTGTGTGACATAAATCTCTGCTCCTTCCGTTGGAACACCAAATTTCGCACACTGAATAATAGCATTCATTTCTGCATGAATAGTCCTTACACAATGACTGTCTATTACATAGCACCCTTCATCTATGCAGTGTGTCCCCCCAGCAATTGAACCATTATAGCCACCGGCAATAATTCGTTTATCTCTTACAATGGTTGCCCCAACCATCAATCTCTCACATGTGCTGCGTAATGCGATTAAATGACTTTGTGCCATAAAATATTGATCCCAAGAAATTCGATTCATTGTGAATATCCTCCCTTTGCCTTTTAGGCTTTTCTATTTACTAAGCTACTTCATAAATCTGAGATTAAAAAAGATCATCTTTTAAATACAGGATACATATTTATTCCTTTTACGAAGGCTTTTTTCTAACTTTGTTGCTTTTTCTTTATGTAACTAAGGTAAAAATTCGGCTTTTGGGATTTTTACGCAAAGCATCAATTATACGAAAACAACCTTAACGAAAAGATGCCCGAAACCTTAACACTATTTACTATTATTGTACCGTAATATGCTCCCGCAATGAATCCAAAGATTTTTCACCAATACCCGGAACGTTCACAAGGTCATCTACAGATTTAAAATTACCGTTTTCTTCGCGGTAAGCTATAATGGACTCTGCCTTAGAAGGCCCAATTCCTGGTAATATGTCTAATTGTTCAACAGTTGCGGAATTTATATTTACTACGTTTTGCTCGCTGTTTGAATTCGAACTGGACACATTTGATGGAGTTTCTCCCTGTTTAGGGACATATATGACCATTTCGTCTGTTACCTTTTGTGCAAGATTTACTCCATTTTGATCCGCCTCTGTTGTCATACCTCCAGCCATCTCAATAGCATCCAATACCCGTTTAGAACTTGATATTTCATATACTCCTGGATTTTTAACGGACCCTTTAACATCTACAAATAACATATCTTGTATTTGATTTTCACTATTTTTTTCGTGGCTTTTTGCTTCAACTGTTTCCGACTTCAACGAGTGATCTATCTCATCAAGTTTTATATCCCGATGAGGAGTGTCCGATGTGTAGAAAACATATATAAGGAAAGCGGCTATGGGAATGGAAAACATCCAATATTTACGTATATATTTCATGTTTTAGGTTCCTCCATTTTCATTTAGGTAAAGTTAGTCTGATATAACCATTATTTAAACTGTTCTTGCGTAAATTATTTTATTTTTGTGGTTTTTCCTAATCAAAGGCTGTTTTCGTATAGATTGTTGTTTACTAGTAAAAATCCAAATAATCGGATTTTCACCTTAGTATTTAGATACTTCTATACATAAAGAGAGTTGCTCTCTTCTAATTCAACCTCAATTTGCTTCTAAAACTGTTTGTACACCCAGAATAATTCTACTAAAAGCAACAAAGTTTTAGAAAAGAGCCTATTTAAAAAAATTTATATCTCATCTAGAGGGAGTGAATAAAGTAGAATAAATTTCATTACTAGCAACATTGTTTGTAAAAAGAGCTTTCATAAAATTCCAGGTTGATACATATATGTGTATGAGAAACGTAAGTAGAGGAGGGGAAGGCAATGAATATAGGGATAATCGGAACAGGAAATATGGGGACAATATTAGTGGAATCCTTCATTGAATCTCGTGCCGTTACACCTTCTAATTTGTATCTTACAAATCGATCACTTAAAAAAGCAGAAAAACTTAAGACTATACATCCAGCACTGAACATTCTGTCTAATGCAGAGGAAGTTGCAGCTTCTTCAGACATTATTTTTGTCTGCATTAAGCCTCATGATATTTTTCCTTTATTAACGAAACTATCCAATCAATTAAGGAAGGATCAATGTATTGTATCTATTACAAGTCCAATAAGTGTCGAACAAATACAAGAAGTTGTAAATTGTAATGTTGCCCGAGTCATACCGAGCATTACAAACCGCGCATTATCTGGTGTTTCACTAATAACATTTTCACAAAGCTGTAATCAGGAAATGAGGAATCATTTACTATCCATGTTCGATCATATTTCATCTCCTGTATTAATTGAAGATAATATTACGAGAGTGGCATCTGATATCGTCAGCTGTGGTCCAGCCTTTTTTACGTATCTCGTTCGTCGCTTTATTACAAGTGCGGTGGAAGAAACGGAAATTACTGAAGAGCAGGCTACTGTTTTAGCAAGTGGAATGATTATTGGACTCGGAAAATTATTAGATAAAGGTGTGTTTACATTACCTACCTTACAAGAGAAGGTTTGTGTAAAAGGAGGTGTAACCGGAGAAGGAATTAAAGTATTAGAAGAAGAGCTTGGCGAGATATTTAATCATGTCTTTATGAAGACGCATGATAAATACTATGAAGATATTAAAGAAGTGGGCGAGCAGTTTGAGTATTCGAAGAACTTTAAGAGCACTAAATAAATTTATTCAACATATCTTGTTTAATTCCTTCTACGAATCTTCTCAGTTTTTAAAATTTTTTTCTGTATTGTTCATGACTTACTTAAGAAATGCTTGTTACATTTAGTTACCGTAATGGCGAGAATTATAAGAATTCAAAAAAAATAAACCATATTAGTGGTTTATTTTTTTTGACAGCAAAAGAAAATTCGTTCGTTTTGTGGTTCATGTAATGTTGATTTAAAATCAGAAGAGATTTCTATTGAAGTAAAACCAACTTCTCGAAGCCATTTTTCATACTGTTCAATCATGAATGTTCGTTGATAATGGACCTCATCGAATCTTTCATATAAATCTGTCTCTTCGTCTCTTACAAAAAACGTGAGTTCATGTTCTACACTTAAGGGGTATTCTCCTTCAAAGCAATTCCAGATATATGATACATCCTCATCATTGTCTACAAATGTTTGATCTTTGAAGATATATTCCATTTTGTGAACAGAATGAACATCAAACATAAATGTCCCATTAGGATCTAAGGAATCATAAACACCTTTAAACGTTTCAATAATCTCTTCATCACGTTTTAAATAATTTAGCGAATCACAAAAACATACGATATAATCAAACGTTCCCATACCTGATATTTCAGTCATATTCATTTGTAAAAATGTTACAGGTACGTTTTCTTTACGTGCTTTTTCATCTGCAACTGAAAGCATTTCTGTTGACAAGTCAACTCCGGTTACATTCAATCCCAATTTTGAAAATGGAACAGATAGAGTTCCTGTACCACAAGCTAGATCGAGAAGATGGGCACCTGCCCTCATTTCTTTTGCTCGACTTTTAAAGTACGTGACCCATTTATCATATGGAACATCTTTCATGAGAAAATCATAAATATGAGCAAAATGCTGATATGTCATTACACAATTTCACTTTGAATATCTTCGATAGGAGCATCTCCCCAAAGTCTTTCAAGGTTGTAATAGCTTCTTTCATCCTTATGGAAAACGTGAGCAATCACATCTCCCATATCAACTAGAATCCATCGTGCTTCTTCAAAGCCTTCCATTCTCTTTACTAGAATCTGATTTTCTTCTGCTTTATCTTTCATTTCTCTGGCAATTGCTTGTACTTGCTTATCAGAATTACCATGGCAAATTAAAAAATAATCGGCGACTAGAGAGATCCCCCTCATATTCAAGGCAATAATGTTTTCAGCTTTCTTATCATCTGCTGCTTTTGCAGCTATCACTAACGTTTCTTTTTCAGTCATTTAAGTTTGTTCCTCCCTTATTTTGTCTATACTGTTTTACCATGTCGTTATACGTCAAAAATGTATCAGGATAAATGGGTTGATTTTTTCTCATTAAGAAACTAATCGTATTTTTTAGTGCCATAATGATTGCCAAATCTAAATCTGTTTCGGCAACATTACGAACTTCATCTACTCCAGGAAAGTGCCTCCCAGGTTCTATATAATCTGCAAGGTAAATGACTTTTTCTAATAATGTCATATTCACTCGTCCAGATGTATGATATTTTATAGCATTTAGTATGTCCAAGTCTTTAATTCCTACTTCATGTTCTACCAGGTAAGCACCAACTGGGGCATGCCATAATTCCGCATCAAATAACAGTAGATCACTTGGCATTTTTTCACTTATAATAATGGATTGCATTTCCTGTTTCTGTCTAAACTTGGCATAATCATGAAAGATTGCTGCCGTTTCAGCCTTCTTTTCGTCAACACCATAACGGTTAGCGAGCATAATGGCTGTATCCATTACTCCAATTGTATGTATATAACGATGCTCTGTTATTTGTTCTTTGACAATCAACAGTGCCTCTTCCCTATTCATATAACGAATTCTCCTCAATGTACTGCATCACTTGATATGGAACTAGTATATGTATATTACCTTTCTGTTTTCTCCGCTCACGTATGATTGAAGAAGAAACATCAAATCCTGGTGTAGTCACTTGAAGGATTGGATAACTCGTTTCATTTGAGTATCCTGCTCTACCAACTCCTACAAATGTTAGCTGTTTTATTAATTCATCTATGTTATACCAGTTAGGTAAATATTCGACCATATCTCCGCCAATAATGAAATAAAATTCAGCATCGTACATTTCATTTAATAGTTGCATTGTATCATACGTATAAGAACGGCCTTCTCTTTGCAATTCTATCGGCTGGACGTTAAAGTACTCTGTATCCACCAACGCCAACTCTAGCATCGCTAAACGGTCTTTTTCATGGGTCACTTCACGATTCTTATGTGGAGGTATTTTTGTAGGCATAAACCACACTTCATCCAGCTGCAGGGCATGATGTACTTCATGTGCAATTAATAGGTGACCATTATGAACCGGATCAAATGTTCCACCCAATATCCCTATTTTCCTCATAGACTACCTTAAGATGGTAAAACGATTTGTTTATTTTCTTTTGACTCTTTATAAAGTACAATCGTGTGACCAATTACTTGTACTAATTCAGCCTGCGCACCAGTACTTAGTTGTTCTGCAACATCATAGCGGTCATCTTCACAATTTTGTAGTACACTAACTTTAATTAATTCTCTCTTTTCGAGTACGTCTTCAATTTGTTTGATCATGTTTTCATTTACTCCACCTTTTCCAACTTGAAAAATTGGATCAAGATGATGTGCCTTGGAACGTAAAAGACGCTTTTGTTTACCAGTTAACATTACGAAACACCTCCGAGTTTTTTCTTTATGACTGATTTCATTGTTTCTATGTCAGGATAAATACCTGTCCACTTTTCAAAAGCTAATGCACCTTGAAAGACAAACATATCTATTCCATTTTGCGTAATAGCGCCCCGCTGTTTAGCTTCTATTAACAACCTAGTTTCTAATGGGTTATAAATGATGTCACTTACAATGGCCCCTGTTTTTATATGATCAATCTGTATAGGCAATTCATTGGTTTGTGGGTACATGCCAACTGAAGTTGTATTAATTATAATATCATAAGTATGCAGTTGCTGCTCAGCATCATGAATCGTGATTGCATTCGAACAAGGATTTCCCTTTGTAAGAAGTTCTGCATTTACAATTGTTCGATTTGAAACATCCACCGTTGTACAACCTTCTGCAACAAGTGAATAGTAAATAGCTCTTGCGGCACCACCTGCACCAATTAGAAGTATTGATTGGTTTTGTAGTTTTTTTTCTTGCAGTAGCGGTTTTAAACTATTCACAAATCCAATACCATCTGTATTATAACCAATAAGTTTTCCCTTTTTATTGACAATTGTGTTCACTGCACCAATTTGTTTTGCCAACTGATCAATTTCATCTAAATACTTCATAACTGTGACTTTATGGGGAATTGTAACATTTATTCCACCTATATTTAGACCCTTAAGTCCTTCAATCGCACTTGAAAGTCTCTCTGGTGTAACATGGAAAGCCATATAACGTGCATCTAGACCATGATGTGTGAAAGCAGTATTATGCATGAGCGGTGACATAGAATGCGAAATTGGATCACCAATTACCCCATATAGCTTTTCCATTTTACTCCCTCATTTCATAAGTTAATTAAGGCTCCTTACATCGCTTCATAAAAGCAATATCTATGTGAAACAGCCTAAATCAGAGACCTTCTTAACGAAACGCCAACACCCTTTGGAGCATGAGCAACAATTCGTGTTCCAGGTGCCTGCAGTGTCACCCAGCCTAGTCCCGAGAATACGACATCCACCTTTTCGTCACGAATGGTAAAAGCATGTGCGTGCAGGGGAGGAAAGTTTTCTACGTCTTCCCTTCTCGGTGGACTTAATAACTCTCCTAAGTGATTCTTATAGAGTTCATCCGCCTTTTCCAGCTTGGTACGATGTATGTCTAATTCATTTGAAACATAACAAACAAATGGCTGTCTTTCTCCACTAACAAAATCAATTCGTGCTAATCCTCCAAAGTACAATGTTTGCTCTGGATTTAGTTGGAATATTTTCGGCTTTATTTCTTTCTTTGGTGTAATGTATTTCAAATCTGACTTATTAATATAATGAGCCATTTGATGATGGTTAATAATACCTGGAGTATCAATTAAAGATGAGTCATCATCTAACGGTATATCAATAATGTCCAAAGTAGTTCCAGGAAAATGGGAAGTCGTGATTAACTCTTTTTCTCCACCATACTGCTTAAGGATCCGGTTAATAAACGTTGATTTCCCTACATTTGTGCTACCAACTACAAATACGTCTTTACCCTCACGGTATTCTTCTATAGCCTCAACTAGCTCACTAATGCCAAGTCCTTTTTCAGCACTTATTAAAAATACATCCTTTGGCTTTAAGCCCAGCTCACTGGATTCCTGTTTCATCCAATGTATGACCTTATTATGTTTAATTGACTTTGGTAATAAATCCACTTTATTGCCAACAAGTAAAATATCGTTAGAGCCAACAAATCGATGGAGACCCGGTAACCAGCTTCCAGTAAAGTCAAAAATATCAACAATCTTTACAATAAGAGCATCTCTCGTTCCAATTCCATTCAAGATTTTAATAAAATCATCATCTGTTAAAGAAACATCTTGGACTTCATTATAATGTTTTAGTCGAAAGCACCTTTGACAAATGACCACTTCTTTTGTAAGTGCAGAAGGTGGTGCATACCCTAGTTGTCCTTCTTGTTCTGTTTGGATGGATACTCCACATCCAATACATTTATAAGCTTCTTCAGTCACAAATTATTCCCCCCATTGAATCATACCCTTTTGTTTCAATTTCTTTAGTATCGTTCTTTCAACACGACGATTAAATTTGGTGATAAAGCCGTCAGACTGTGTAACAGGAACGACAAGAATAGTATGGAGTCCTAATCTGTTACCACCTAGGACATCTGTTAATAGCTGATCTCCGATAACTACTACATCCTCTGATTTCAGCTTCATGCTGTTTAATGCCTGCTTAAAAGCTTTTGTCATCGGCTTTTTTGCACGAAAAATGAAAGGAACGTTGACTGGTGCAGCAAATGCCTCGACTCGTTCTTTATTATTATTTGATACGATTGTAACCTTTATATCTTCTTCTACCATGGATTTAAACCATTCTATCAATTCTGGCGTCGCAAATGGGCGATCCCATTCCACTAACGTATTATCTAAATCTGTAATGATTCCTTTTATTCCTCTTTCCTTTAACGCCTTTGCTTTAATATCAAATATAGTCTTTACATGCTCACTAGGTAAAAAATTTGTTAACAAGTTGAACACCTCAATTATTATTCCATATGTATACTAGCTTTCTACATCGACATACATCATAACCAATTTCCTTGAAAGTTTCAAAATAAAATTAAAAAACAAAGTAAATATTCATAGTAATAGTAGTAAAAATAGAAAAAAATAAAAACTTTTCGACAAATTTTCTTCAATTTCTACATGTGTGGATAAAGTTATTAACATTATACATACTGATAATAGTGTTATTCTTCCATTTATAAACAGTTCATCCACAATTTATCCACTATTTCTTGTGGATAACAGAACGGTTGTTCTCTAATTTAAATCATGTTAGATTAAACTTACATAAACAAACAACTCACTATTGTATGAAGAATGAGTAGAAAATAGAACCAGTTTTTTAAGTCTAAAAAATAAAATTAAGGAGGTGGGCTTGCCGTTCGGCAATACATTATGAAAAAATTATCTGATGAGCTACTTATTGAATCGTATTACAAAGCAATCGAGTTAAAGCTTAGCCCTGAATTTATCCACTTAATTGAAATTGAAATAAAACGCAGAGCTTTGGGACATAACATTAAACTTTCGTCATAAATATTAGACATAGTAGAAGAGCCGATTTTTAATCGGCTCTTTTTGTATGGCTCTTTTCTAAAACTTTGTTGCTTTTAGTACAATTATTTTGGGTGTATAACCAGTTCTAGAAGCAAATTGAGGTTGTAAAAGAAAAGAGCAACTCTCTTTATGCATAGTAGTAACTAGATACTAAGGTAAAAATATAATCTATACGAAAACAGCCTTTTGTATAGTTCTCATTTGAGTTGTTCGACAAAAGTTGACCATTCCTTGGTCCACTCTTCATTAACTCCATTTGTCTCTTTATCCTGTACTAACTTTTCCATTACTCTATATTTTCTTGGATCATCTATAATATTTCCAATTGATACAGAGGTAATTGCAGATAGTTCTTCGAGTACTTCATGCCTTACATTCCTATGATACGGCTTTATTTTCACACCTATATATGTAGTTCCCTCATGAGTCACATAAATTGCATCACTAACTTTTTCATTCTCAATGATCGTTGGAATAATTCCATACATTTCATCTTTTGGTTTGTATAATGCAACGCCAATATCGGCATTTTTCATAATGGTGCGGTAATATTCTCTTGGCAATAAGGTTTCTTGATTATCTTTTTTGGCTGAACAACCAGAAATCAATATAATAAAAAATATTATTAAGAAAAAATTACGCATTTTTAGCACATCCCTTCTTATTTAATATGTATTTAAAAACCTGATTTCATACAGTTTTCCACTAAATTTATTATAGGGTTATTAGTTGAAGTTATATTCAAAATGTGGGTACAATTAATAGAAGAGAATAATATTGTAAAGGAGGATTAAGAGATGCTTCACGTTCTAATACTTGCACCATTGCTTTTTTCTATATTCACACCAATCCTCTATCGACACATAAAACGTATACATACAGGTTGGATGGTTTTAGTGATTCCGATTAGCATTTTTATTTATTTACTTTCTTATCTACCAAAAATAGTAGATCGACCATTTTATTTGACGCTTAATTGGCTTCCATCCTTGGGAATCAATTACGACTTATATGTAGATGGATTAAGTTTATTATTTGGTCTGTTAATTTCTGGGATCGGAAGCTTAGTTGTCTTATATTCTATTTTTTACCTACATAAAACGGAGAAGCTAGGTCATTTTTATACATATCTTCTAATATTTATGACGGCAATGCTTGGTGTTGTATTCTCAGATAATGTCTTTGTATTCTATGTTTTTTGGGAACTCACTAGCCTTTCGTCCTTTTTATTAATTGGGTTTTGGAACTATAGAGAAAAATCTAGATACGGTGCATTAAAGTCTATGCTTATCACGGTTTTAGGTGGATTAGCGATGTTCGCTGGCTTTGTTTGGATGTCTATTATAACCGGTACATCCAGCATTAGGGGAATGATTGAGTACAGTGAACTCATTACAAGCAGTCCTTATTTTACGGCTATTATTTTGCTTATTCTTACTGGTGCATTTACAAAGTCAGCACAGTTTCCATTTCATATATGGCTTCCAGACGCGATGGAAGCACCTACTCCGGTTAGTGCATACTTGCACTCAGCTACAATGGTTAAAGCTGGTATCTATTTAGTTGCCCGTCTATCGTTAATTTTTGCTGGAACTGATGAATTCTTTATCATTGTTTCTTCTATCGGTCTCATTACATTATGTTGGGGCTCTTATATGGCAGTGAAACAGACAGATTTAAAAGGAATTCTTGCTTACTCAACCATTAGCCAACTTGGTATGATTATGGCCATGTTAGGTTTTGGAACGGGTGTGGCTGTCTTTGCAGCAATCTTCCATATTCTAAATCACGCTACGTTCAAAGGAAGTCTCTTCATGGTCGCAGGTATTGTAGATCACGAAGCAGGAACGCGCGATATAAGAAGATTAGGTGGATTATACACGTTAATGCCAATCACCGCGACTTTAGCTATATTTGGTGTATTTTCTATGGCTGGTGTTCCACTTCCTATCTTTAACGGATTTTTAAGTAAAGAGATGTTCTTTGATGCAACAGTTGACTTAAGTAGAGAAGGAGGAACAATCTATCAGACTGTAGGACCTTATATACCTTTCATTGCTTTACTTGGAAGTATTTTTACATTCGTCTATTCTATGGTTCTGTTCTTCAAAACTTTTACTGGAAAGCTTCAGTTAGATAAACTTGAAAGAAAGCCCCATGACCCACCTTTTGGAATGCTGTTATCACCAATTATATTAGTAACATTAATTGTTGTGATCGCTCTATTCCCTGGCCCTTTCAATCATTATTTACTTTCTCCTGCTACCTCTGCAGTAATGGGAGAAGTATCACACACACATATTAAGTTCTGGCATGGATTTTATAATTTACCTTTGATCATGTCATTAACTGTGTTAGTGGTTGGGATTATCTTATTCCTGACAAGAGAGAAATGGGTACATGTATACAACCGAGTACCAGGAGCTTGGAGCTTAAATAAGGGATATGATTACATCCTAAGCGGTGTTGTCAATGGGTCGAAGCTTATCACAACCTCTTATATGTCAGGATCTTTACGGAATTATGTAAGAATGATTGTTGGATTTATGGCCATTGTTGGTCTGTTAACACTGTTTCTAACAGATGGATGGGCATTTACCTTCGAAGGAGCCTCATTATCGGTACCTGAGATTGCGATTGCTGTAGTAATGATGATTGCTGCTATTTCAGTTTTATTCATCTCGAACCGAATCGCAGGTATTCTTGTTTTAGGAGTAGTTGGATACGGATTATCTTTGTTATTCGTATTTTACTCAGCACCAGATTTGGCACTTACTCAATTAATCGTTGAAACTGTAACGGTCGCATTATTTTTACTTGCTTTTTATCACTTACCAAAGTTAAAAGAAGAAAAAGAATCGAAATCTAACAACTTTGTTAACTTGGTCATATCTATTTCATTCGGTGTGTTCATCACATTAGTTGGTTTATCTTCTCATAGCTCTAAATGGTTCGAATCTATCTCCAACTACTTTGTTGAGACATCCTATACACTTGGTGGAGGAAATAATATTGTCAATGTGATTTTAGTTGATATGAGAGGTCTAGATACGATGTTTGAAATTAGTGTGTTAGGTGTAGCAGCACTTGGAATCGTAGCACTAATTAAATATAAGAAAAAGGGAGATGCCTGAATAAATGGAAGTCATTATGTCAATTCTCTCTGGAATTTTGTTTACATGTGGAGTTTATTTATTATTACAGAAGCGATTAATTAAAGTGATATTTGGGACTGTATTGCTGTCACATGGTGCTCATTTATTCATTTTAACAATGGGCGGGTTGCGAAAAGGAGCGCCCCCCATTCTGAAGGATGGGATTACCACCTACACCGACCCTTTGCCGCAAGCTCTCATATTAACATCTATTGTTATTAGTTTTGGTATCACTTCTTTTTTATTAGTCTTGGCATACAAAACATTTAAAGCAAACGGGACAGATAACTTAGAAGAATTAAGGGGTACAGAAAATGAGTAATTTTAACAATTTAGCGATCCTACCGGTGTTATTGCCCGTTTTAGCAGGTATTTTAGCTGTTTTTCTGAATAAGAAGCCTGTTGCCACACGCATGATGACCGCAATATTTAGCATATCCCAGCTTTTATTATCTTTCTTTTTAACTATTTATGTCTTCAATCATGGCCCCATTGTATTGGAGACAGGTAATTGGAAAGCACCATTCGGTATAGTGATTGTAGCAGATGAATTAGCCATGACCCTTGTATCTACAACTACTATCATTTCAGTTGCAATTGCGATGTATTCCTTTTACACGATAAAGGCTACCGAACAACGCTATTTCTTTTACATGTTTTATCATTTCTTAATCGCTGGAGTCTCGGGTGCTTTCCTAACAGGAGATTTATTTAACCTATTTGTATTTTTTGAGGTACTTCTCATGTCTTCCTATGCCTTAATCATCTTTGGTAGTGGCAAGGAACAGTTACGAGAATCCATAAAGTATGTATTAATAAATGTTTTTTCTTCCATTATTTTTGTCACGACCATCGCCTTTTTATATTCCGTAACAGGTACTGTGAACATAGCACAGTTAGGTGTACGAGTTGGGGAAATTGAGCAGGCAGGTATATTAACTACAATCGCAATTATGTTATTCTTTGTTTTTGCAACAAAGGGTGCATTATTCCCACTCTATTTTTGGTTACCTAAGTCTTACGCAGTGCCACACCCGGTTGTAGCAGCTTTATTTGGGTCGTTATTAACAAAGGTAGGGATATACTCTATCCTTCGAACATTTACGGTTATATTCGGCTATGAAGCCCAGTTTACACATCAGCTGTTTATCATTATCGGTGTACTTACAATTTTATTTGGTGTCATAGGTGCACTCTCAACACATAACATTAAGCTGATTATTGCTTATAACATTATTCCCGCTGTAGGGTTTATGTTAATTGGTATTGGTGTTTTCAGTGTAACGTCCCTTGCAGGTACAGTTTATTATCTAATTCATGACATGATTGTTAAATGTGCATTATTCCTCCTGGCAGGAGCAGTTGTTTCCATTACAGGAACGACTGATATACGGAAAATGGGTGGACTTATACACCGTTATCCACTACTCGGATGGTTATTCTTTGTTTCAGCTTTAGTTGTAGCAGGAATTCCTCCATTCAGCGGATTTATTGGTAAATACCTATTAGTCCGTGGTGGTTTAGAAGAAGGTCATTACTTCGCTATAATTTTGGCGCTATTATTAAGTCTCCTAATTCTCTTATCTGTTATTAGAATTTTTATAACAGCATTTTGGGGTGAAGAAAAGGAATATAACGGAAAACATATCTCAATGAAGGGTGTAATCCCACCTGTATCGTTCTTATTAGCCTTCTCGATTTTCTTAGGTGTAGGAGCAGAAGTTGTTTATCCTTATATTCAGTTTATAGGTGATGTGTTGGCGAGTCCTTCCTACTATATTGAAAATGTGATAAAGGAGTAGGTGCTCATGGCCTTTCAATTAATACTAAATATTTTAATTGCTTTCATTTGGATGTTTTTATGGGAAGATTTTTCATTTTCCTTTTTCGTTTTAGGTTTTTTAGTCGGTCTACTATTGTTATTTATCTTTAACCGATATATTCCAGGCAGATTTTATTTTGTAAAGATATATGCAATCTGCAAGCTTACTTATATATTTATTCGTGAGTTAATTCTCTCAAATCTAGCTATTGTAAAGGTAGTTTATCAAAAAGAATTAGATATACAGCCGGGGATTATTGCGTTACCGACAGAGTTAAAGAAGAATTGGGAAATCACATTACTAGCAAATTTAATCACACTAACACCTGGGACATTGTCTGTATTAGTTTCTCAAGACTATCGAACGATCTATATTCATGCCATGGATATACGAGATAAAGACGAAGTCATACAGTCTATTAAAGGGACATTTGAGGCTGCAATTATGGAGGTGACGAGATAATGGACATATACTCTGCCATCTTAACCGGATCAATAATTATATCATTACTCGTCCTTTCTGTTTCTGTATTATTGTTGTTATACCGAACCATTAAAGGACCAACAAATCCCGACCGTGCAATCGCACTTGATAGTATCGGTATTAACTTAATTGCCATGGCAGCTTTAGTGGCTATTCAGTTAAAAACGACTTATTTCAACGACATCATTTTATTGATTGGTATTTTAGCCTTTATTGCTACAGTTGCGATTGCAAAGTTCATTGAGAAAGGTGTGATCATCAAAAATGACAGAGATTAACTTTAGTCCATTCATTTCTATCTTAGTGTCTATATTCCTGTTATTTGGTACATTCTTCATCTTCTCAAGCTCGATTGGATTAATTCGTCTTCCTGATGTTTACACGCGTTCTCATGCAGCATCAAAAGGGGCGACACTAGGGATATCCAGCATATTATTAGGAACATTTATCTACTTTTTATACTTCGAAAAAGAACTAAGCAGTTCCTTAATTTTAGGAATCATCTTTATCTTTCTCACACTACCTGTGTCAGGGCACATGCTGGCAAGAGCCGCCTATAACAGTGGAATCCCACTTTGGGAGAAAAGTGTAAAAAATGAACTAGAACAAGCAATTGAGAAAAAGAAAAAAGAAATGGACAATGCAAATTAATGCATTGTCCTTTTTGTAAATGTACCTAAAGGTTGTCCCACTAAGATATCCATCTTCTTATGGATAGAAGGGTCAAGTGTAAATGAGTCTCTTTCGAATAAAAGTATGATTGTTGAACCAAAGGCAAAGAAACCAATTTCTTCCCCCTTTTCAATGGCTTCTCCTTCATGTGTCAATTCGATGCCATTTACGAACATTGCTCCTACTTTCACGATGGCTAAGTGTGCGTCACCTTTTAAGACTTCAGATATAACACGATAATTTTTAGTAAATGGACTTTTTCCGTATGTAATTCCCCATTTATTCACAGGATATGAGGAAGTGCCCAGGGACCACTGCCCAACAATTTCACCAGATATCGGGGCATGAATACGGTGATAATGACTGGGACTTAAATAAAGAATAAGGAACATACCATTTAGATATTTATTCTTTACCTCATCCCGATGAAGCATTTCAGATATTGAGTATTTTTTACCTTTTGCAATAAACGTCTGATCAGCGTCAATTGAACCATATTCTTCAATTACTGCATCCACTGGGCTAACTACCAATTCTTCCCCGATCGCAATTGGGCGACGATCCATATTTAATTTCCTGGTGAATAACTCATGCAGTGAATCGTAGCTGTTTATTGGCTGAAGCATTTCTGTTTCGTTGATCTTATACGTTTTTACAAACGTAGGTATCATATGTTTGCTATATGAAGATCTCGTAAATTTCTCAAGCCGTTTTGATATAAATGCTGTATTGGTTAATTCAATGAAAAACCGATATAAAAATTTCTTCAATTAAATGTTCCTCCAGATGTAAATTACTCTTTACGATTGTCATATAATGAATAAATTGTTAAAATCCATTTTTTTATGTGCCCTTTTCGTAAATTTCTTGTTATCATAGTAACATGGGAAATCATTTCTTTAAAATAGTAACTTTTTTATCAGTAAAAAGATTTACCCCTCTAGGGAGTGATTAGTTTGTTTTTATGGGAATACGTAGATCATACAATGAAAAAATTAAAATCACAAACAGCGAATATTTTAACCTTATTTAACCTTATGCTTGGTGCTTTTTCTATTATCTTTGCCATGCAGGGACAGTTAAATTTAAGCTTATTATTAATTTTTTTAGCTGCGCTTGCTGATCGTTTTGACGGCATGGTTGCCAGGAAGCTTCAGATTGAATCCGAGTTTGGCAAGCAACTTGATTCCATGTGTGATATTATATCATTCGGTGTAGCACCTGCTTTATTGATTTACCAAGGTGTTTTATATACGTTTGATGCACCTGGTATTATTTTTTGTATCGTTTATATCGCATGTGGAGCGATTCGTTTAGCACGTTTTAATATTACTGAAAATAACGGATATTTTACAGGGTTACCAATCACAGCTGCTGGCTGCTTGGTAACACTAAGTTACTTAGCTGTTCCTTATATCCCCTCGTACATTTTTATGTACCTTACGTTAGTACTTTCTTTACTAATGATAAGTACGTTCAAGCTTAAAAAAGTATAAAGACAAAAGCAGACCCCTTTGGCGGATTGACTCGTCATAGGGGTCTTTGTTGTTTGTTATAGTATCAGAAAGTATAAAATTTCTAGTGTATCTTATATATCGGAATATTCATAATCCAGCTCCAGCACCCAGCCCCTTGAGGTCAAATAATAGAAGAAAAGGGAAGTGCACCCTTTTATTCTATTTGGAACATTTGCTCTGCCTGAGGCTAACCGGGGCGCTTGCGACTTTTGTTCTTAGTTGTTGTTTGTCATTTCCAAGAAATCATGGACATCTTGAACAGATAAAGAAATAGCTTTCTCCCAGAAATCTGGCTTCGTTAAATCAACTTCTAAATGTTTTTGAGCTAATTCTTCCACAGTCATTCTACCTGTGTCACGTAAAAGTGCAATATATTTTTCTTCAAATTCACTACCCTCTTCTAGTGCTCTTGCATATATTCCTAGAGAGAATAAGTATCCGAATGTATAAGGGAAGTTGTAGAATGGAACACCTGTAATATGGAAATGAAGCTTAGATGCCCAGAATGTTGGATGATATTCTTCCAAAGCATCCTTGTATGCTTCCCTTTGAGCATTCTCCATTAGTTCATTTAAGCGCTTCTGACTAACCATGCCATCTCTTCGCTCTTCATAAAAATTCTTCTCAAATATGAATCGAGCGTGAATGTTCATAAATAATGCAACACTTCGTTGAACCTTATCCTCTAATAGTGCAAGTTTTTCTTCTTCCGATTGAGCCGTTTTTACTGCTGCGTCTGCCACAATCATTTCGGCAAAGGTTGAGGCCGTTTCGGCAACATTCATCGCATAGCGTTGATTCATCGGCTCTAAATCGTTCATCACATGTTGATGGAAAGCATGACCTAATTCGTGGGCTAGCGTCGATATGTTCGAAGCTGTACCTGAGTATGTCATGAAAATCCGAGACTGTTCTTGATCAGGAAAGCTCGTGCAGAAGCCACCTGGCATTTTACCCATGCGATCTTCCGCTTCGATCCATCGCTCTTCAAACGATCTCTTTGTCATGGCAGCCATCTTTGGTCCGAATTTCTCAAAATGTTGTAAAATAAATTCTGCCCCTTCTTGATAGGAAACAGTACTCGTTGATGAAGATAGAGGAGCATCTAAATCATACCAAGATAACTTCTCAAGACCTAAAATTGAAGCCTTTTTATTCATATACTCCACGAATACATCCTTGTGTTGATCAATAACACTCCACATTGTATCTAATGTTTCCTGCTTCATACGGTTAATAAACAATGGTTCCTTTAACGTTTCCCAACCTCGTTTTTTATACACACTTAAGCGGTAACCGGCTAAATGGTTTAACGTTTGTGATAATAAGTCTCCATTGTCTTCCCAAGCACGCTCCCAATTCTCAAACGTTGATTTTCTAACATTTCGATCAGGGTCTGAAAACTTATTCGATGCCTGGCCTACAGATAACTGCTCTACTTTTCCTTCCTTCTCAAAAGGAATCGTAATACGACCTGTTATCGTATCATACAATTGAGACCATCCGTGATAACCGTCAACACCCAATTGTAAGATTAGTGACTCTTGATCCAAATCCAGTTTTTCAGCCGCACGCTCTCTTCTTTCTTCAAGAACAAATTGTAATGACTGAATACTAGGCTCACTTACCATTTCAGCCCACTGATCATCAGAGATGGAGACAAGATATTGATCAAATTTCGTTAATAATGTCTGAAATTCTGCTGATAAGCTCGTAATTTTCCCTTTTAGTTCTCCAGCTTTTTTATCATTTACATTTTGTGCCTGAAGACATGAAATGAAAGCACCTGCTTCTTTCATTTGACTCATTAATGGCTGAATGGTATGTAGTATTTCTATTAGCTTATGATCATTCATTAATTGATCTAATGAAGATTTAAATGCATGTATTCCTTGTTCTAAGGACTGAACATAGTTACGAAACTCCTCTGATTCACTTCCGCCATTAAAGATTGAGTCTAGATCCCACGTCAATTGATATGTACTCATAAATTACCCCCTGTATTGTGTAAAAATTTTATACTATTCATTCTATTTAGTATAACGAAATATTGTATTGATTACTATTAGTTTAATAAAAATCTGATTGTGTTAAGACTTTGGCATTATAGCCAATTTGAAAACCGGCTTGACAATCAAACCGGCTTTATATGACTTATCTCTTAAAGTAATTGTTATAGTAATGTCCACCGCCAAAGACAAGTAATAAAATTAACAGCACGACAATTAGCGCGTATCCCCAGCTGTAGCCACCTCCACTATAATAACCAGGATATCCATATGGAGGGTATGGACCATATCCACAATATGACATGTACGTAACCTCCTTAGCTATAAGTCTAGTTTATATATTGTATGTTTACAGGACAAATGTGTATAGGACATTCGTTTAGTTTTTGAAGATTTCATTTTTCGTTTTACAATGTGCCGCACCACTCGTCCTTTTTTTTCTGTACAGACACAAACAAGCCTATCCGTACATAGTAATAAAATAGGCGAGTGCCTACATATGGACTATTTTGGGGGTGAATGGAAATGACAGGATTGCTGACTGCGATAGGATTCTTTGTTAAAGAGTTACTATTATTTGTATCATACGTGAAGAACAACGCATTTCCTCAGCCTTTATCTTCAAGTGATGAGCAGATGTATTTAAAACGCATGGCAGAAGGTGATGATGAAGCACGCAATTTGCTTATTGAACACAATTTGCGATTAGTTGCTCATATTGTTAAAAAGTTTGAAAACACAGGTGAAGATTCTGAGGACTTAATTTCCATTGGAACGATTGGGCTAATTAAAGCCATCGAAAGCTATTCTCAAGGAAAAGGAACGAAGCTTGCTACGTATGCTGCAAGATGTATTGAAAATGAGATTTTAATGCACTTAAGAGCTCTAAAGAAAACGAAAAAAGATGTCTCCTTGCATGATCCAATTGGTCAGGATAAGGAAGGAAATGAAATCTCTTTAATTGATGTATTAAAATCTGAATCGGAGGATGTCATTGATACGATTCAATTAAATATGGAGCTTGAAAAGATAAAAGAGTATATTGATATCTTAGATGAAAGAGAACGAGAAGTGATTACTGGAAGATTTGGGCTGGATTTACAAAAAGAAAAGACACAAAGAGAAATCGCAAAAGAACTGGGTATATCACGTAGCTATGTTTCTCGCATTGAGAAGCGCGCCTTAATGAAGATGTTTCACGAATTTTATCGCGCTGAAAAGGAAAAACGAAAGGGATAATTTACTGTAGTACTGCTAAAAAGGGCACTTATAGTGCCCTTTTTCTGTATAGATTGTAAGGTATTGAACATCCTCTCAGCGAGACTTGCTCCCTGGATTATTCAATTAGTGATGACCTTATAATACTAGCATCCTTGCTTACAAAAGAGTTCCAGAATAACAATTATTTCTTCTTCATCAACTAAAATCCGATATAACATTTGTGTAATCAGTAATGAAATAAAAATAATACTAATTGTGCCGAAAGTATATGCTGCTGTTTCGGCATTGTCTCCACCATCCGAAGAAATTTTCAAAAATAAAAACTAAGAGAATGCTAGTCACAATGCAAAAAAATGTAGCAATATATTTTGACATCTTTCCCTCCTAGACAATTCACTTCTAAATTTGTAGTGCTTTCCTATCTTTATTACACCAGTATGTTACAAAGCCATATGATACTTTTACTGCACATAGAAAAGAAGGTCCCTCAAAATTGGACCTTCTTTGTATTAGAAATGCTTTTTTCGTATAGATTGTTGCTTTCTAGTAAAAATCCCAAAAGCCGGATTTTCACCTTAGTTTCTAGATACTTCTATACATAAAGAGAGTTGCTCTTTTCTAATTCACCCCTCGTTTTGCTTCTAAAACTGGTTGAACACACAGAATAAGTGTACGAAAAGCAACAAAGTTTTAGAAAAGAGCCATTAGAAGTAAGGATGCATCTTATGACGAGTGTCTAGTGATTGATCACGCAATTTTTTAACTAATAAATCATGTTTATATTGATCTACAGTTACTTCCTTTTTCTTTGTGAAAAGGGTAAATAAAAATAAATGAAATGGAATCATTCTATATTCCTCCTATCCTAGCATTATTCATTCGTTAGGTGGAATCTTTCTCCACCCATAACCAAGCTACAAGCACCTTCTTATTGTTTAAAAACATGATAATACCCTCCTTTTTTTATGATTAGGTCTTAGTATACTCGGTGTTGCACGGAACACTTACGATCGGTAATTTGTTCTGAAATTCTTTGGATTTCTAATTCTCGAAGTACTTCTTCATTTGAATAGGTTCTTTTGTTAAATGAAACGGTTATAAATAATAAATTGAACGTCATCTCCTATCACCTCCTTAAAATGTTTACTTTCCTACAATTTTTGGGCGCAAAAAAACCACAGGTTGGCGTCCTATGGTTTTAAAGGCATAAAAAATCCACAGGATCATAATTCGGCCCTGTGGATGTAGTAGACAAAAATGAGTGACTAGCTGATCCAGTTATGGTCGAATTCTAAATTCATATATTGAGTTTTACCAGAAAGTACATTTGCAACAATTAACATGAAATTCGACCTCCTTTGGATAATTTTGATTACAGTGGTAATTATATCCAACCTCACTGCATTTGTAAACATGTTTTTGAAAATATTTTTTTCTACATAAAAAAATAGGCAATTCCTCTCTACATTGCCCATACGCTTTACAAAGGAGGGACAAATATGGGCATTTCCATTTTTATTTTGGCTATCATTGCATTTATTACATTGTTTGGAGTGGTTTGTCATTTTCAAACAATCTATATGCTGAGAAAATGGCAACAGGAATTCATTAACCTAGATGAAGGGCATCTACAATCCTCAACTGTAAAATGGATTCAAAAGCTGATTAAAGAATATGAGTCATATAAAGTTCAACAGCACGAAATGATTAATACAATTTCTCTTGTTGAAAAGCATTTCATAAAGGTTCCCATTCGTTTATTCGGAATCATTAAATCACCGGTAGGTAACGTATTAAAACTTCAACAGTTACTTCCGATGACCGTCATTATTTGTGGGATATTAGGGACATTTATAGGTCTTACGATGTCCATGTTCTCAATGGAGGAGATTTTAATCTCTCTTCCGGGCTCTTCTGCTGATTTATCCATGAATTCGATTGTATCGGCAATATCTGCCCCCTTTCAAGGTATGAGTCTTGCATTTATTACTAGTATTGCAGGGATTAGCAGCTCTTTGTTGTTAAATTTATTTCAGACAGGCTTCTTATCTGGGGGAACTTCCGTCAGTTATTATAAAGCGAGTATTTTATCTGAGGCTGAAAGTTTATTAGACCACAAAGTTGCCATTCAGCTAGAAAATGAAAAGCCAAAAGATCAATTAGAAAAGTTACTTGATCGGTTCTCCAATAAAGTTCAAGAAGCTTTTCAGGAATCCGTTAACGATTTTGCCGGAAATATTATAAGATTAACAGAAGAGCTGCATGGGGTGACAATTGACATGAAGCAATTGGTTATAACCCAGACTGAAACAGCTAATACGTATTCCTCCAGTACGTATGCGCTAAAAGATTTTGGAACCGAACTCACTACTTCTGTAAACGGATTACTGTCAGTTAGAAGTGGCATTGATCACGAACTAACCACACTGCAAGGCGCAATAAAGGGACTTGAAAAACATTTACAAAGCTCACTTGAAAAGCAAGAAGTTGGTCAAAGAAGGTTTGAGCAGATGCTACAGCGCTCAGATCAATTATTAAAGGATTCTTCAACTAAAACCGCAGAAATTAGTGGCTTATTCTTAAAAGGTTTAGAGGAACAATCAAACCGTGCCTATGCGAAGCAAGAGGAAATGGAACGTAGATTATATCAAAAACAAGAAGAGTTAAACTATTCATTCCAAGATAAACAGAATCAATATTATCATGCAGCACAGGACTTCTCCTCCTCTGTTCAGCAGTTAGAGCGTTCTTGGCATGAAGTCATTGAACGGTTGAGAAGAGAAGTGATTGATAAAATGGATCAGTCACGTCATAGACAAGTGCAGCCTCAAAATGATAATCGAGAGCTCATTCGTACAATTGAACTTGTAAGTGAGCGATCACAATATGAGATAAGTCAAATACAGCAATATTTGGCCGAAGTGTATCAAATGCTAATACGATTTTATGAAAGCCAGCAATATACGACTGTTCAAACAAAGCGTCCTCATCTCCCAACTAGGATTTCGGAGTAGGTGATCAAATATGAATAGAGCACGAAGAAGAATGCTGTTAGAGGAAGAAGACAATCATGATTACTATTGGCCATCCTTTACAGATATGATGGCAATGATTGTGCTTGTCATCCTGTTTATTGCCATTATTGCATTTATACAGTCCATCTATCAGGCATATGACCAGGCAGAAATTAAACAAGAACTCGAGCAAACTTCATCGATAAAAAAGCAAATCTCTGATTTAATTGAGAAAAGATTAGAAGAGAATGTGGGGAAAGATAATGTAACACGTGGCCCTAATAACACCATTTCCATCGAAGGGGATATTTTATTTGCTACAGGTAGTGCAGATGTCAGTCCAGAAGGGAAAGAGGTTCTTGCAAATTTAAGTGATGGTATTGTCACAATACTCGATGATCCGGAGCTCAGTCAATATTTATATATTATTTTGATTGAAGGTCATACAGATTCTGTTCCTTATGATAA
The DNA here is from genome assembly GCA_008364785.1 of Bacillus sp. BGMRC 2118. GTDB lineage: Bacteria > Bacillota > Bacilli > Bacillales > SA4 > Bacillus_BS. Next base: position 392,328 of record VTTJ01000002.1, on the reverse strand, counting down.
CTGGACTTTATCAACAGAACGGGCCGTCTCTGTTGTTAAACAATTGCTTGAAGCAAATCCAAAACTCAATGATCAAAAATATGCACAGTATCTGGCTGCAACCGGTTATTCCGAATATAAACCGATTGTTCCAGGAAACTCATCTGAAGCAAATGAAAAGAATCGAAGAATTTCGTTCCAAATTATTTTAGATGATCAAAAATGGCAAGAATCTTTGAATACAATTCTTTCGAGACCGTAAAAAAAGGTTCATTCTCAAAGCAACAGTGACTAATCGAGCAGCTCTAGATACGAAAAAGTGCAGCACCTTTTGATTACTGCATACCGTTAACGTAAAAAAAAGAGACTTTAGGATTGCACAAGCGTGCTTTTCCTAAAGTCTCTATTAATCTTCCTGCATTTCAAGTAATTTATTTTTAAGCTTCACACTCTGTTGGAAGAAGTAAAAAGCCGCAACTAGTATTAAAAAGTTCGTTCCTATCATTACGTACGTTTGAATCATGCTTTTCCCCTCGTTTGGTATAAGTATCCCAATAAATAGAAAGACACTTACTGCAAGTAATACCATTCCAAAACGAGTAAAATCAGTCATTTTATCTTGAAGAGATTTTTTATCCGTATCCATGCTATGACTCCTCATTTCTCTCATAATCTCACAATCTATTCTATCATAGCGATGGATATAAATACTTTATGTAAATAAAGCCAAAATCTATGCTTCTTACAACTAATCATTCTTTGACTTCTTTCACGTAATAGAGCAAGAAAGCCCTCCAAAATGGAGGACTTTCACACTATTATTGTAATGCTTGAGTTAAATCATCAATTAAATCTTCTACATCTTCTAATCCCACTGAAATTCTTACAAGCCCGTCTGTTATTCCTAGTTCTGCACGACGCTCAGCTGGGATTGATGCATGTGTCATTCTTGCTGGAACTGAGATTAAACTTTCAACTGCACCAAGACTTTCAGCTAATGTAAAGTAATGAATCTTCTCTAACAGTTGATCCGCCTTTTCTGCACTCCCTACATCAAATGAAACCATTCCACCAAATCCGCCTGCCTGCTTTTTGGCTATGTCATGATTAGGGTGACTTTCCAAACCAGGATAATAAACTTTCTCAATAAGAGGATGATTCAACAGAAACTCTACAAGTTTAGTTGTATTTTGTTCTGTTTCTTCCATTCGAACACCAAGTGTTTTAATCCCTCTCATGAGTAACCATGAGTCTTGTGGTCCGAGGACTCCACCTGTTGAATTCTGAATGAAATGTAAATCCTCTGCAAGCTTTTTACTGTTGACGACAACTAGCCCAGCAACTACATCACTATGTCCACCAATGTATTTAGTCGCACTATGAAGGACAATATCTGCACCAAGTGTAATTGGTGTTTGCCAATATGGTGTACTGAATGTATTATCGACAATTGTTAGTAGATTGTGCTTCTGCGCTAGTTTACTAGCCTCTTCAATATCCGTAATTTTTAGTAATGGATTTGTTGGTGTCTCGATATAAACTGCCTTTGTATTAGGTTGGATCGCCTTTTCGAGATTTGAAAGATCACTTGTATCTACAAACGTTGATTCTATACCAAATCTGTTTAATACCTTGGTCATCACTCTAAAGGTTCCACCATACACATCATCAGTTAAGACGATATGATCCCCGCTATTGAACAACATGATTACTGCCGTTATCGCTGCCATTCCAGAACCAAACGCAAAGCCTGCTTCACCATTTTCCAAATCTTTAATAAGCTCTTCTAGTGCATGTCTTGTCGGGTTTCCTGTACGTGAATATTCAAACCCACTATGCTTTCCAACAGCTTCTTGTTTATATGTGCTTACCTGATAGATCGGTACTGAGACTGCTCCTGTATGTGGATCGCCTGAAATACCACCATGTATAAGTTTTGTTTTTCTTCTCACTTAAATCCCTCCTTCATAAATCTTCTTACTTAAGTAACGTTCACTGCTATCAGCGAAAATCGTTACGATATTACTTCCCGGTTTTGCCTTTTTTGCTTCTAGCAACGCTGCTTGTAAAGCGGCTCCAGCAGAGCTACCAACGAGCAGACCTTCCTTTAGGGCTAGTTCTTTCACTAATGTAAAAGCAACTTCATCTGATATCGTATGGATACTATCAAAATAAGTTGTATCCATATAGTCCGGAAGAAATTCCATCCCAATTCCTTCTGTTTTATGAGGACCAGATTCTCCACCATTTAAAATGGATCCTTCTGGTTCAACAATGACAGTCTTAATATTTGAATTCATTTCTTTCAAATATCTTGCTGTCCCCATAAACGTTCCACCAGTACCAGCACCTGCAACGAATATATCAATCTGTCCGTCAAGCTGTTGCCAAAGCTCTGGACCTAATGTTTTATAATACGTATTCGGATTGGCTGGATTCCCAAATTGTTGTGGACAATACGACCCTGGTATTTCTTTGAGTAACTGTTGCGCTTTTTCGATTGCGCCTTTCATTCCTTCACTAGTTGGGGTATGAACAATAGTTGCCCCTAGCGCCTTCATTAATTCCTGCTTTTCTATACTAAACTTCTCTGGTACACAAAAGATGACGTTGATGTTCTTTCCAACTGCAGCTAACGCAAGGCCAATCCCCGTGTTTCCAGCTGTGGGTTCTATTATTGTACCGCCTTCTTTTACCTTACCGGTAGCGAGTGCTTCTTGTAATAGTTCAATTCCTAAACGATCCTTTATACTTCCTCCAGGATTGAAATATTCTAGCTTGGCAAAAAGACGAACTTCATTTGGCAGGGAAAAACTAGTTAGCTCTAATAAAGGAGTATGACCTATTAACTCATGTACATGTTTATGAACCTGCATGTGCTACCTTCTCCTTCAATTTTTCAACCATAGAAATAACTACTTCCGATGAATGAAGAGCAGCCTTTTGTAAGAATTGATCAAAAGAAATATTAGATTCTTTTCCAGCAATATCTGAAAGGGCGCGAATGACAACAAAAGGAACCTTAAATTGATGGCATACTTGAGCTACAGCAGCAGCTTCCATTTCTACTGCATAAAGGTTAGGTAACTTCGACCTTACATAATCTACACGTTCAGGATCATTCATAAATGAGTCTCCAGTTGCAATGCCACCTTCCACTACCTGAACACCTTCTAATTCATATACAGCCTCTGTTGCTGCCTTAATTAGTAATTGATCAGCTATGAATGCTACAGGTAGCCCAGGTACTTGTCCATATTCGTAGCCGAAGGCCGTCACGTCTACGTCATGATGACGAACTTCGCTTGAAATGACAACATCCCCTACATTTAGTGTTTGTAAGAAACCACCTGCAGAGCCAGTATTAATCACATAATCTGGCTGATAACGCTGCATGAGAATCGTTGTACTCATCGCCGCATTAACCTTTCCGATACCAGAACGCAGTAAAATGATATCTGTTCCATTCAATTTCCCACTTGTAAATTCACAGCCCGCAATTAGTTCAACCTCTGCATCCTCTAATTTCCCTCTAAGTATTTGGACTTCTTCTTCCATTGCTCCGATAATTGCTACTTTCATTTTCTTGTCCTCACTTTCTACTGTTTAACAGCCTCCATAACCCAAACAAACTCATTACAACGAGAAAATGTCACTTCAAAGTTATTCTTTTCACAAATATTTTGTAATACTTCAATCGTTGTATAATATTCTCTTTCTAAGTCTTCCGCCAGATTATGAAATCCTTGTTCATTTGACTTTTTTATCATGTCTTGATATGCCTTGTTTGATTCAAACATAGTATCTGCAAACACTATTTTATCACCTTTACCAAGAAATTTGCCATAGTTTGCTATTGCAATTCCTTTTTCTTCATCAGTTAAATGGTGAAAAGCATAGGTACTCACAATAGTGTTCGGTTTTTCTTCAGGCAAACTAAACTGTAAGAAATCACCGTCAGCAATTACAATACCCTTAGGAAGCTTTTGCAAGGCAACCTCCCTCATAGGTGTAGAAGGCTCAATTCCAGTAATCGTGAATCCTTTATTTATATATCTTTGTGTAAGATTCCCAGTTCCTACTCCAAATTCCAGCACGTTACCGCGTGAACGTTCTACAACCGTATCAAGAATTTGTTCATAATATTTGAAAACCTCTTTATATTCTTCGTCATGTCCGTTAACCGAGTCATCATAACTGCTCGCCCATTGTTCAAATAAGTCAAGAAACTCTCTACCCATTAGAAAACACTCCATTCCTTATAATTCCTATCAATATACTATGATTAAAAGTTGGAATTGCTAATAATTTATCATACTTCACCCCTTTGTTCAATTAATTTGTGTTCCAATATAAGTTGAATTACACTAAAATTTAGAAGGGACATGTTAGTGTAGAAGTGCTGAATTAGCACGACTTCCGACTATATCAAAAGAAGCTTTCAACACAGCTTCCACGATTAAATGATAAAGGAGCAACATATATGCAATTTACGTTAGAGCAAATAGACGATAAGGTGGAGTTTTTTGAAGCACATGACTTACTACTACTTGAGAAAAAGATTCAAGAGAAAATTGATTTAAACAAAGCCATTTTATTAGAAGTACATCACGTATCTCATACGATGGTAGTAGATTCTAAAACAAATAGACCCTATTATTCAGCAGTCGTACACTTTAAGAGAAAGAAGTGATTGTAGGGACATAAAAAAGCTGCACAAGTTCTGTGCAGCTTTCTCTTATTCTTCATTTGATACTGTCTTTTGTTCCATCGTATTCATTGAAGTACCTGTATATTCAGGAGGCACCTGATTTAATGTTTCAAGCTTACTAGGTTTCCAGCCTTCACCTTTTACCCATTCCATTTGCACACGGTACACATACTTTTTGTCTCTAGTTGAAACAACACTTTGGGCATGACTTGGACTGCCACCATTACCAATTCTCCATAAAATCCAATCCTGCTGTGTTAGACCGGTTGCATATTCGATCGCCTTCATCATTTCCTGCCAATCTGTTGATGCTGAATCATATGTAGCCACATGCGGCTCCGCCTGTGAGGTACCAACTGGTCTCCATCCTTCATTCACAATTGTTTCTTTAACATTTGGATCTTCACTATTTGCAACTTTTTTCTCTGTTTCTTTTGTTGCAGGTTCTACCTCTTCAGCTTCACTTGCTTCTTCTGTATTCTCTTCAGTGGCTTCTTCTGTATTTTCTTCTTTCTCTACAGCTTCATTTTCTTTGTCATCGTCTGCCGGAAGATCTTTTGCACTTGTAATTGTCTTCTTGCTGCTTACTTCTGTAGATGCTTGTTCACTTCCGCCAAAAATCATTTTATAAGAAAAGAAAACAATTCCCACTGCTACTAGTAAAATACAAATATTTAAAAGCTTATTTACTTTACGTCTTTTTGCTCTTTTTTCATACCGAGGTCCTTCATATAAGTCTTTAAAATCCACCTGAATCTTCCTCCCAAGTACCATTTTTAGCTTACCTTCTATTTTAGCATTGAAAGAAGTAGACATGAAGATTTATTTTACCTATCTATATGCAGGACTTATTCACTAAAAACTTTTTTGGTGATAACTCACTGATGAAAAGGTACTAAAAAAACTAACGTAAGTCCTACCTTATTAAAGTCAAATCACTCAATCAAGACTCTAACGACTCGACCACTTTATAAAATACTTCATTTGTTACTGCCTGATTACCAGGAACGTCTAATTCCACAACGACCAGTGCGTATTTCGGACTAGTTGCCGGAAAATAACCTGCAAACCATTTATTGTACAGCTTTTCCTTTTGCGCATTTTCTCTTCCTGTCTCTGCTGTACCAGACTTACCGGCTACCTCCGTTTCTAGTGCTTGAAATCTTCTTCCAGTCCCTTTGGGATCAGTGACAACTCGGTGTAATAACTGCTGTAATTTAGCAATGGTATATGGTGAAAGCTTTTCACCCTCGAGCTCCTGATCCTTAAAGGTAAACAGCGTTGAACCATTTTTGTAAAGAATCTTTGATACGGCTTTCACTTGTTTCTTTTCTCCACCCCTTGCAATGGTTGCCATCATATTTGCTACAGCAAGAGGTGTCACACGTACCTCTTTTTGTCCAATTGCCGTCTGGCTTACTGCTCTTTCTGCAGATTTGTCAGTATCATCTTCCCAAATACGTCCTGAACGATTTACTGGTAGTTGAGTAAACTCATCAAAGTGAAAGACATTCCCTTTCCAGCTAACAGGCTGAATTAGCCCCAATTTGTTCGCAAAATCCTCTAGTGTACTTGATTTCTGCTTTACCATTTCATTGGCTAAGCTGGCGAATGTTTGATTACAACTTTGAGCAAAGCTTTCCTCAAAATTCAACTGACCAAGCTTATGGTCATCAATTTCTCCATATATATCCAAGTCACAATTAAAAAGACGATTTGGGGTTGCAATATTATTCTCAACTGCTGCAGCTGCTACAACAGTCTTAAATACTGAACCGGGAATTTGAGGCTCTAATAAATAGTTATGAGCTCCTCCGGCAGTTGAAAATGGATTTGAATGGTCCAAATTTGGACGACTTACCATCGCAATAATTTCATTTGTTTTTATATCTAAAAGGACGACTCCACCTTTTTTCATATTTGTATCAGATGAGATTTTCTCTACTTTTTCTTGTATTGATTTATCAATGGTTGTTTGAATTGAAATGGGATAGTAAGGATTAGCTGGTGCTGTATATTTCACATCAATACCAAACAGCGGTCCGCCTTGATTATCAACATGATACATAAGCTTCGATTCACCTTCTGGCAATAAAAACTCATCAAATACTTGTTGAAGACCTAAAATTCCAATTGGTGTATGAACTGAGAGATTGCCATCCTCTACTTTATCTGCATATCTTTTCAGAACTTGATCTTTATCTTGTCGAATAATTCCAATTAAGTGTTCTGCAACTAAGTCCTCTACCTTCGACTGGCGATGAACAGCAAATACACCTGGTATTTTTAACGCGTTAATTTGCTCCATTTGATGTTCTGTTAAGGCAAGTGGGTCTGGTGCTCCATATACAATAGGTTCTTTTATGTCTTTAATAGACTTCCTTAATTCACTTGACGGAACATCTAGAATAGAAGCAAGCTTCTCCACTGGCCACTGAGTATGCTGCAAGAACGGAAATAGTATGAGACTAGGAAAATAATCATGTGTCAATGCTTTCCCATTTCGATCCACAAAACGACCACGCCCTTGGTCTAATACCATGACTTGAGTTCGTTGTCTCACACTCTCTTCTATGAGATTGACTTTACTAGCCGAAAATGACTCAGTTCGGATTAACTGAATATCTGCTAACCTATAAATAAGACCCAACAATAATAAAAAAGTAATCGTGATAAAGATGGTTGCCCGTTTTTGAATAATCATAAAAAAACACCTCGTCAACATTGTCGACGAGGTGAAGCATTTTTATAAGTATGATTATTATTGAATTGACTTAATTTCAACTAGAATATCTCCACCAGGAGTTTGTACTGTTACTTTATCTCCAACTTTTTTGTCCATTAAGCTCTTTGCAATCGGAGAATCATTTGAAATTTTTCCTTCGAATGGATCTGCCTCAGCACTACCTACAATTGTGTAAGTTTCCTCATCACCATCTGGCAGTTCAATAAACGTAATCGTTTTCCCTAGAGAAACTACATTTGAATTACCTGCTACTTCTTCAATAATGACTGCCTTACGAATCATATTTTCTAGCAAGCTAATGCGGCCTTCAACGAATGCTTGTTCATCTTTTGCAGCATCATATTCTGAGTTCTCTGATAAATCACCGAAACCACGAGCAATTTTTATACGCTCAACAACTTCTTTACGCTTAACTGATTTTAAGTGATCTAGCTCTTGTTCTAATTTCTCTTTTCCCGCTTTCGTCATTGGGTACGTTTTTTCAGTTGACATATCCTTCACTCCTTCAATTAATAAAGGTATCCATTCATACATTACTTGTACAAAAGAAGATCCCTTGACCATTCATCCATGATTTTCGTTCGCTTTTCTAGTTCAATATATAAAGCGCATTCATAAACAACTATGAAAAACAGATGGTGCTTTTGTTTCAAGTATGTATACTGCTCTTCTTGAATGTAATAAGGTAGAGGCAAGTATATTGCCTCTACTACTTATTAAGAAATTATTTTGTAGTTGTCTGTATCTATGCTATTACAAAATTGCTTTTTCTTCAAGAATTGTTTGAATTTTCGTCACCATTAAATCGATCGCAACATGATTCTGTCCACCTTCAGGTATAATAACATCTGCATATCGTTTCGTTGGCTCGATAAATTGATTATGCATTGGCCTAACGACCGAAACATATTGATCAATGACTGAATCAATGGAACGTCCGCGATCCTTAATATCACGAAGCATTCTTCTAATAATCCTAAGATCCGCATCCGTATCGACGAACAGCTTAATATCCATCAGTTCACGAAGTCGTTCATCCTCAAGTACAAGTATGCCCTCTAGAATGATTACATCCTTTGGTTCAACATGAATTACTTCATGGGATCTTGTATGAAGTTTATAATCATAAACTGGTTTTTCAATCCCTCTGTATGAAAGGAGTCCTTTCATATGTTCAATTAGTAAATCATTATCAAATGCTAAAGGATGATCATAATTGGTCTTAAGTCGTACCTCCATTGGCAAATGAGTTTGATCCTTATAATATGAATCTTGTTCTAATAATAAAATGGAATGACCTTTAAAATGTTGATATATTGCTTTGGTAACACTTGTTTTTCCAGAACCAGATCCACCAGCGATCCCAATCACAATGGGCTTTCTTCCCATTATTAATTCTCCTTTCGCATCATGTTGTAAGGGAATACTGGACGATCCACTTTAAATGTAACAATTTGAAGTGGGTGTCTTGCAGCATCAAGCTCGTTACCATCTTCGTCCCAAATTGTATCGACTTTTTGCTTAAAGTTTTCAATTTCAGGACCAAAGAATTCAATCTCGTCTCCTTTTTTGAAGAAGTTACGTTGTTGCAACGTCACCATGTTTGTATCAATATTGAAATCAAGTACGAGTCCAGCAAAATCATAGGTTGTTTTCTTGCTATGATTTCCATACATCTGCTCTTTATACCCAGGAACTCCCTCAAAGAACGCAGGAGCTGTTTCACGATTTGCACATTTATCTAATTCTTCAATCCATTCTTGCTTAAATACAAAGTTATCAGGATCTGCACAATATTCATCGATTACCTTGCGATAGACGCTTACTACTGTTGCCACGTAATGAATAGACTTCATACGTCCTTCAATTTTTAAACTGTCAATACCAACTTCAATCATCTTAGGAATGGATTGAAGTAAATTTAAATCTTTTGGACTCATTGCAAAAGGAGCATCCTCTTCTGCAAATAATGGAGTTTCTCCTTCCCCATCTTGTGCATACAAGTCATAGTCCCAGCGACATGATTGACAGCAGCCTCCACGATTAGAATCTCGGGCTGTCATATGGTTACTTAACGTACAACGTCCCGAGTAAGCAATACACATTGCCCCATGAATGAACGTTTCTATTTCTATATCCACTTTTTCTTTCATTTCTTTTATCTCTTCATAGCTTGTCTCACGTGCAAGGACAACACGCTCTAGCCCTTCTTCTTTCCAGAATTGAACGGCTTTCCAGTTAGATAGAGATTGTTGCGTACTCAAATGAATTTCAAGTTTAGGTGCTACTTTTTTACACGTCTCGATGATAAGCGGATCTGCCACGATAATACCGTGAACTCCAGCTTCTTGAATTCCCCTCAAATAATCATCTAGACCGTCAATATTTTCATTGTGTGCAAATATGTTAGTGGTTACATAAATTCTTGCACCATATTCTTTGGCAAAGCTAACTCCCTCTGCCATTTCCTCAAACGAGAAATTATCGGCATTTGAACGCAAACCGTACTCTTGTCCACCGATAAATACAGCATCAGCACCATAGCGAACCGCAATTTTGAGTTTCTCTAAGTTGCCGGCAGGGGCTAGTAGTTCAGGCTTTTTTGTAATCATACGCTTCCCATTCACAACTTGTGAAATTTGACTAATTGCCATATATTCTCCTCCTTTGTTCTTCATATTCTGTCTATGTGCTTTTACATGACAAGAAACATATTATTAATGGCTCTTTTCTAAAACTTTGTTGCTTTTAGCACAAATTATTCTGAGTATACAACCAGTTTTAGAAGAAACCTGAGGTTGGATTAGAAAAGAGCAACTCTCTTTATGTATAGAAGGATCTAAATACTAAGGTAAAAATCCGGCTTCCTGAGATTTTTACGCGAAAGCATCAATCTATACGAAACAGCCTTATTAATAAACGGTTTCCTTAAAGAAAAATCCAGTATCAAGCGGTCGGTTTAGTGGTTGTATTGCCTCTATACTTTCCAGTAATTCTCTTTTTTGGTCCTCATATGCATTGCGATCATCTATGCAGAGATCAATGGCAAGTCGATATTTTTTCGTGACCTCAATCATATATTCTGAGCTTTTTAAAATACCATCAATTTTTAATGAATCTATTCCTGCATCAATCATTTCTTCCAGCTCGTCAATGATGCATATATCATTAGGACTCATAATATGAGTTCCATTTTCATCTTGAAAGATTGGATATTTATTTTCACGCTCTTGATCATGGAGAAATAGAGTTTGGTCTTGAGACTGTTTCTCTACTTCCAATGATTTACCTTGGAATTGGTAATAGTTTCCAAGAAGTGTACGTTTAGATTGGAACATACACGTCATTCCATGAACTTGAACCTCTAATTCAACTTCTGCATTTTCTTTCATTTCCACAATCGCATCCATGTTAATTTCACGGGCCAGCACAGCTCTTTTCGCACCTTTTCTTCCCCAGTAATTACATGTGAACCAGTTTGTTGCAGTTGTTTCCGTGTTCCAATGAAGAGGGATTGAAGGCGTTACCTGTTTTGCAGCCATTAACACAGCCGGATCTCCAAATACTACTGCATCGACCTTTACCTCTTGAAGAAACGTTAAATAGTCTTCAAGCTCGTCCACTTTTTCATTATGAAAAATCGCATTCATTGCTACATACACTTTTCGGCCTGCAGCATGAGCAATTGTAGTGGCAGTCTTTACATCTTCTTTTGAAAATTCGCCTGCTAAACGTAAGCCGAAACGTTGTTCACCGATCATAATTGCGTCCGCTCCTGCTTCAATTAGTGGCTTTACATCCTCAAGCTTAGTAGGTGTTACTAATAATTCAGGTTTTTTCATTTTGTCACCCTCTTTTTCTTACTAATTGCTATGCCGTCCCCAATCGGTAAGATTGTTGTATCATAGTTAGGATTTTGCATCAGCCATGTATTATAATGATGAATCTTATTAATTAAACTCTTTGTTCTTCTATGCTTGTCAGAGTTATCCATTGCTACATACCCTTTAAACAGCACATTATCACTAATAATGACTCCGTTATCATTAAGTAGTTGCTCATACTTCTCAAAAAATCTTGTATATTGCCCTTTTGCCGCATCAATAAAAATTACATCAAAGGTTTGATCAAGTGACACCTCTAACGCGTCACCTAAAATAATTTGAATCTGGTCATTTGCATTTGCTCTATCAATATAATAAAGCGCTCTATCATAGCGCTCTTGATTTCTTTCTATCGTTACAATATTCGCCTTAGGCATCGTTCTTGCCATTCTCAACGCAGAATAACCAATTGCACTCCCTACTTCTAATATAGAAGCTGGCTCAATAAGTCTTAAAAACTGCAATAGCGCTTCAATTCCTACGAGCTCCATAATAGGTACTCCATTATCTCTTGCGTATTGCTCAATCTCCATTAATAGAGGTTCTCTCTCAGGAATTAATGCTTGTAAATATTGTTCCATTTCTGATGGTACCATCACTATGCCTCCATCTCATCACAACTCGATATATTTTACCACAATAAAAAAGGGAATGCGAACTTTTTTCGCACCCCTTTTACCTATTCATAGCTTGATTTAATCTTGGTTCGTAATATGTTCTGCCTTGAGTCGGTTGTGCTCTTCTAAAGTCTTAGAATAATACACTTTTCCATCCTTTGCTGCAAGGAAGTATAAATATTCTGTTTCACCTGGGTTGAGTGCCGCTTTAATGGACATTTCCCCAGCATTAGCGATTGGTCCAATAGGAATTCCTGTAATTACATACGTGTTATATGGTGATTCTACTTCTAAATCATCATATAATACACGATCTTTATGCTCACCAAGTGAATATAAAACAGTCGGGTCAGTTTGGAGCTTCATACCTTGGTCAAGTCTGTTATAAAATACACTTGCAATGGTTTCCCGATCAGTTTTTTGTGTTGCTTCTTCTTCTACTAATGAAGCAAACGTTAACAACTGGTGGACAGACATATCTTTCTCAATCATCTCTTCTTGGAACGCTATAACAATTTCTTCTGTTTTATCCAGCATTGGGGTAATCAACTCTTCAATGCTAGGTTTTTCTTTATAATAAGCATATGTTGCAGGGTATAAATATCCTTCTAGGGGATAACGAATTCCCTCTTGGAATATTTCCTCTGTTAACACCGTTGGATATTTTGCCATTAAGCCTTCAAGGAACTTCTTATCATTAAACTGGGTCATTAATTCTTCTTGCGTATAGCCTGTTTTTTCGGATAGGATTTTTGTAATTTCAACAAGCTGTTTACCTTCAGGTAATGTTAACGAGAACACGGCCTCCTGAAGTATACGTCCTGATTTTAGACTTGCAATGATTTCGTCAAATGTCATCGCCTTGTTTAGTTTGTAATCACCAGCCATGAAACCAGACTCATTCTTAAACTTCACATAATAACGAAATACCTTGTCATCTTTAATGACGTTGTTCTCTTCAAGAATGGCTGCAATTTTTCGAGATGAAGAGCCAATAGGTATTGTTACTTCGATAGACTTTTTATCTTTTGGATTCACAGGTTCTAACGCGGATTTAATATATAAATAACCAAACGTTACAACAGAAGCTATGAGTATAAATATGACAAGCGTAGAGATCAATACTATACGTCTAACAAGCTTTGCCTCTTTATGTTTTTCTAACAATTTCTCTTTATATTCATCTTTATTTGAATCGGAACCGACTGAAGTCATCGATGTTCCCTCCCCTCAACAAGTCCCATTATACTACAATTTCCATCTATTTCGTCAATAAATTACAAAAATTTCATGATGAGGAGGTTTGCTCCTTATTCTATAGATTGACGAGGTTGTAGGATTTTGCTGATTTTGACATGATTTCTTCAATAGTTGTAGGAATTTACGTCATTCTGAAGGGGTTCTTCCAAATGTTGTAGGAGTACCTGGACATTCTGAAGGGACGCCACTACTCAATCACCATTTAACATAAAAAAAACGAGCCAAATGGCTCGTCCACTAATTATTCTCCGTCTTCCTCTTCATCAAGGAATGCATTTAACATTTCTTCGATCATATCCCATTCTTCATCTGTTTCGATAGGTGTTAATTCACCTTCATCGTTTTCACCTTGCTTGAAGCTGGAAGCATGAATCTCAATATCCTCTTCATCTTCATCTGTTCCAAGTGGATAGTAAAGTACGTAAGATTTACCGAATTCTTCACTGTCAAATGTAAATAGAACCTCACATAATTGTTCGTTTCCATTATCATCAATTACTGTTATTTGCTTTTCACCATGTTCCATTATCCTGTCACCTCATCATTTTTTGCTGTCTAGATACCCTTGTAGAATTACAGATGCTGCTAGTTTATCAATCACTTTCTTACGTTTCTTTCGACTGACATCTGCCGATATTAATATTCTTTCGGCAGCCATCGTAGATAAACGCTCGTCCCATAATTGAACAGGTAACTCAAAGGTCTCTTTTAGCATTTCGGCATACATTTGGCATGCTTCACCGCGCGGACCAATGGTACCGTTCATATTTTTGGGAAGCCCTACAACGATTGAATCAACACTGTATTCTTCAATGATTTCCTTTAGACGTTTAAAGCCAAACTCTTTTCGTTCTTCATTTATTTGTATCGTTTCAAGTCCTTGAGCAGTCCAACCCATTTCATCGCTTACAGCTACTCCAACTGTTTTTGTACCAACGTCTAAACCTAATATTCTCATTCTATACCTCAAAATCTCAAATCTAGCCTCACGCGAATGCTAGCGGCCGCCCCTCCTAGAGGGAATTTACAAACTTTTGCAAAGTTGGTTAGGGACTTATTACTTTCTGTTCGCTAAATATGACTTTACTAACTCTTCAATTAGTTCATCGCGTTCAAGTTTACGTATAATATTTCTAGCATCGTTATGTCTAGGAATATAAGCTGGATCACCCGATAATAAATATCCAACTATTTGATTAATCGGATTGTACCCTTTCTCTTGAAGCGCATCGTATACAGTGAAAAGTACGTCATCCACATTTGTATCAAGTTGCTCGTCTTGAATATTGAATTTCATCGTCTTATCAAAAGAGCTCATGTTTACACCTCACTCCCAAGCAAAAGCTTGTCAACATTTACCTTTATTGTACACTAACCATTTCTTATAATAAAGCAATTGAATAAAATTACTCTATTTTTATGTAACCAGTGGGTGAGACTTATCTCCCCCACTCTTCATAGATTAGATTGATTTTACCCATTCTTGGACAAATGCTAATGCCTCATCCAATTTGTTTGGATCCTTCCCGCCAGCTTGGGCCATATCAGGACGGCCTCCGCCACCTCCGCCACAGCGTGTAGCGACTTCTTTAATTAGTTTCCCAGCATGATAGCCTTTTGAAAGTAAATCTTCTGTTACCCCTGCGGATAAATTTACTTTATCTTCACCAGAAGCAGAACCAAGGATTACAATACCAGAACCAATTTTCGTTTTCAATTCATCTACCATTGTACGAAGATTATTCATATCCGCTCCGTTCACTTTACTTGCTAGTACCTTCACACCATTTACTTCGATTACTTCGTTGATTAAGTTCCCTGCTTGTATATTACCTAACTTAGCAGACATTGATTCATTCTCACGTTGTAATTGTTTCATTTCCCCTTGCAGTGTCTCAATTCTACTAACGAGATCTTTAGGATTTGCTTTTAATTTGCTTGATGCTTCCTTAAGAAGATTAATTTGCTCATTCATGACACCGTATGCAGCTTTACCTGTAACAGCTTCAATTCTTCTTGTTCCTGCACCAATACCTGATTCAGATAAGATTTTAAATAACCCAATCACAGCAGAGTTCGGCACGTGGCAGCCTCCACATAATTCTAAGCTGTAATCACCTATTTTAACGACACGAACAACATCTCCGTATTTCTCACCGAATAGAGCCATTGCTCCCATTTCTTTCGCTTCATCAAGAGACTTACTGGAGATTTCAACTTGAATACTCTCCCATATTTTCTCGTTAACGATTGTTTCTATTCTCTCTAATTCTTCCTGCTTTACCTGACCGAAGTGAGAGAAATCAAAACGGAGACGATCTGGTGTAACTAATGAACCCGCTTGATTCACGTGTGTTCCTAGCACATCCTTAAGAGCCTGATGCAATAAGTGTGTAGCGGTATGGTTTTTAATGATATCTGCACGAATGCTAGTATCGATTTGTGCGGTAACATTCATTCCTTTGTGAAGTGTACCTTTTTCAACGAAAACATGATGCAGGTTTTGCCCGTTTGGTGCTTTTTGGACGTCCTTGACGAATACTTTTACTCCTTCAGCAAAGACATACCCCTTGTCAGCAACTTGCCCTCCACTTTCCGCATAGAAAGGAGTTGTACTTAAAATGAGCTGTCCTTCTTGACCTGCCGCAAGCTCATCTACAAATTCGTTTCCACTTACGATTTGAAGGATAGCAGCATCTTGTTCATGATTGTCATACCCAACAAATTCACTCTTATCTTTAATGTCACCTAAGACTCCGCCTTGAACTTGCATGGACCCTGTATCTTGTCTAGCTGATCTTGCTCTTTCACGCTGACTTTCCATTTCTTCTTCAAAGCCATCATGATCAATAGTCATGCCTTCTTCTTCCGCATACTCCTCTGTCAACTCTACCGGGAAACCGAACGTGTCATAAAGACGGAAAACATCAGCTCCAGGAATCATCGTTTGGTTTTGCTCTTTTTGAGACTTTATAACAGCTGATAGGATAGTCAATCCATCATTTAGTGTTTCATGGAAGCGCTCTTCCTCATTTTTTACAACCTTTTGGATAAATTCTATCTTCTCTTTTACCTCTGGGTAAAAATCTACCATTACTTCTGCAACAACTGGTACTAATTCAAACATAAACGGTTTTTGGATTGTAAGTTGCTTCGCATATCGAACTGCTCTGCGCAGTAGGCGACGTAGTACATATCCTCTGCCTTCATTTGATGGAAGAGCTCCATCTCCAATTGCAAACGTAACCGTTCTAATGTGATCTGCAATTACTTTAAACGCGATGTCCTTCTCTTTTGTATTTCGATATTTTTGACCAGAAATGTGTTCAGTAGCTTCAATGATTGGGATAAATAAATCTGTATCAAAATTAGTAGGAACATTTTGAATAACAGATACCATCCTCTCAAGCCCCATCCCGGTATCAATATTTTTCTTAGGAAGAGGAGTATATGTCCCATCTGGATTGTGGTTAAATTGGGAGAACACAAGATTCCAAACCTCTAAGTAACGTTCATTTTCTCCACCTGGATATAATTCAGGATCATTTAGGTCATTTCCATACTCAGGACCACGATCGTAGAAAATTTCTGTATTGGGTCCACTTGGGCCTTCACCGATGTCCCAATAGTTGCCTTCTAGACGAATAATGCGCTCTTTCGGGATACCGATATCCTCCACCCAAATTTTATACGCTTCATCATCTTCTGGATGGATGGTTACAGATAGTTTTTCTGCGTCAAATCCGATCCAGTCCTTGCTCGTTAGAAACTCCCAAGCCCAGTGAATGGATTCTGTCTTAAAGTAATCTCCGATTGAAAAGTTACCAAGCATTTCGAAGAATGTATGATGTCTAGCTGTTTTTCCAACGTTTTCAATATCGTTTGTACGAATTGATTTTTGAGCATTGGTAATACGCGGATTCTCAGGTATAACACGTCCGTCAAAGTACTTTTTCAATGTCGCTACACCACTGTTAATCCAAAGAAGTGATGGATCTTCGTGTGGTACTAACGGCTGACTGGGTTCAACGGTATGACCTTTTTCTTTAAAGAAATCTAAAAACATTTGCCTTACTTGTGCTGATGTTAAATACTTCATATTTCTTATCCTCCTTTATAACTTCCCAATAAAAATAAAAAAACTCCCACCCCTGTTATAAAAACAGGGACGAGAGTTTGCTCGCGGTACCACCCTGATTATGATTACAATAACGATGCACGTAATCATCACCTCAGTTTTCTGTAACGTAGAAATACGGTAGATTTTATCCACACTCAGGAGTAGCCTTCAGTTAACCTTTACCTGGAATCCTTTCAGCCTAACGGGAATTCCTCTCTACTAGGTAGGCATTAACTTACTCGTTCCTTCATTGATTTTTTTATTATGTCGCTATTATAGACAACTCAAAAGTCGTTTGTCAATGCTGCTTTGTAAAATAGGCTTTTGCATGAATGATGGTTACCTTTAGGATAGCCAGCATGGGTACAGCAAAAATCAGGCCAATGACTCCTCCTATTTCACCACCTGCTAGTAGTGCAAACATAATAAATACTGGATGCATATGCAAGCTCTTTCCGACGATCATAGGAGATAGTAAATTCCCTTCAATAAATTGCAGAGTAAAGATTAAGATCCCTACCCAAAGCACCATCTTCCCTGAAATTGTGACTGCAATTAATACAGCAGGAACGGCACCAATAATTGGTCCAAAATACGGGATAATGTTCGTGATACCGATAATCGTACCGAGCAATAACGGGTATTTCATACCAATGAACCATAATCCTGTAGTTGCAATGATTCCAATTAGAAAACATACAAGAAGTTGTCCCCTGATATAACTTCCTAGTGACTGATCGATGTCTTTTAAAAATCTTATCCCCGATCTTCTATATCTGCGAGGTGTCATATACCAGACAGACTTTTTTATCATATCGTAATCTTTTAACATGTAAAAAACAATAAACGGGATAATAGCGATAATTAGGATGTAATTAATGATTCCTTTTATCGTATCTATAGCAGAGGCCAACGTCGAAGCAATTCCTTCTTCCACAGATACAAGTGATTCTTCAATTCTTTCATGCAATCCATCTGGCAGCTGGCTCGTTTGTTCGTGAATCATACTCGTCCATCCCCTATATGTTTCAAAAATAGCAGGGACATTATTACCAAATTCTCTAATTTGAATCAGAAATTGAGGAATTCCTTTATAAAGAGCGAGACCTAGACTCCCAAAAAATAAAACATAAATTATTAAAATGGATAAGGGCCGAGGAATATTTTGAGCGTGTAATTTCTCTACTAGTGGATGTAACAAATAGGTAATGAAAGAAGCGAGTATAAACGGTACAATTACAGCTAAGATTGCCTGATAAATTGGATTCCAAAAAGGCTCTAAACGAATAAAAATAAAGATACATAAAAATAGTAAAAGTAGAACGATTAATCGAGTAATCCACTTAACATTCATATTTTTCACCAAATGACCCTCCCTTTGTTAATGTGAGCCAAATGATAAAAATCCATTCAAAAAAAGCTTGAACAGAAGGGATTTCAATTACATAAAAAAGGACCCACTTAAGGGCCCCTGCTGATTACATCATTCTCGATACTCGTCTGCGGAGTTTTTTCATCGTACGATTTGACATGAGATCATTATCCGCTGCCTTTTTGTACGCATAAGCACCTACACCTAACGCAACTAATGTTGTCATCGTTTTGTTCATGCTTGATCACTCCTTTAATTTGTTTACATATTGATAATTCGATCATCTTCACCGAATAGATCATCTAACGAACTTAATGTTCCGTCTTCTTCTACTTGATGAAGATTTAATATACCTTTCGAAACGGACAATTCGATAAAGCAATTCCAGCAATAATATTGATTCACACCTATTTTTCCGATATCTTTACTTTTACAATTTGGGCATTGCACGGGTAAGGGGCCTCCTCAGGTTACATGTTGATTTCGATTAGGATTATATCTTGCCCGAATTGAAGGGGATTCGTTGTTTTCACAACCTTTTTTCCTTCGGTTATATCGGCAAAAAAACCCTCTGATACTTCATACCCTATGATTGTGCCCAACTGTTCATCAAAATATACATCCTCAACAATACCCAGCTTTTCGCCTTCAGTGGTAAAGAGCAATTGCCCTATTAATCCTTGTCCGTGGCAAAGATAATGACTCTCTTTATCATATCCGACCGAATGGGATTCTTGAGGTTGAATCATCACTCCGTCATGTCCAAAGGATGTAATATCTTGAACCGGAATATGTTTATCACGACCAAAGAGGCCCCTTTGGTCAATCACGATAGAATCAATAGTACCCTCTGTCGATAATTTCAAATCCGAAACATGCCCAATAATTTCTCCTGAATTTTTATTAAATACAGGTTGTCCTTTTAGAAGAGTAAACGTTCGCAAAAGTACCCCACCCTTTCCGAACACTCTTATCCTTTGCTTCATTCCATAAAGTCATACGGAGAAACGTTTACCATTGCTTTCCTCTCAGCTTGAACACTCATTTCAAATACATCATCATGTTCAACTTCAATTACGGGATTTATAGGTTTATCACGTTCTTCTTCACTGCCTATATGACGTATCATTCTCTCCGTAAGCGTCGTCTGACGTTTGTTATCCTCTGTACGATGAATACTTTGTAATAAAATATCTTCTTCCCCACATAATATTAAAAATTCCTTACTTCTTGTTATTGCGGTATAAACAAGGTTTCTTCTTAACATTCTGTAGTAGCTACGTACAACAGGAAGGATGACAATTGGGAATTCACTTCCTTGTGATTTATGTACTGAGCAACAATAAGCATGTGTGATTTGTGTCAGGTCTTGCTTTTTATACGTTACCTCAGTTCCTTCGTATGATATGACAACTAGGTCCTCTTTTTCTACATTTTCCTTCGCATAAAAAATTGATACAACCTCTCCCATATCTCCATTAAATACATTTTGGTCAGGTTGATTAACGAGCTGAAGGACTTTATCCCCCACTCGATACACTTTGTCTCCAAAGGCAATTTCTCTTTTTTGCTCTGATTTTGGATTAAAGAGTGACTGTAACTCCAAATTCAAATTATCAATTCCGGCAGCCCCGCGGTACATAGGTGCCAGAACTTGAATATCTCTTGAGGTGTATCCTTTTTTAATGGCATTGGCACAAACCTTTTTCACAACATCTAACACTTGATATTGATTACATTTAAAGAAGGAACGGTCAGGTTTTTGCATCGTAATATCAGGAGGTAAATGTCCTTTCTTTATTTCATGAGCAAGCTGGATGATGGTTGAGCCTTCTGATTGCCTAAAAATATCCACAAGCTTTACGGTTGGTATTGTGGAAGCATCTAATAAATCCCTTAATACTTGTCCTGGACCAACAGACGGCAATTGGTCCTCATCACCAACTAAAATAACTTGGATATGTTCTGGCAGTGATTTAAATAATTGATTCGCTAACCACATATCAACCATTGATACTTCATCAACAATCAATATTTTCCCGTCAATTGGATTATCTTCATCAAAATCAAAACCATCCACACCATTCCATCCTAGCAGACGGTGAATCGTAACTGCAGGGAGACCTGTAGATTCATTCATTCTTTTAGCTGCACGTCCAGTTGGAGCAACTAATAAAAATGGAAAAGGCTCTTCCTTCTTATATTCTTTTGGTTCTAGAGAACATCCATGTAGTTCAGCATAAAGCTCAACAATTCCTTTTATGACGGTTGTCTTCCCTGTACCCGGCCCGCCAGTAAGTAACAACATTGGAGAAGTTAATGCCCTTTGAATGGCATCCTTTTGAGAAGGAGCATATTGAACGTTCAACCGTTCCTCTAATGAACCTAGCGCAAGAAGAAATTCAGATTCAGGAAATTGATCTTCGTACTCAGTTTGTGAAAGTATTCTCTTAACACTCGAAACAAAACCTTTCTCAGCAAAAAACAAGGATGGCATATAATAACGATTTTCCTCGTTGATGAGCTTTCCCTCTTCTACGAGATGTGTGATTTCCCTGCTAATATCTGATTCACTAATTTGCTGTGATTGATTGGCTTCTAAAAGCTGCTTTACCTTTTCAACAAGTTGGTTAAGTAATACATAAACGTGGCCATCTTGCATACAAAATTGTTCAATTATGTATAAGCATCCTGCCTTAATTCTATCAGGATGTTCACCAACAATACCTATCGCCTTACCTAATTCATCTGCTTTCGCAAAGCCGACTCCCTCAACATCTGCAATAAGCTGATAGGGATTTTTCTTAATCATTTCTAGAGCTTGATCTCGGTATGTTTGGTAGATTTTCATGGAAAGCTGGGGACCAAATCCGTATTGAGTCAATGTAATCATGACCTGCTCTAATCCTTGATGTTCATGCAGTGTTTTAACAATTTCGACAGCTTTATCTGCTGTTAACCCTGGTATATCTTTTAAGCAATTTGGGTCATTCATGATTTTGCGAATCGCATTCTCACCAAGAACATCTACAATTTTTGCAGCAGTCTTTTTCCCAATACCTTTAAATAAGTCACTTGAAAGATACTGAATGACTCCTTGTTCCGTTCTTGGTACTTCCTTTTGAAAGTGTGTAACGTGATATTGAATCCCAAATTTCGGATGATCCTTAAACGTTCCATAAAATGTATAGCTTTCCTGTTCTTGAAGAGGTGGAAAGTAGCCAGTAACAATCGCTTCTTTATCTTCATAGTTTTCATTTGTATCTTCAATTTTGATTCGGATCACAGAGTATAAATTTGATGAATTATGAAAGATTGTAACAATTGGATAGCCTTTTACATATTGTTCACTCACCTATTTCCACCCCTTTCTACTTATTCAAATCCCTAGATTTATTGTTCTAATAAACGTTTTCCATTTCCAGCTAATAAATGGTCAGGCTGAAGTTCTAATGCTTTTTTAAATTGTTCTAAAGCCTTCGTCTCATTATCTTTATGAGCATACGCAACACCTAAATTGAAGTAAACGTCTGCATTTTGTACATCTCTAGCTGTTAATGCTTCAAAAGTTGTGATTGCTTCATCAATTAGACCCAATTGCGCTTGGCAAATGCCATATTGAAATACTGCATCATCATCCTCAGGATTAAGCTCGGCTGCTCGTTGCAAATAAGGTAATGCATGCTTAAAGAGATCTTGGTACATATACGTTAGTCCTAACATGAAATAAACATCCTGGTTTTCTAAACCTTTTTCAATGGCTTTTGAAAAGTAATGTGTTGCATTTTCCAGCTCTTCTAATTCAAAATAAATAGTTCCTGTACTATAGTAGGCCGTAGCCAGATTCTCATCAAGTTCAATACCACGCTTATAAAACGCAAGAGCTTTTTCTGTTTCTCCTATTGCTGCAAGCAAATTCCCAAAGTTCACATTTAAAATGGGGTCATGTGGATTTTCCTCAAGTGCTTCTGTAAATATTTTCGCCGCTTCCTCCAGCTTTCCTTCTTGCATGAGCTCAATTCCCTGTTTATTTTTATCTATCATCAATTGTTCCTCCTTTAGAAAATTATTAACAATCGTAAAACCTCAGACCATTTAGGCTGAGGTTTTATCTGTTCATTTATAATCCTTACACATACCACAGTTGCTCTGAGTTTCTGAATACATCATCAATAGTACCTCCACCTAAGCAAACTTCTCCATCATAAAACACAACAGCTTGTCCTGGTGTTACAGCACGTACTGGTTGATCGAAAATTATTTTTACGTTTTGATCATCTACGATTTGCACAGTTACTCCATTGTCCTCTTGTCGATAACGGAATTTTGCTGTGCATTTTACCTCTCCATGTATCGGCTTAGTTGAAACCCAGCTAACATTTGTTGCTGTTATTGCATCTGAGTACAATAATTCATTTTCAAAGCCTTGTTCTACATAAAGAATGTTCTCTTTTAAATTTTTGCCAACAACAAACCAAGGATCTCCACTTCCACCAATACCAAGCCCTTGACGTTGTCCAATTGTGTAATACATCAATCCGTCATGCTTACCCTTTACTTCACCTGATAATGTCTGCATTGAACCAGGTTGGGCAGGCAAATATTGCTTTAGAAAATCTTTAAAGTTTCTTTCTCCGATAAAGCATATTCCCGTACTGTCTTTTTTCTTTGCAGTTGCTAGACCCGCTTTTTCAGCAATGGCTCTTACCTCTGGCTTTGTTAACTCTCCTAATGGAAACATAACCTTTGAAAGTTGGTCTTGTCCTAACTGATTGAGGAAATAAGTTTGATCTTTATTCGTATCACTCGCTCGGTACATTTTATACTCGCCATCTTCAAACCCTACCTTAGCGTAGTGACCCGTTGCTAAATAATCCGCACCTAAGTCAAGGGCGTGTTCAAGAAACGCTTTAAATTTAATTTCTTTATTACACATTACATCAGGGTTTGGGGTACGTCCTCCTTTGTATTCATCAAGGAAATACGTAAATACCTTATCCCAATATTGTTTTTCAAAGTTAACTGCATAGTATGGTATACCGATTTGATTACATACTTTTATGACATCATTGTAGTCTTCTGTTGCTGTACAGAAGCCTGTTTCATCTGTATCATCCCAGTTTTTCATAAAAATACCAATCACATCATAGCCCTGCTCTTTTAATAAGAGGGCTGCCACACTAGAGTCAACACCACCAGACATGCCAATTACTACTCTAGTTTCACTAGGTGATTTCGTTGTCATGGCTGTCACCTCCTCGTTAAACGCTGCACAATTCGAACTGTTTCTTCTGCAACTTTTCTAATTTGCTCTTCTGTATTACCTAATCCAAAACTGTAACGAATGGACGAACGACCACGGTCTGACTCATTTCCAAACATCGCTACAATTACATGTGATGGTTCAATTGAACCTGCTGTACAAGCAGAACCACTAGACGCAGCAATTCCAGCTAAGTCTAAGTTGACCAAAAATGATTCTACATTTATTTTAGGAAAATAAAGATTCATAATATGAGGAAGACCGTATTCTTTACTTCCATTTATTTCGTAGGAAATATTTTTGTCGTTTAAAATCGATTGAAAGATTTCTTTATATTTTTTATACGTAATTTGACGATTCGCTATCTCTTTTTGTGAGATCAAGACTGCCTCTGCCAAACCAAAAATCCCCGGAACATTTTCGGTACCCGCTCTTCTTTTTCTCTCTTGTTCCCCTCCAAAAGTAAGGGGAGAAAGTATTGTCCCTTCACGTACATACAAAAAGCCAATTCCCTTTGGTCCATTAATTTTATGACCTGAAACTGATAATAAATCGACCTTTAAGTCATTTACATTCAGTGGAATTGCTCCAAATGCTTGCACAGCATCTGTATGTAAATACGCTTGATGGTTTGTTAGAGCCTCTCCAATTTCCTGAATAGGCTGAAGTGTTCCAACCTCATTATTACCGAGCATAATCGTAACGAGAATGGTATCATCGCGCAACGCCTTTTGAAACTCAGGTAGTTGAATCCGTCCATCTTCACCTACTGGCAAATAAGTTACGTCAAAACCCTGTCGCTCTAGCTGTCCACATGTATGGAGAACGGCGTGATGTTCAATAGAGGTTGTAATAATATGATTACCTTTATCCCGATTGGCCAATGCCGTTCCCAATATTGCAAGGTTGTCAGCTTCCGTTCCACCAGATGTAAAAATCAATTCACTATCCTTCGCACCGATGCTACGAGCAATTTTCTCTCTAGCTTCATCTACTGCTTGTCTGCTTTTTCGTCCAAAGGAGTGAATACTCGATGGATTTCCAAAGGTGGTTGTCATGAAAGCCAGCATCTTTTCCGCTACCTCAGGATGCACAGGTGACGTTGCAGCATGGTCTACATAAATTGCCTCTTTCACCGCTTCCACTCCTTTCTATCTTACTTTCGTTTATTGTAGCCTAAATATAAAACATATAAGCGTTCTGATCGTCTTCATAGTTAGCCAAATCTTCTAGAGTGGTATTATCTAGCACTTCTCGTACTGCGTCCCGAATTCGAATCCAAAGATCACGTTTTGCCGGTTCCTCTTCATCGAGAACTTCAACTGGATTAATTGGCCCCTCAAGGACAGAAATAACATCTCCTGCAGTGATGTTAGCTGGTTCTTCCCCTAACAAGTAACCGCCGTATGCTCCTCTAATACTTTTAACTAGGCCAGCATTTCGTAATGGTGATATTAACTGCTCCAGGTAATGCTCAGACAGCTCATATGATTGAGCAATAGATTTTAAAGAAACTGGACCGTTTCCATGTTGTTTAGCTAGCTCAATCATAATGGTTAAGCCATATCTTCCTTTTGTTGAAATCTTCACAGACGAACACTCCTTTTAATCTCGATCATACTTAAACATACAGTCTTTATTTGCTAATCGTCATTTCAGGTGTTACGGTAGTTTCGACGCGAAGGATTTTCGCCATTACCTTTTCACAATGAGGTAATGTGAGACCTACAATCGGCCCAATGGTTAAGCCGAATAAAAATGTTCCTAAAGATACAGGTCCACCTAATAAAAATCCAACAGACAAAACAATGACTTCCATTCCTAACCGTGTCCGCGAAACCTTCCACCCTGTTTTTTCTGTTAAAACGAGCATTAATGTATCTCTTGGTCCCGCTCCGCGCTTTGCCGAAATATAGACTCCAATTCCATATCCAATGATCGCTACCCCAGTAATAAGCATGATAACTTTACCTACTAAAAGTGAAGGAGTCGTAATAAATGGTAACAACATAAATAAGTCAATAAATACTCCAACGAGCAGCATGTTTAAAAACGCGCCTATTTGCGGCCAGGCTTTTGATAACAGACTTGTCGAAAATAATACAACAAAACCGATAATAATCGACCATGTACCAATCGTTAAACCAAATTGTTTATATAATCCGATATGCAGTACGTCCCATGGGGCTACTCCGATATCTGCTTTAATCATTAATACAATGCCAAACGCCATAATCATTAAGCCAATAAAAAACACAGACCACTTAATTGCAGAAACGTGTAGTTCTCTTCTCAACTCACTCTTCATACCATGAACCCTTCTCTCATTCTATAACTTCATATCACATTAGCAATTTAGTTACGGAAAAAATTATAGCACAATTCGTAGTTGATTACATTTTTATCGCTTCAAAATCCATGTTATCATAGAAAAATAGTAACGATGTAGGAGAGTACATGATGAATCAACAACCATTAGCATATAGAATGCGTCCTAATACAATTGAAGACATAATTGGACAACAACATTTAGTTGGGGATGGAAAAATCCTTCAACGAATGGTAAAGGCAGGTCATCTATCATCCATGATCCTTTACGGACCACCTGGTGTTGGAAAGACATCCATTGCACGTGCTCTAGCAGGGAGTATGAAAATTCCGTTTCGAATGTTGAATGCAGTTATAAATAATAAAAAGGATATGGAAATTGCGGTTGAGGAAGCGAAAATGTCTGGAAGACTATTATTAATACTAGATGAAGTTCACCGTCTTGATAAAGCGAAACAAGATTTTTTATTGCCTCACCTCGAGAAAGGACTTATCACATTAATAGGTGCAACAACTAGTAATCCTTTTCATGCCATTAATCCGGCAATTAGAAGCAGATGCCGACTCTTCGAGTTAAAGTCTCTAACACCTGAAGATATTATGGAACTTATTCAACGTGCATTACTAGATATGGAAAATGGATTAGGAAAATATCATGCTACCTTAACTGAAGATGCGATAAAGCATTTAGCTTATTCCTCAAATGGTGATACAAGGGCAGCTTTAACAGCTCTAGAATTAGCTGTCTTATCAACAGAACCAGACAATAATGGGAATATACAAATTGACGTAGCTGTTATAGAAGAGTGTATGCAACAGAAAAGCTTACAATATGACAAAGATGGCGACGGACATTATGACGTATTATCCGCTTTTCAGAAGTCCATTCGCGGAAGTGATGTAAACGCAGCTCTCCATTACTTAGGTAGGTTAATAGAAGCTGGAGACCTTGTGAGTATTTCAAGAAGATTGTTGGTTATTGCCTATGAAGATATTGGTCTTGCAAATCCGGGTGCAGGAGGCAGAACGCTATCCGCAATTGAAGCAGCAGAGCGAATTGGCTTTCCTGAAGCACGAATTCCTCTGGCACAAATTATTATTGAGCTTTGCTTATCTCCAAAATCAAACTCTGCAATTGCAGCAATTGATGCTGCTTTAAGTGATATTCAGAAAGGAAATATTGGAGATATTCCTCTGCATCTAAAGGATGCCCATTACAAAGGGGCAAAAGAATTGGGTCGCGGGGTTGAATATAAATTCCCACATAATTATGAATCAGGCTGGGTGTCTCAGCAATACCTACCTGATCCACTGAAAAAGAAAAAATATTATGAACCAAAGAAGACAGGGAAATTTGAACAGGCCTTAGCGACAATCTATGAAAACATAAATAAGAATAATAAAATGTAAAAATTTTATTCTCGGGTACAAACTAGTAAACGTATAAAAACCTATTTTTCGGTAAATGCTAGATAAAAAATTGCTAAGCTACGAAAATAGGAGTGATACAGATGAAAGTTCGTTCAGATGCTTGGACACATGAAGACGATTTACTATTAGCTGAAACTGTACTTAGATACATTCGTGAAGGCGGAACACAGCTTCAAGCTTTTGAAGAGGTAGGAGATAAACTAAACCGCACTTCAGCTGCATGTGGATTTAGATGGAATGCAGAAATTCGAAGACAATATGAGCAAGCTATTCAAATTGCGAAAAAGCAAAGAAAAGAAAGAAAGCGTGCGCTCGCTAATTCAACACCTGCCGGACAAAAGTATGAATCTACTACACGAGTTCAGCAATCAACTCAAGCAGTAACTAAAGCTCATTCTCCGATGCCTACAGCTGTAATGAAAGAGGAAATAGCTGAAGAGTTTACACCAGTACAAACAATGTCTACTAATATGACAAGAATGAATCAAAATCTATCATTAGATGATGTCATTTCTTTTCTTGTTCAATATAAGCAGCAAGGCAATCAAGGTACACAAATGAAACTGGAAAATGACAGATTAAAAATGGAAAATGATGAATTAAAGAAAAAGAACGAAGAACTACAACGCAAAGTAGAGAAATTGACAAAAGAACATTTTACTATTCAAGAGGATTATCAGGCTTTAGTCCAAATTATGGATCGTGCTCGTAGAATGGTGATGTTCGAAGAAACAGAAGAGAGACAAGCTCCAGTCTTCCGTATGGACAAAAACGGGAACTTGGAAAAGGTCGCAAAATAAAGTAATTTCTGTTGATTTGTTTACATGGATAAAAGAACTCCCTGCAATAGGAATAGGGAGTTAGATGCGTAAATTCATCACAATTAACCCTTAATTATCTACAAATAAAAACTATGGCTGCTGACATTTCACTCTCGTAAAATGACAGCGGCCATTTTTATTAGGAATGGTTTTAGCAATGTTCCTTCACCGCCAGTATATGATCATCATTGCCTAGAAATAAGCTATTCTTTAATAATTGCACGAGCAGCATAATAGCCGCTAAGTGAAGATGACAATGTACCTGGACCCGGAAAAACTTGTTCTCCAACTATATAAAACCGAGGAAGGCGTGAACGTACACCTTTTGGATTTAGGATTGCATTCTTAACGGTTAACGGAAAACCACCTACGCCCTTTTTACCGATAAACTTTTGATAGGTACGTGGTGAGCCTGCTTCTGTGTAAAGAAGATACTTCTTTACAGGAATGATTCTCTCTACTTCATCGATAATGAAATTCATTAATTGTTCTTTTGCAAGCTTATACTCTTCTTTCGAATAAGAATCCCATATATCAGCATCCGTATGAACCGATATCGTCATGGTAACTTCCTGAGAGACTGCCTTACCATGAGTATCTTTCGTATCATGAAATGTAACATAAATTGGACCGTGAGTTGAATGCTCCTCGTTCATTTGCTTCGGTACAATTTGATAGGCAAACGGAAGTGTTTGATTTTTTAATGTGACGTGTTTAATGCCGACTGACAAGATAGCGTCAACCCGAAAGGCTCCCCATGAAAATTCTCCTGTCTCTGCATAACTGGTACCACGTCCAAATGAGATTCCGGAGTTGTTAATTAGATAGCTAAAGGACTCTGAACATTTTTTACTCTCAACTCGCCATTCTTTCTTTTGTTCATCATACTGTATCCTCTGAATTGGTGATCCTAAGAGTACCTTCCCGCCCAATTCCTCAATTTTGTCTGCTAACGCCATGCACAATTGTCCTAATCCACCTTCAAGTGAAAAGCTACCATTTCGATAAATAGATAATGCAACACATGATGGCAGAAAGGCAGCTTTACTAACATCAATCTGGACAGCATCAAGCAGCTGTGCATTCAATAACTCTTTTAAAGGTTCATATGAATCTAAGTCAAATTTCCTCATGAAGTCTTCAACTGTCCATGTTGCATACCGAACTAAACGAAGAATAGAGGCTGGATTTTGAAACATATACCGCGGAAGTTTCCCTAAATCATACACTCTCCGAATCGGTAAAGATACTCCGCTATTCGTTACTTCTAGAACAGACTTACTTACTTTATGTAATTCATTCCAAAACTTGATAACAGCTTCTTTATTTTCAGGAAACGACTGACTGAGTTCTGTTTCCCATTGTTTTGCATCCTTATAAATGGAAACTTTTCTATCTCGTAAAATAACATCCATTGGATGTAGTAACTCATCAGCTGGTAGCTTAATTTTCAACTCGTTCAACATTTTACGAAGTATCCCTTCATCTTCTAATCCGAACGCAATCGTAGCTCCCGTTGGAAACCTTCTCCCTTTCCGAACATACCACCCTGCTGATCCTCCAACAGTTGTCGCCTTTTCTACAATTGTTACATCGAAACCTGCATTGGCTAGATATGCACCTGCTGTTAAACCACCAATTCCTGCACCTATAATGCAAACCGAATTAGACATTCTAGTAACTCCCCTCTTTCCGTCATATCGTCAAGTAACCCGTTAACCGATTCATTTCATTCACAGTGTAACCTTTATTGAATCTAGATAGTATTTCTAATGTGTTGGTATCATGTTCAAAGCACGAGACTTGTTATACAAAAAGTGAGCATGGTCCAATTGGACGCATGCTCACTTTTTGTAACATAGCATGATAAAAATCAAATGCTAGTTACAACGATTCTCACGTTAACAAAACGGGAGTTATTTAATTTTGTACTCGATTAATTTTAATATTCTTTGTAATTTGAGTAATAACATGTCCACCCATAATCAATCCAGCAACTGATGGAACAAATGCATTAGAAGATGGAGGCATTTTTGCTTTACGAATTTTTGCATTTTCGTCTGTAATTTCTTTTCGTACATCCTCACGAATAACAATCGGGCTTTCATCAGAGAAGACGACCTTAATACCTTTATGAATTCCTTCTTTTCTAAGACGAGTACGAATGACTTTTGCAAGTGGGTCTGTATGCGTTTTAGAGATATCTGCAATTTTAAAACGAGTAGGATCTGTCTTGTTCGCAGCTCCCATACTAGAAATGATTGGAATATTTCTTTTTAAGCATTCCTTCATTAGGTGAATTTTGTATGAGATTGTGTCTGAAGCATCAATTACCCAATCCAAATTGTAACTGAAGAACTGTTCATATGTTTCCTCAGTATAAAACATCTTCAATGCAATAACTTCACATTCTGGATTAATATCTGCAATTCTTTCCTTCATGACTTCTACTTTTTGTCTGCCAATCGTAGATAATAAGGCGATTACTTGTCGGTTAATATTTGTTATATCAACATCATCCTTATCTACAAGAACAATTCTTCCAACTCCTGATCTTGCAAGAGCTTCAGCTGCAAAGCCTCCGACTCCCCCTACTCCTAATACGGCAACTGTAGAGTTCTTTAGAAGGTCTAGACCTTCTTTACCCATTGCTAATTCATTTCTTGAAAACTGATGTAACATCAAGAAGCACCACTTTCTTTTATAAACTATTCATTATATTTGTTTTTCCCGATTACAACATTATCATACTTTGGATGAATGCCCTAGTATTTCTATAGGAATTTTAAAACGTTATGAACGAAGTTGCAACTTTTTTTATGTAAAATTCTTATCATATAGTGATATGTGCTGGAATGAGAGTCGACTATGTCGATCCTAAGTGTGTTTGAACAAATTATACTGGCGCTATCATCTTTATTTAGCGATGTTGGCGTGATATGAGCGAATTTTTACCATTCATTAGCGATTTCGATATATTTATTAGCGATTTACAGCTTTTTATTAGCGACTTTCACATACTAAACAGCGAATCACTCTCTCTATTAGCGATTTCTACTACCAATTGGCGACTCATCTCTTTACCAGCGATCTTTACTACCAATTGGCGACTCACCTCTTTACCAGCGATCTCTACTACCAATTGGCGACTCACCTCTTTTACCAGCGATTCTACTTCCAATCAGTAATCAACTCTCTCTTCATACAAACAATCTCTACAAATAAGCACAAAAAAACCTATGCATAAGCATAGGTTCATTCTAGAAATTTAGAAGTCCCGATTGTGCCGCCCGGCCTTCGTTTTGAACCCGCACCTAAGCAGGTGGGTGCCCTGTTCTAACGTATGTAAGTCCAGCAATAGGCATTTACGCGGTTAAGAAACTCCGGGCTCCCGGATAACATATTGTTCGGTCAAAACAATAGGTTATAAGACGAACACATCAGGACTTTGTAAAATCATCATACCATATTCAGATTTCCGATTCAAGGTGACAGTATGCAAAGTAAAACGCACCTTTACTTTTCTTTTAGATTTAACTTCAAGTGGAGATCATTTAATTGTTGCTCTGATACGGCTCCTGGTGCGTCTGTTAACGGATCACTCGCACTTGCTGTTTTAGGGAAGGCAATTGTGTCTCTTAAATTACTTCTACCAGCCAGTAACATGACTAATCGGTCTAGTCCTAGTGCAATTCCACCATGTGGAGGTGTCCCGTATTCAAATGCTTCCAGTAAGAAGCCAAACTGTTCTCTTGCCTCTTCTTGTGAAAAGCCTAATGTCTCGAACATTTTTTCCTGAATGTCACGTTCGAATATACGAAGCGAACCTCCACCCAGCTCATATCCATTTAATACAAGGTCATACGCCTCTGCACGGACACTTCCAGGATCTGTTGAAAGTTTGTCAAGGTCTTCTCGGGCAGGCATCGTGAACGGATGGTGAGCTGCGAAATAACGTCCAGCTTCTTCGTCATATTCAAGCAATGGCCATTCTGTTACCCAAAGGAAGTTATAGTTTGACTCATCAATTAATTTACGTTCTTTTCCTAATTTCAGACGAAGAGCTCCTAATGCATCTGCTACTACAGTTGTTTTGTCAGCAACAAATAATAATAAGTCATTTTCTTCTACAACTAGAGCAGCTGTAAGTGCAGCTTGTTCTTCTTCGTTAAAAAACTTAGATATTGGTCCTTTAAGTCCTTCGGCTTCAGCTTTTAACCAAGCTAATCCTTTTGCTCCATAAACTGAAGCGAATTCTGTTAACGCATCAATATCTTTTCTAGAATAGTCGGATGCTCCACCTTTTACATTGATTGCTTTGACTTGACCACCATTTTGGACAGCTGAGCTGAATACTTTAAAGCCAGATTCTTTAACTAAATCAGATACATCCATTAATTCCATTCCAAAGCGCGTATCTGGTTTATCTGAACCATAACGGTCCATTGCCTCTTGATAGGTCATTCTTGGGAATGGTGCTGAGATTTCGATACCTTTGGCGCCTTTTACTACTTGCTGCATCATCTTTTCCATCAGAGCAATGATTTCTTCTTGGTTCATAAATGATGTTTCGATATCAATTTGTGTAAACTCAGGCTGTCGGTCTGCACGTAAGTCCTCGTCACGGAAGCAGCGTGCCACTTGATAATAACGTTCAAATCCACCAACCATAAGTAGCTGTTTGAATAATTGTGGTGATTGTGGCAGTGCGTAAAATTCTCCTGGATGAACACGGCTAGGAACTAAATAGTCTCGTGCTCCTTCTGGAGTACTCTTCGTTAAGATTGGTGTTTCAACCTCAAGAAAGCCTTCTGCATCTAAAAAGTTTCTCATTGCCTTGGTCACGTTATGACGGAGCTTAAATGTTTCCGCCATTTCAGGTCTTCTTAAGTCTAAATAACGATATTTTAATCGAATGTCCTCTGAGACATCTGTTTGATCAGAAATTGCAAAAGGAGGAGTTTTTGCTGCATTTAAGATTTCAATTTTCTCTGCTGCAACTTCTATCATCCCAGTCTTCATGTTGGAATTGATTGTTTGTTCAGATCTGGCAATGACCTTCCCTTCAACTGCTACAACATATTCGCTTCTAATTCCTTCGGCAATTTTCAGTGCTTCATTCGAAACATCCGGGTTAAATACAATTTGTACGATTCCAGCTCTGTCACGTAAATCGATAAAAATTAATCCACCCAGATCGCGACGTTTATTTACCCAGCCCTTTAGTTGAACGGACTGACCGATTAGATGTTCTGTAACATCACCACAAAAATGTGTTCTTTCCATATTCTTCTCCTCCAGTTTTTATCCTAATTTTCCTTTAATTGTACCAATCAGTGATTCGAGTCCGACTTCCTCTTGAGTTCCAGCTTGAAGATCCTTTATGGATACAACATTTCGATTTAGTTCTTCATCCCCAATGACGATGACGAATTTTGCGTTCAGACGGTCTGCACTTTTAAACTGTGCTTTCACCTTTCGATCCAAGTAATCTGTTTCAACAGAGAGCCCTGCTTTTCTCAGTTCGTTTACAATCTGTATACTCCTCTTCTTTGCCTGTTCACCTAACGTAGCAACGTAGCACTGAATGCCTGTATCAATAGGTAAATCAATCTTTTCTGCTTGAAGTGCTAACAATAACCTTTCGATACTAAGAGCAAATCCTATACCAGGTGTTTCGGGACCTCCTAAGTCTTTTGCCAGTCCGTTATATCGACCCCCACCACTTAGTGTTGTGATTGCACCAAAGCCTTCTGCATCACTCATAATTTCAAATGCAGTATGATTATAGTAATCTAATCCCCGCACTAGTCTAGGATCAACGACAAACGAAATGCCCATTGAACGTAAGTAGTCTTGAACTTTTTCAAAGTAAGTGCTTGATTCATAATTTAGATAATCTAATATAGACGGTGCTGTTTCCATTAATGGGTGTTCTCTATCTTTTTTACAATCTAAAATTCGAAGAGGGTTCGTTTCAAGTCGATTTTGACAATCCGAGCAAAACTCTGAAATGTGTGGTGTAAAGTGAGACACAAGTGCATTTTTATGTGCAATTCTACTCTCCTGGTCACCGAGACTATTAATAATCAGCTTTAATCTCTTTAAACCTAGACCTTGATACATTTCCATCGCCAGTGAAATGACTTCTGCATCAATAGCAGGATCTGCACTTCCTAACGCCTCAATTCCGAACTGCACGAATTGACGATAGCGACCCGATTGTGGTCTTTCATATCGAAACATCGGACCGATATAGTAAAGTTTTACGGGTTGATCCGGCAAGCCAAACATCTTATTTTCAACAAATGAACGGACAGTAGATGCTGTTCCTTCAGGACGTAATGTAATGCTGCGGCCGCCTCTGTCTTCAAATGTGTACATTTCCTTTTGAACGATATCTGTTGTATCCCCGACGCCTCTTTGAAATAAATCTGTATGTTCAAAAACTGGAGTACGGATTTCTTTATAATTAAATCTTTTACATAATTCTCGTGCCTGCTCTTCGATATATTGCCATTTCTCAACTACTCCAGGCAGGATATCTTGTGTTCCCCTTGGGATTTGAATTGCCATTGATTGTTTCCTCCTCATGATCAGTTATGTAATGAAGTAGACCAAGGAAATAAAAAAAGCCCCCGTTCCTACTCCTAATGAAGTAGGGACGAGAGCTAAACCCGTGGTGCCACCCTAATTGAAGTTATATGTAACGCATGTATATACATACTAAATGTAAACTTCCACTTTAAACAGTTAACGCATGCCTGCGTTCATCTCCTACTCTATTCGGAGAGAAACCTACGGAGTGTCATTCATTAAGTCATCATGCTTGAGTTACTCGCAGCCAAGGTAGCTCATCTCTGGTCATTTGTTTCTTAATTACTTTTCTCCATCATTGGTTATACGTATATTCGATTGTTAATTATAATACGGATGTTTAATTACATTGTCAAGATAATTTATCTATACTATTTTTCGTAAATCATTGCTCAAAAGCATTCGTAAATTCGATTACTATTATGATCGGCCAAGATGCTTCTTTAATTGCTTTACTTCACGGATTGAAAGTCCAAATTCAGATGCTAATTCCATCGTTGTATTTACATTTTCTTTTTCAATAAAATCATGAAAGTTTACCCCAAATAACTGACCGGTACCATTTGAGACAAATTCACTTTTATCGCTGTATCTCATGATATCTTCCTTTCTAAATCCCAAAATATAGTTTCTATCATTTATCTTGCCCAGTAAGTTCAATTTATTTCAAAAAAGACAAGGAATTTCATAACTTTTATCGAACTGTATTAGTTGGATAATTTGAAACTTCACTATACGGCGGTTCCTTAACCCCATCAGATTTAGAAGAGAGGAACTTAGGTTAACAGTAGAAACTCTATTAAGAGTGCTGACGTCCTGTGCAACACCTTAGGTTTTAACTCCTGTTGACCCGAACTACTCAAGTTATTACTTGTGTTTATCCAAACTTAACTTCTCTAGAATCTATTTCATTAACTTGGGTTGTTAATTTGGGTTGTGCGCCGGTTGCGCCGGATGTAACAAGACAAATCAAACTCCTAAAATTACGTACTTGCTAGGGCAAAAGGAGGCATTTCAGCATTGAAAAAGGCAATGACATTAATTTTAGCTTTACTGTTAGTATTATCTATTTATTCACCAACACCTATTCATTCAGAAGCAACAAAAGTAGTCATCACAGCTGACAGTCTGAAGGTTCGTTCAGGTCCAGGATTATCTTATCCTGTCGTATATGGTGTAAAACAAAATGAAAGCTATGAAGTCATTTCGAAAGAGGGAGACTGGATAAAAATTAAGCTTTCGAGAAGTGCAACTGGTTGGATAGCAAGCTGGTTTGCAAAAGAACAATCTACTTCTGCTTCTCCATCTACACCCAAAACAGAAGTGAAAACGGAACAAAAAATGGTATCTAACGCCGATGGATTACGTATCAGAAAAGGTCCTGGAACTAGTTTTCAAGTAGTTGGTTCAGTAAACAAAGGTGATGTTCTAGAGTACAAAGAAAAAAGTGAAAGCTGGGTTAGGATATCGTACCAACAATTTGAAGGCTGGGTGCACAGTGATTACTTGAATGGAATTCCAACTGAAGAAAAGAAACAAACACCAAACACAACCGTATTAAAAAAAGGAAAAGTGAAAGCAACTTCCTTAAAAGTTAGGGAGAAAGGGTCATTAACGAGTGCTGTTATCGGCAGTTTAAATAACGGGGATTCAGTAAGCATTTATGGTGAACAAGGAAGCTGGTATGAAATTGCCTTGAATGCTTCAACAAGAGGCTGGGTGCACAGAGATTATATTACAATTAGCAAATCTGAGGAACAGCCTAAAAATGAAGATAAACCACAAACTACAACAACTGCTGTTGTAACCGCAACAATTTTAAATGTACGTGATCAAAACACGTTGGACGGCAAGGTCATTGACAAGGTAAAAAAAGGTGACAAACTCACCGTTTTATATGAACAAAACAATTGGAGTCAAGTAAAGCTTCCAAACGGGAAAGAAGGCTGGGTGGCAGGCTGGTATCTAGAGAAGACCACTTCCAGTACAACACCTGAACAGCCTACAGACTCAAATGAATCAATCGTAACCATCCTATACGACACAACGAATATCCGAAAAGGACCCTCTACTTCTGATTCCATTGTAGCGAGAGCCAATCAAGGTGACACCTTCACCATTATAGAAAAGGTAAAGGATTGGTATAAGATAGCATTAGGTAATGGAAAAGAAGGGTATGTTGCAGGATGGATTGTGACGACGACCGGTTCTATTGGAAAAGTTGAAAAGCCTGGTATGAATCAATATTTAGAAGGAAAGACCATTGTCATTGATCCAGGGCATGGCGGAGCAGATAGTGGAGCAATTGGAGTAAAGGGAAATTTTGAAAAGACTTTAACACTCAGAACAGCCAAACTATTAGATGAAAAGCTTC
The DNA here is from genome assembly GCA_008364785.1 of Bacillus sp. BGMRC 2118. Lineage (GTDB taxonomy): Bacteria > Bacillota > Bacilli > Bacillales > SA4 > Bacillus_BS. The sequence continues at coordinate 354,825 of VTTJ01000002.1, read as the reverse complement.
GTGCAGCCGGTGCTAAAACCGTGGTCACACGAAGCCAAGATGTGTATGTAAGCTTAAGTAATCGTGTGAGTCTTTCTAACTATTATCAAGCAGACGCATTCTTGAGTCTTCATTATGATAGCACGGTATATCCATCTGCCAATGGTATAACTACATACTACTACGATAAATCAAAGGATTATAAATTAGCTGAAACGCTACAGTCAGAAATGATCAAACAGACATCATTCACAAACAGAGGAGTTAAGTATGGGAATCTTCAAGTATTAAGACAAAACAAGAGACCTTCTGCTTTACTAGAACTCGGGTTCTTAAGCAACATTTCGGAAGAAGCCCATGTGATGACTGCCACTTATCAAGATCGAGTCACAACTGCTATATTTAATGGATTAGCACAACAATTCAAATAAAAGAAGGCTGTTTTCATATAAATTGTTGCTTTGCGTTAAAATCCCAAAAGCCAGATTTTCACCTTAGTATTTGTATTTATATACTTTTTAGAAAAGAGCCTAAAAAAAAGAAGCCATTGGCTTCTTTTTTTATTTGCTTTCGAGCAGTAAGGTAACTGGTCCTTCATTCACAAACTTTACATCCATCATCGCCCCAAAAATCCCTGTCTCGACGTGAAAGCCCAGCTTACGAAGCTCCTCGTTGAATAAATCATATAGCGTTTTCGCATGCTCTGGCTTTGCTGCATCCATAAAATTCGGACGTCTTCCTTTTCGGCAGTCGCCGTATAATGTAAATTGTGAAACCGAAAGGATCTCACCTTGAATATCGAGTAAGGAATGATTCATTTTTCCTTCCTCATCTTCAAAAATCCTTAAGTTTACGATTTTCTCAGCAAGGTATCTCACATCTTCTAGCGTATCAGTATGTGTTACACCAACTAATAACATTAGCCCTCTATCAATTTGTCCCACGACATTTTCTTCTACAATGACAGAGGCTTCTTTTGCTCTTTGCACGACTACTTTCATTGTCACTCACCTTAATGCATCATTCTGCGAACTGCATAAATATCTGGAATTTGTTTTATCCGGTCGACAACCTTTTGAAGATGGTTGACATTGTGAATAGAGATGGCCATTGAAATTGTAGCCATTTTGTTTCGGTCAGACTTTCCTGAAACAGCTGTAATGTTTGTTTTTGTTTCATTTACTGCTTGCAAGACCTCATTTAACAAGCCTCTACGGTCAAATCCAGATATCTCAATCTCTACATTATATTCTTTTCCTTCTCTTGCACTGCCTTCCCACTCTACAGATAAAAGGCGATCCTTCGTTTCCTCTGAATGGATATTCGTACAGTCTCCTCTGTGTATGGAAACACCACGTCCCTTTGTAACAAACCCTACAATTTCATCACCTGGAACAGGATTACAGCATTTGGATAATCGGATGAGTAGATTATCAATTCCCTCTACACGAACACCACTATCCTTTTTCTTGGATACAGAGAATTTCTTTAAATCTTGTACTGCTTCAACAATTGTCGTTTCTTGTTCAAGATCACGTTTTCTGCGCCATTTATCTGTTAACCTAGTGGCTATTTGAGCAGCTGTAATTCCGTTATACCCAACTGCAGCATACATGTCTTCATCGTTCGAGAAGTTAAACTTATCGGCTACTCTTTTAATATTTTCAGTTGATAGTATTTCTTTCATCTCAACATCCAATGACATGGCCTTAATTTCTTTTTCAACAAGTTCTTTGCCTTTTACGACATTTTCATCTCGACGTTGCTTTTTAAAGAACTGTCTAATTTTATTTTTCGCTTGAGACGTTTGGGCAAGCTTTAACCAGTCTTGACTCGGGCCATAGGAATGTTTAGATGTTAAAATCTCAACAATATCGCCTGTTTTCAGCTTGTAATCAAGGGTAACCATTTTCCCGTTAACCTTTGCTCCAATTGTCTTATTTCCAATTTCTGAGTGAATTCGGTAAGAGAAGTCAATTGGTACAGACCCAGATGGTAATTCAAATACATCTCCCTTTGGTGTAAAGACGAACACCATATCAGAGAATAGGTCAATCTTTAACGACTCCATAAACTCTTCTGCATTACTCGTGTCATTTTGCCATTCAAGAATTTCCCTGAACCATGTTAGCTTCTTCTCAAAGGACTCTTGCTCGCTCATTTGCTTGTTTTCTTTATAAGCCCAGTGAGCCGCAATCCCGTATTCAGCAATTTGATGCATTTCACTCGTACGAATTTGAACTTCTAATGGATCTCCTTGAGGACCAATAACTGTCGTATGAAGAGATTGGTACATATTTGCCTTTGGCATTGCGATATAGTCCTTAAAACGACCTGGCATCGGCTTCCAGCATGTATGAATAATTCCTAAAATCGCATAGCAATCCTTTATGCTATTCACAACAATACGAACGGCCAGTAAATCATAAATCTCATTGAATTGCTTATTTTGCATCGCCATTTTTCTGTAAATGCTATAGATATGTTTAGGTCTTCCAGAGATTTCAGCATGAATGGATACTTCTTTTAAACGATCTCTTACCTCATTCATCACTTCTTCTAAATATTGCTCACGTTCAGCACGTTTTTTCTTCATTAAGTTTACAATACGATAATATTGTTGTGGATTTAAGTATCGTAATGCAGTATCTTCAAGTTCCCACTTAATCTTTGAAATCCCTAGACGGTGTGCTAAAGGTGCAAAGATTTCTAGCGTTTCATTCGAAATACGACGCTGCTTTTCTTGTGGTAAGTGCTTAAGTGTTCGCATGTTATGCAGACGGTCTGCAAGTTTAATTAAAATTACACGAATATCTTGTGCCATTGCAACAAACATCTTACGATGATTTTCTGCCTGTTGTTCTTCTTGGGATTTATACTTAATTTTCCCCAGTTTCGTCACACCATCAACAAGCATTGCGACCTCTTTATCAAATTCTTCTTCGAGGTCTTGCAATGTAACGTTCGTATCCTCCACTACATCATGAAGAAACCCAGCCGAAATGGTAACAGGGTCCATCTCTAAGTCGACTAGAATTCCAGCTACTTGTATCGGATGAATAATGTACGGTTCACCTGATTTTCTATATTGCTCCTGGTGTGCAATATTTGCAAACTCGTATGCTTTTTGTACGAGCTTAATATCTTTATCATTTAAGTATTTAGAAGCCTTTTCAATAACTTGATTGGCTGTTAGTACTTGATCATTTGCCATGGAATCACCTGATTTTAGTGTGTAATAAAAAAAGAAGAGAGTATTCTCTCTTTATTCAAACTATTAGATTAAAATTATTATTGTTACTATTATCATGAAAAAACGTACAGAAGTAAAGGCATAACGATAACTTTTTACTCACAAATACTGCCAATATAAGAAAAAGAGTGCCATGTAGACACTCATGTTGTTGTAATTAATATTGCATTAAAGTTAAAACATCGTATCCATCTAGCTTTGAACGACCTTCTAAGTAGGATAATTCTATTAAGAATGCAATCCCCGCTACAACTCCACCAAGTTGCTCAACTAGCTTAATGGTTGCGTCAATTGTTCCACCCGTAGCTAAAAGATCGTCTGTGATTAATACACGTTGACCTGGCTTAATTGCATCCTTATGCATAGTCAGTACGTCTTTACCGTATTCAAGACCATATTCAACCTTTACGACTTCACGTGGAAGTTTTCCTTCTTTCCTAACAGGTGCAAATCCTACTTCAAGCGCATATGCAACTGGGCATCCGATGATGAAGCCTCTCGCTTCTGGTCCAACTACTAAGTCAATTTTCTTTTCTTTTGCAAATTTTACAATCTCATCAGTAGCTGCTTTGTAAGCCTCACCATTGTCCATTAATGTTGTAATGTCTTTGAATTGAATTCCTTCTTTTGGCCAATCAGGTACGATTGTTATAAATTGTTTGAAATCCATTATGTCAATTGCCTCCTATACTGTTACCCAACCTGTATAAAGTGAAACTTTCAATCAGTGAGTTATGATCCCTCTGATTGTCAGTTGAACCAATCTTAGTTCTAGCTGGCAAATCTCCCACTTAATCTAAAGGTTTTAAGACGGGATGTTAGTGCCTGTTAGAACGGGATAAACATGATCAAACCAGTTCTTTAATTGTGAATAGGAAGAATATAGAAGTTCGTTCTCTATCTCAATTTGATCTTGTTTTTGCGAATATGTTTTCGATTCTGTTAAGTCACGTTTTTTCGGTTGATTACTCAGTGTGATAATACCATTGTTTATTGTAACAAATTCTAACTCAAAAAACACCTTTGACATGAATTCTATTGTTTCTTTTGACCATCCACGGCTTTTTGCCAGCTTTTCTCCATGAATTGTAAGGTTCAGTTCTTTATTTTTTGTTAAGAACGCAAAAAACCATTTAAAATGTTCACGTGTTGGTATTGTTGTAAAGAAATAGGTCTCTTTTGGATGAAACAAACAGTACACTCTCTTTGGTTTTACCTTCTCTATAATCTGACTGACGGACCCAGTGCTGGATGGTAAATCTGCAAAGAAAATTGAGTCAATGGTTGAATTCAGCCCCTCAAGTGAGTGCTCATCATACACAAAAATTTTATCTGAGTATGATTGCAATTGCAGAGACTGTATTGATTCTGGATGGAAAATGACAATTTTATCATGCTCCTTTAGTGACGCTATATGCTTACTGTTACTTTTATTTCCTCTCAAGTCAAACAGTTGCCACTCTTTCACCCATATATCATTCACCATAATTTGTGGTTTTAAGTGGTTATTCCACTCATTAATGGATAACTCACCTAATACAGATAGTTTTGCTAATGGTGAGATATGATCAGTGACATGTCCAAATCCAAAAGCAATCCCATCTAATGTTGTACCGGAATCTTCCATCAATAGTTTTAGATGACTTTGATCTGATCCAATTCTTTTCATTTGAGCTATAGCACTATCATGAATCGCTACTTTAGGTTTAGGATTTCCTACACCATAAGGTGATAGTAAAGACAACTGTTTAATTGTATCGATTGTGACATCTTCAATCCTACATTCAATATCAACATGAGTGACGGGGATAAAGTCTTCTTCGGTTAGCTTCTCGTTTGCAAGAAGATTTAACCTCTTTCGAAGCTCGTCCACGTGTTCTAACGATAAGGTCATTCCAGCAGCCATCGTATGTCCACCAAAGTGAGGAAGAATGTCTCGGCATTTGGAAAGGTTCTCGAATAAATCAAACCCTTCAATACTTCGAGCTGAACCTTTTGCTATATTTTTTTCACGATCAATACTTAACACAATCGTTGGACGATAATACTTCTCTACAAGTCTAGATGCAACAATCCCCACTACTCCTGCATTCCATCCTTCTTTTGCAATGATTAGTACTGAATTAGTAGAGAGAGGGTATTGTTCTTCTATCATTGCAATCGCTTCCTGAGTGATCTCATTTACGATTGCTTGACGTTCTTTGTTTATAGCATTCATTTCCTCAGCAATGGATGCCGCTTCCTCTGGATCACTTGTTAAGAAAAGATCTACAGCAGGATCTGCATCCCCTAATCTGCCAACTGCATTAATACGAGGTCCAATGCTGAAGCCGATCGTCTCTTCTGACACTTCAGACTGATTTACATTACAAGCCTTAAGTAATGCAAGAATACCTGGATTTTTTGTTTGTTGTAGTGCTTTAATTCCTTTTCTGGCAATTAGGCGGTTTTCATCCTGTAGCGGTACTAAATCTGCGATTGTACCAATGGCGGCAAACGCAAAAAAGTCAGAAGGAACTTCTTCTAACAAAGCTTGTGCTACCTTTAGTGCAACACCGACTCCCGCTAGTTCATGAAAAGGATATTCTCCTCCAGGCTTTTTAGGATGGATAATAGAAAAGGCATCTGGAAGTGTTGGTCCCGGCTCATGATGATCAGTAATAATTAAATCAATTCCTATTTGTTTAGCAAAATCAGCTTCATTTAAAGCCGATATACCTGTATCAACCGTAATAATTAATGTATAGCCTTCATCGTATGCCCACTGAAAAGCCCCACTATTCGGTCCATATCCTTCAGAGAAGCGATTCGGTATGTAAAAGTCCGCATTCGCCCCAAGCATTCGTAATGAACGAATCATGACCGTCGTACTACTAACACCGTCCGCGTCATAATCACCAAATACTAATATTCTCTCATTATTTTGTATAGCAAATTTAATTCTATTTACAGCCTCTTGCATTCCATCTAATAAAAATGGTGAATGAAACGGCTGACTTTCAATTTCTAAAAATGTCTGTGCATCCTCTACCGTATTGATGCCTCTAGTAATTAATAAATTGGCAATTAATCTAGGCACTGACAGGCCATTCATTAATTGTTCTGCAGCTTGTTCATTAACTTCTTTTCGCATCCACCGTGTTTTGGACGATAGCATGAAAATCACCCCTTGACCCACCTATTATACAAGAGTGGCCAAAGGGTGACAATGGAAATACTAGTCTTCTATAGTTTCTTCAATCTTACTCGAATTTTGCTGCAGCTCGTAGTTTTGCTTTCTTAATTGTTCATTTTGTCCATGATCATGCAATTTCTTTTGTAATTCTTGATTTTCTTTTTGTAACTGTTTGATTCTTCTTTGTTGTTGTAATAAACGAAAAATTCCAATTGAACCTGCAGCGATGGCTCCCATTACACTTGAGCCTAGAATAACAAGTATTAATGGCCAATTCGCAACACCAAATAAATAGTCTACTTCTACTGGATTGACGTTAATGACCGCAAATATGGCTACAATTAGTGCAAATAATAAAGCTAAAATTAGCGTCCATTGACCTTTCATCAAAGACCTCCTTACTTGATTTATTCTTCATTATAGGGGTTCACATGAATGAAAACATCTTGTACGTTTGCATGCTGGATAAGTTCACTTTTAACATTTTTCCCTATTTTGTGCCCTTCTTCTACTGTAATGTAGGGATCAACTGAAATCTTCAAATCAACTATTACATAATGACCATGTTCCCGGGCAAAGAAACCATCAATTTTCTTTACACCCTCTACCTGAAGAACAAGATCTCTCATCTCTTTTGTTTCTTCATCATGAAGTACATGATCTAATGCAGTATGTATAGATTCAGAACCTAACTTCCAAGCCATAATAATGACAAATACAGAAACAAATATCCCTGCAACAGGGTCAGCATAAACGAGCCAATCAATACCGAATTTTCCTCCTAAAATGGAAGCACCAATTCCAACTAGAGCCGCAAGTGAAGAAAATACATCTGATCGGTCTTCATAAGCATTGACAATAATGGCATCACTATTTATTCTTTTACCCACTTTGATCTTATATCGAAACATGATTTCTTTTACTAAAATCGAAAACAAAATTGCATAGATAGCAGGCATTGTTGGTGGTTGTATCTCGTGAAAAAAGGACTCAATAGAGGACCTCCCAATTTCAATACCAACCATAAACACTAATACGGCCACAATGATTGCTGCGATTGATTCAGCCTTCCCATGTCCGTATGGATGGTCCTCATCAGGTGGGGCTTTTGCTGCACGAACCCCAATATAGACGGCAATAGATCCTACAACATCAGAAGCTGAATTCACCGCATCTGCTAGTAATGCTTTACTATTACTAATTACACCTACTATTCCTTTAATAATGGCAAGAATGATATTCGCTGCAATACTGGATAATGCAGCAATTTCTCCTTGTCTAAAACGATCTTGATTCTCTCCCAAAAGTTGTCACATCCTTTTAAAAATGAACATCTAGATACTAGTGTAACCAAGTTCTTCAAAAGTTTGATGAAGAAATTTGAAATGTTTCATCTACAAAACTTCTTTTGCAAGGCTCTTTTCTAAAACTTTGTTTCTTTTAGTACAACTTTACTGGGTGTGGTGTACAACCAGTTTAGAAGCAAACCTGAGGTTGGATTAGAAAAGAGCAACTCTCTTTATGTATAGTAGTATCTAAATACTAAGGTAAAAATCCAGCTTCCCGAGATTTTTACGAGAAAGCAACAATCTATACGAAAACAGCCTTTTGCAAAGATTATTGTTTTTGAAGAAGGCGAGTACCACACAACTATCAAGGCTACGTGAAAAGTTATCCTGTATTGATGATTTAGTGACACTGCTATTTAAACAATAGAAAAACCTTTACAAAGAAGAAGACTCGTGATGAAACTATCACGAGTCTGTTTTTTATATTAAGGCTCTAAATCTTCTTCCACTTGCTTTACTGGCTTCTTCTTTCCGATATTCTTCCCTTTCCACACTAACCATAGTTGTGCGGCAATGAATAATGATGAATACGTACCAGCGATTAGTCCAATTAATAGGGCTAATGAGAAGTTAAAGATCGATTCACTACCAAGAAGCAGTAAAGCAACTGTAACAATAACAACCGTGAACACTGTACTTACAGAACGCCCTAACGTTTGGCGTAAGCTGTCATTTACTACTTCAGCTAAGTCATCAAAGTTTTTAACCTTCTTGCCACGTATTTTCATGATTTCTCTAATTCGGTCAAAGGTTACAATTGTATCATTTATCGAATACCCGACAATTGTTAACACAGCTGCAATGAAGGTGATGTCCACTTCGAGTCTAAATAAGCTAAATACTGCGATAATAAAGAACGCATCATGAAGCAGGGCTATAATGGCAGCAATTGCCATGTAGATCTCAAAACGGATGGTCACGTAGATAATGATTCCAATCGATGCAATTAATACAGCAATCATCGCATTTTTAGCTAACTCTTTTCCTACTGTTGGTGAAACAGTACTCACATTAGGCTCTGCACCGTACTTGTCTTTTATAAACCCTTTTAGTTCAGAAATTTCCTCTTGAGACAGCTCACCTACAAATCGAACTACTCCAAGATCAGACTCATCACCTGATAGTCGTATATCCTTCGCTTCAATATTTAAGTCTAATGACTCAATATCCTCTTTAATTTGCTCTTTTGTCAATTTCTGCTCTGATGAAATCTCTACTCGGGATCCACTTGCAAAGTCAATTCCGAGATTTAGCTTTAGCGTCGAGAGAAGAACAATTCCAACCACTACCATAGCTATGGAGAACATAAAGTACTTTTTACGATGCTTTACGAAGTCAAACTTATCGTATCTAGTTGGAATTTTGTAGTCACCAACATCAGAATCAATATTTTGTACTTCAGAGGGCTTCACACCAAAATAGGCTAGCTTTTTATTTAAGAAACGACTATTCACCCAAAGACCTAAGAATAAGCGAGTACCGTAAATAGCTGTTAGAAAGCTTAGTAAAATACTTAAGATTAACATCGTCGCAAAGCCTTTTACAGAACTGTTACCATAGACGAATAGTACACCCGCTGCCAGTAACGTTGTAATATTTGCATCTAGGATTGTTGAAAGTGATCGTTTGTTACCTGCTTTATAAGCAGACATAACAGACTTACCAGTTTTCAGCTCTTCTTTTATGCGTTCATATGTGATAATGTTGGCATCTACTGCCATACCTACCCCTAGTATAATTGCTGCTATACCTGGTAGTGTCAGCACACCATTCATCCAGTCAAATACGAGTAATATTAAATAAATATACACACTTAGTGTAACAACCGCGATGATTCCAGGGAAGCGGTAGAAAATCAGCATAAATAAAAACACAGCTACAATTCCGATAATCCCTGCAAATACTGTTGTTTGTAATGCTTTTTCACCGAATTGAGCTCCAACAGAAGTTGAATACATTTCTTCTAATTCAACTGGCAGTGCTCCAGCATTTAATAGATCTGCGATTTCCTTTGCTTCTTCAATGGTAAATTCACCAGTGATGGTAACCGTTGTTGTGTTGAATACTTGTCCAACACCTGCAGCCGAGATAAACTTCGGATCTTCTTTTCCAGCTTCTGCTGCAAATGAATCCCCTTCTTCATAATCAAGCCATATGACGAGTTGATTGTTCGGTGCTAAATTTAAAACGTGCTCTGTTACTTCAGCAAACTTCTTCGCACTCTTGATTGTTAAAGATACGATAGGTTTATTTGTTTCCGGATCAAATGTTTGCTTTGCACCATTTTCAACAAGTTCCGCACCTGTCATCAGTTCCTTGTCGTTTACATCACGGAATGTTAGCTTCGCTTCTGTTGACAATAGCTCTCTAGCTTTTGCTTGATCACTGACACCCGCAAGTTGTACACGAATGCGGTCGTCTCCTTCAATTTGAATGTTAGGCTCACTTACCCCTAACACGTTTACCCTTTTCTCCAGTGCCTTGACCGTACTGATTAACACATCTTGGTTAATCGTTTCACCGTTTACCGGTTTTACTTCGTAAAGTACTTCAAAACCACCTTGAAGGTCGAGACCAAGTTTGATGTTTCCTGAAATTTGATTGGTTGTCATTCCAATTAGGCCACCTAAAAGCAAGACAAGTAGAAAGAAAATAAAAATGCGTCCTTTTTTCACCATTATGTAGTAAATCCTCCTTAGTAAGTTGCACACAAATAAGTATCCACAATTTAATTAGTTGTATCTCTCAATTATATCAAAATATTTCAAAAGAATAGAATAAATTTAAGAGGACGGAAAATCAAATGGCATTTTATAAGCTTCAACCGTTATGTAGCTCATATAATCGCTAATTGAGAGTCTAAGTACATCATTCATAATTTCACGCACAGGCTTTGGCTCTTCATCTCGTTTCCATTTTTTCTTTCTTAAGCATTCCCATACTTCTGCTTCACTTGCACGGTCAAAGCCGTATAAGTGAAATTCTTCCACTTTACTTTGGATTGCAGGCTGAACATATTCTCTCATTTCTTCCCAATTCATGTATATACTCCTCCTAAGACCAACATGTTTTCATGTTTCCTATTCTCTTTCTGTCATGCTTGGCCACCCATAATGCATATAAATATTGTATATGATAACACTTCGTTTGAGAAGGTAGGGTACCACATGTCGAAACAAACATTTATAAAAGGGACATTAATATTAATTTTAGCGAACCTCATTGTGAAAGTCTTAGGCTTTATTAATCGAGTTGTTGTAGCCAGAGTAATGGGAGAAGAAGGGGTAGGACTTTATATGATGGCCTTTCCGACACTACTACTTGCCATCACACTCACACAAATTGGATTACCTGTAGCGATCTCTAAGCTTGTGGCAGAAGCTGACGCACTCGGTGACAAGAGAAGAATTAAGAAGATCTTAGTTGTTTCTCTCTCAATAACCGGAACATTAAGTATTATTTTTACAACGGGAATGATTGTACTTGCTCCCTTTTTATCTCAAAATCTATTAACGGATCCTAGAACATTATATCCCTTACTCGCAATCGCACCAATTGTCCCAATCGTAGCATTATCTTCCGTATTAAGGGGGTATTTCCAAGGTAAACAAAACATGAAGCCAGCTGCCTTTTCTCAAGTCATTGAACAGGTTGTGAGAATTACATTAGTGGCTGTATTTACAAGTGCCCTGCTTCCATATGGAGTGGAATTCGCAGCAGCCGGTGCAATGATTTCTGTTGTCCTTGGTGAACTTGCTTCTCTTATTTATATGATCACCATGTTTAAAATAAAAAAGAGAGTTCGAGTTCGGAAAGACTTTTTTAAATCAGTGAAATCAGGTAAGGAAACGTTCAGACAGCTTATGGGTATTGCATTGCCTACTACAGGCAGTAGATTAATAGGTTCTGTGTCATATTTCTTTGAGCCTATTGTTGTTGCACAGAGTTTGGCACTAGCCGGGGTAACCACTGTTCTCGCAACAAGGCAGTATGGTGAACTGACAGGATATGCTATGCCGTTATTGATGCTTCCTACATTTATTACGTACTCATTATCGGTATCTCTCGTGCCTGCTATAAGTGAAGCCGCAGCACAAAATAAAACATTATTAATTGAACATCGACTGCAACAGGCATTACGATTAAGTTTTGTAACGGGAGGTTTAGCAGTTGTCGTGTTATATGTATTTGCAGAGCCTGCCATGCAGTTAATGTACGGAACCTCTAACTCTGCTATTTTTGTAAAAGTAATGGCTCCCTTTTTTATCTTTTATTATTTCCAGGGACCACTTACTGCTGTACTACAAGCAATGGACTTGGCTAAAGCCGCTTTAATTAATAGCTTTATAGGCTCTGCCGTAAAAATTGCAGCTATTTTCGCCCTTGCTACAAGGCCGGAGTTAGGTATTATGGGAGTAGCACTGGCTATTGTAATCGGTATGGTTCTTGTCACACTGCTACACTTCTTTACCGTTGTTAAGGTCATTTCCTATACGTTCTATGTGAGAGATTATATCAAAAGCTTTATTACAATGGGACTTGCAGGTGTTGGAGGACATTACTTTTTACAATATGTGTTTACATCACTTCACTTATCCATTCGAACACTACTAGCCGTTATGGTAACAACCATACTGTACGTAATCCTTTTATTGATCTTTAAACTAGTAAAGAAAGATGAAGTTGAAAGAATTCCATATATCGGCCGATATATTTCACCATTTATTTAGATTCTGGCGATTCAAAGAAAATAAAAAAAGGACATGTCAATTTTTGGGGCATGTCCTTTTTTATGATTGACTGTTTTCGTATAGATTGTTGTTTTAAGTAAAAATCCCAAAAGCAGGATTTTCACCTTAATATCTAGTTACTACTTTACATAAAGAGAGAGGCTCTTTTCTACTTCAACCTCAATTTGATTCAAACACTGGTTGTATACCCAGAATAATTGTACTAAAAGCAACAAAGTTTCAGGAAAGAGCCTTATGATCAGAGAAGCACTATCCTCTATGCTCCTGCACCTTAACTAAAATATATCTTTGTATTCCTTTCGCATGTTCAATAGCCGCATTCTCATGGTTACGCGCTTCTTCTCTCATTCCTTTTTTCTTTGCAACAGCAGCCAGTATACTTTCCTTCATCCATTGCTTTTTCATTGGATTTACGGCTTCTATTGCTGCCTCACTATCACCTTGTTCGATAGACACCAAGGCTTCATAATAATCCCTGGCATCCTTTTGTTTGATATCGCCTATCTTTTCTTTTACAGATAATAAGCTGTGAAAATGCAGGGCATATGCAACTTCAAACACTGCTTTCCAGTGGGGATTTTGTTTGTATCTACTTCGTAATCGTTCCAGCGCATCCTCACTTTCCTCTTTGTTGTCATTTGCTAATGCATAATAGAACATGTACATGGGTTGTTTTTTTCTTTGTATGAGAAACTTCTCAACCTTGTCATGATCCTTAGTGAGGTAAAGACTATTAATGATCGGATACAAATTCATGGGAAGTAAAATGATACTAAGAATGATCAATGTAATCCATAAAGGAAAATCATAATATCCACTAATTAGACCGAGTAGTAAGGCAATGATAAAGTTCAAAAGCATCTGTGTCTTGTTCAATGATTTTCTCCCCCTACTTTATATAGCTGAGACAATTATTTTTTTCTAATTCCATCATGATCTCAATGTTTAAATACTGATGAAGTTGATCTGTTTCACACCACTGATAATCATCATGCTCATGTGATAATGTAACCTCCGTGCCCACTGAATGACATAAATAGGTTAGCAAAACCACCTGCCTATTACTCTTCGTCATAAATGTAGTTGCATAGAGTAGTTGGCCAACAGTAACAACTAATTTAGTCTCTTCTTCAATTTCTCTTTGCAACGCTTCTTCTAACTTCTCTCCGAAATCGATTTTTCCTCCTACAAATTCCCATGTTCCTGCACCGACTTCATCATTGGAAGACCTTTTAATTACTAACACTTTGTTGTTTTGTTTAATCAGTCCTTTAACGACGACTACTATTTCATTTTTCAGCATCTTTTCCACCTCTTAATGGTTCAAATGTAACACTTGGCCAAATTTTCTCCCACTTTTTCTTTTTCATTCTATCCTCATAGATGAAAGCAAGGTGTTCATTTTCTTTGAAGTATGGTGTGGGTCTTACCGTAAATGACATCACATCCTCTAATCCCCATGGCGCAGTTAATAGAATTTTCCCTTCATCAGTTAACGTCACTCCTAAAGCAGTTGCCGTTTCGGGGAATTTAGAAATAGCGTCCACTTTTGAAGTATATGGACTACTTCCATTAACATTATGCATTCTAGCTTCATTCTTCACTGACCAAGGTATATCCGGCAGGAGAAGTGTGAGTTGTTGTTCATAATATTTTTCGATACTTTCCTCTTGATTTATTGGATCGAAGTATACCACATCAATATCATCAAGTGCTGTTCTATCCTTGTATTTAGACAATGTATCCCATAGTTTAGACCGTACAAACCCGGCACAAATCCACCAATCAGGTAATTGTAACGTTTGGGCTGTACGTAAAATTCCCATCATCCATGAATCTTGTTCTATAAGCTTCAACACTTGTGACGTATTCATTAGCTTGTATCCTTTCTTAGAACGTATATTCCTACTGTACCACAAAAGATTCGTCCATTTATCACAAAAAGTTTCTTCTTCCATCTATAGGCTAATGCCGTGACATTGCCCAAAACCCTTCATACTTTATAGAAGACTTATATGCACCTATACCCATGAAAAGGAGACATTCATATGAACCATTACTATGGATATTACACTCAACAATTTAGCCCCTATATGTATGCTTATGATCCATACCAAATGATGTACAGTTACAGCGATCGACAAATGCCCTCACCAAAATCACTGGATTTGCGATTAACTGCATTGGAAAAGAAATATGATAAACTCGAAAAAGAAGTGGATCGTCTGAACAAAGAAAACAACCGACAAAATGCAGAATTTACACGTATGAATAGAGAAATTGAACGAATAAATAATGAAATCATTCGGTTGAATCGTAACGATGAACGACATACAAGACAACACAACCGTTTTAACCAACGGTTACGAACAGTTGAGAATCAATTAAACATCCCCTATAGTGCAAGCGATGAATAATGATTCCAGATGAATTAAACATAAAACAAGCCAATGGTCTGCCTCTATTTAGAGGTGATCATTGGCTTGTTTGGACTTTATTTCTTGTCTTTTAGATCAATATAGAAGATACCATTATCAAAGCTGCAAAATGAGATTTCTTTAATGTTGGTGTAGCCTAATTTCTTCAGTTGCTGTCGTAACCAAAGATTCGTCTTATCCAGCATTTTTAAATGTCGTTCCTGGATGGTTCCATCAATGATTAACGGAAGATGTAATGTACTTTTCTCTTTATGGTCTCTTTCAAAAACAGAAAGCTTTCCAGACGGCTCCAAGATAGCAAACTCTACATCTGCTAAGTTTTTAATATTTTTCTCTCGCAGCTGTATAAGAAGATCATCAAAATTATATCGTTGTCTCTTCATCTCGTTTTCATCAATTTTCCCATTCTCAATTAAAACAGAAGGCTTACCGTCAATGATTTCACGAAGGGTTTTACTTTTTAATGATAACGTGGCAAGGCCGATTTGTATGGCCATTAATAACCCCATAGGTATAATCGTTTCAATTAATGGTTTTTCAATATCCTCAATCCCTACTACGGCAGATTCAGCAATCATAATGAAAACGACTAAATCTAAAATGCTAAGCTCGCCAATTTCTCTTTTCCCCATTAGACGGAAGATAATGATAATTAATACATAAACAACGAGAGTACGAAGGATGATTGCAACATACTCCATTATGCATCCTCCTTTTAAGTTCATCCACTCCATAATAACTACCATTTAGTTTCTACAAGTAAGTTGAAAAAATTAGTTGAAGGATTTTCCTTTTTTGTGTTTAACGATTATCTTTCAATAATGGTACTGCTCTATAAAAAAGTGATATTTTGCTTATAGTTTTCATTCTAAAGTTTGTTTCCGGCGAATATGCTTGTTCTAAAGAAGCTTGGCTAATTTTATTAGTCATCGATATGAAGGGAGAGAACAGAATGGAAACGAAAAAGATGTTTTCTGCAGTAGCTTTTGGTCTTTTGACAATTCTCGTGATCGTTCTTACGTGCAGTCTGATTTTTTCACTCCTCTTACGTTTTACGAACATGCAAGAATCATCATTACAATGGATTATTATGGCTTTATCATTTTTTGCTTTGTTTGCTGGTGGGTTCATCTCAGGAGGACGTGGAAAAGAAAAAGGATGGCTTATGGGTGGAACAACCGCCTTACTATTTACAGGAATTGTTCTCTTGTATCAATTCCTTGGTCAAGAGACAGCCTTTTCTTTGGAGCAAACACTTTATCATTTAGGATATCTAGCAACAGCTGTATTTGGTGGAATTATCGGTGTGAACTTATCGAGTTCATCAACGAACGCATAAAAAAGGCTATTTTCTAAAACTTTGTTGCTTTTAGTACAATTATTTTGGGTGTACAACCAGTTTTAGAAGCAGAACAAAGTTGAATTAGAAAAGAGCAACAATCTATAAACAGCATAAAGAAAAAAGAGCGGATTAATTCCGCTCTTTTTCTATGTACAAATTAATTAGTTGAAGCGTCACGGATTGCCGCACGATCAAACGTTAGGCGAGATTCACCTGACTTAATAATGATTGTTGACTCATCAATTGCATCCACAATACCATGCATGCCGCCGATCGTAACAACCTTGTCACCCTTTTTCAACTCAGATTGCATTTTTTGTACTGCCTTTTGTCTCTTTTGTTGTGGTCTAATAAGCAGGAAATAAAAAATAGCAAACATTAAGATTAATGGTCCAACTGAAGTTAAGATATCCATTTATTTCACCCCTTTCTAATAATTACGATTAGTAGGCCAAGCTTAGACTAAAAATTTTTAGCATTCGGCTTATTAAATCCATACGCTTCAAAGAATTCTTCTCTGAAGTCACCTAGGCGATCTTCTCGTATTGCTTGTCTAACCTGTTCCATTAATTTTAACAGAAAATGCAGGTTATGATAAGTCGTAAGTCTTAATCCTAATGTTTCATTACATTTAATTAAGTGACGGATATAGGCTCTAGAGTAATTTTTACATGTATAGCAGTCACAATTAGGATCTAATGGACCGAAATCTCGTTCGTACTTGGCATTACGAACAACTAAGCGACCTTCACTCGTCATAAGTGTTCCGTTACGAGCAATCCTCGTCGGAAGCACACAGTCGAACATATCAACACCACGAATGGCTCCATCAATTAATGAATCAGGTGATCCAACTCCCATAAGATAACGTGGTTTGTTTGATGGTAATAGCGGTGTAGTGAACTCCAGCACACGATTCATAACATCTTTAGGTTCCCCTACAGATAATCCTCCAATGGCATAACCCGGGAAATCGAGAGAAACTAAATCGTTAGCACTTTGCTTTCGAAGCTCTTCATACTCCCCGCCTTGTACAATCCCAAATAATCCTTGATCTTGAGGCCTTTTATGAGCCGTTAAGCAACGCTCAGCCCATCTGCTTGTACGTTCAACTGACTTTTTCATATAGTCAAATTCAGCAGGATATGGTGGACATTCATCAAACGCCATCATGATGTCTGAGCCAAGTGCATTTTGAATATCCATTGCCCCTTCTGGTGACAAAAATAACTTTTCTCCACTTAGATGGTTTCTAAAATGTACCCCTTCTTCTTCAATCTTTCGAAGATCACTTAAGCTGAATACTTGGAATCCACCAGAATCAGTTAAAATCGCACGGTCCCAGTTCATAAATTTATGAAGACCACCCGCTTCACGAATGATTTCATGTCCTGGTCTTAACCATAAATGATACGTATTACTTAATATAATATTTGCACCCATTTGAACCAGTTCTTCCGGAGACATCGTTTTTACAGTTGCTAATGTTCCTACTGGCATAAATACAGGTGTCTCAAACGAACCATGTGGGGTATGTACTCTTCCAAGTCTTGCTCCCGTTTGTTTACAAGTTTTGATTAATTCATATGTGATAGCTGCCATTATAAGGCTCCCTTCGTTGCTACTGTCCCATTTTTAAATAAGGCTGTTTTCATATAGGTTATTGCTTTTTCGTAAAAATCCCAAGAGCCGGGTGTTTACATTCGTATCTAGATAATGCTGTACATGAAGAGATATGCTCTTTTCTAGTCCATTCTCATTAACTACTGGTTATACAACCAGAATAATTATACCAAAAGCAATAAAATTTTAGAAAAGAGCCTTAAATAATTAACATTGCATCTCCAAAGCTAAAGAATCGATATTGTTCCTTTACTGCTTCTTCATACGCATGTAGGACATTTTCTCTTCCTGCTAATGCACTGATAAGCATGATTAATGTCGATTTTGGTAAATGAAAGTTTGTAATCATTGCATCAATTCCCTTGAATTCATACCCTGGATAAATAAAAATACTAGTCCAGCCTGATGATGGTACAAACTTCCCGTCATTTTGTTTCGCAATGGTTTCAAGTGTACGGGTAGAAGTTGTCCCTACTGTAATAATTTTTCCACCTTTTTGACGAACGTCATTCAGCAAATTAGCTGTTTCTTCTGTCATTTGGTAAAACTCAGCATGCATGTCATGTTCTTCAATCGAATCAGCATTAACAGGTCTAAACGTACCTAGACCAACGTGCAAGGTAATAAATGCAATATGTACGCCTTTTTTCTTAATATTCTCAAGCAAAGCATCTGTAAAATGTAGTCCCGCTGTAGGGGCTGCTGCAGATCCAGCTTCTCTTGCAAATACTGTCTGATAACGATCCTTATCCTCAAGCTGTTCTTGAATATATGGAGGAAGAGGCATTTGACCTAATTCTTCTAATACTTCCAGGAAGATTCCTTCATACGTAAACTCAAAAATTCTACCTCCGAATTCACTAACGCCCACACAAGTAGCAGTTAGTTTGTCATTTCCAAAGGAGACAACCGTTCCTTCTGTTATCCGTTTAGCCGGCTTAACAAGCGTTTCCCACTTGTCACCTTCTAGCTGTTTCAACAATAGTACTTCCACTTTCGCCCCAGTTTCTTTCTTCACACCAAAAAGTCGCGCCGGCAGTACCCGTGTATCGTTTAGTACAAGGCAGTCTCCCTCATTAAGGTAAGATAAAATAGAACGGAATGAAGATTCATGCTTTAACTCTCCCGTCTCCTTATGTAAAACCATTAACCGTGAAGCTTCACGATCTAGTAAAGGAGTTTGGGCTATTAGTTCATCTGGTAAATTAAAATCAAATAACTCAACTTTCACGTTTTTCACCTGTTTCTATCTGTATGTTAGATTCATGTCATGTTTAACGTTGCACTACAGTTCATTTAAATCGTCCAATAAAATAAAAGATAACTGATAGTAAAACACTGACGATGATGGATGTGACAATCGGAAAATAAAACGTTACATTTCCCTTTTTAAAGACAAAATCACCGGGTAGTCTACCAATAAACTGCCAAATAACACCGATTAATAATAATATACCTCCAAGTGTCATTAGAACCTTAGATATCTCCATTATTTTGGAACCTCCAATTGAAAATGACGATAAGCTAGTTCGGTAACAATACGACCTCTTGGTGTTCGTTGCATAAAGCCAAGCTGCAATAAATAAGGTTCATACACATCTTCTATTGTGTGTGATTCTTCCCCAATCGTTGCCGCAATCGTATCGATTCCTACTGGTCCGCCTTTAAACTTTTCAATGATACCTTTAATTAGTTTATGGTCGATATGGTCAAGCCCTAAACTGTCGACTTGGAGCATTTCCAGTGCTTCTTTTGCAATTTGCTCATCAATATTACCATTTCCCTTTACTTGAGCAAAGTCTCGCACTCTTCGTAACAAACGATTGGCAATTCTAGGGGTGCCTCTTGACCTTCTTGCAATCTCAATTGTAGCTTCTTTTACAATACCTACTTGTAGTATAGAAGCAGCACGGTCCACAATCGTTGCCAGCTGTTCTACATTATAATACTCTAAACGGCTTAATACACCAAATCGATCTCGAAGCGGTGCGGATAAGGCACCTGCCCTGGTTGTGGCCCCTACCAATGTAAAAGGAGGTAAATCGATTCTCACAGATCTTGCACTTGGACCCTTTCCAATGACAATATCGAGACAGAAATCTTCCATAGCCGGGTATAGCACTTCTTCCACTGAACGTTGTAGCCGGTGGATTTCATCAATAAATAACACATCTCCTGGTTCAAGTGCAGTCAAAATCGCTGCTAAATCACCTGGACGTTCAATAGCTGGGCCAGAAGTTGTTCGGATATTTACTCCCATCTCGTTCGCAATAATAACAGCAAGTGTCGTTTTACCCAAGCCTGGTGGACCATATAGCAATACATGGTCTAACGTTTCACTTCTCATCTTCGCTGCTTCAATAAAGACTAGTAAATTTTCTTTTACTTTTGTTTGGCCAATGTATTGATGAAGCAGTTGTGGACGAAGGGATTGCTCGAGAAAATCCTCTTCAACACTTGCTTCACCAGAAACAATTCGATCATCCAACAATAGTTCCTCCTCGCCTATCTACCTTGAACTAGCTGTTGCAAGGCAAGCTTTATATATTGATCCGTAGACATCGTTTCTTTTTCTAGTACAGGCTTAATTTTCTTAATTTCACGCTCTGCATAGCCTAACACCTTCAAGGCTTCTAATGCTTCCTCTAACTCTTTTGTACTAGATGTACCAAGTTCTAGATCTGGGTTAATCACATTTCCTTGAACTAATCCGGTATCCACTAAGTCGGACAACTTTCCTTTTAAATCAAGGATAATTTGTCTGGCTGTTTTCTTTCCTACTCCAGGGAATTTAACTAGAAACGCTTCATTTTCATCCTCAATTGCCCCTACCACTTGCTCAGGGCGTCCAAATGCTAAAATGGCCATGGCTCCTTTTGGGCCAATTCCTGTCACATTAAGAAGCTTCATAAATAAGCTGCGTTCCTTTCTTGAAGCAAAACCATATAAAGCCAATGTATCTTCTCGTACATGCTGATACGTATATACAGTGAGTTCTTTCTCTTCGCTTACATCGTATATATAAGGGTTAGGTGTATGAATTAAATATCCTAAACCATGATGATCAATGACAATATATTCCGGGTTCACATCTGCAACCGTTCCTCTTACAAATTCAATCACTATGTACTCTCTCCCTTTTTATGCTGTAATCCATTTTAGCATAAATACAATAAACTCGTTAGTTGTGACTCTATAGAATACAGGATAAATTTCGTTCGTAATTTCATTTATGATTATCAGTTATAAAATCAGCCTCTTTTCGCGCCTGATTTCACATTTGAGTTACATTTTTCACCTCGTATTTGCTATGTAATGAATTAAAATTGTCATTTTTCCGACGATAATCTTCTAATTCAAGCACAAATCATTTTAATTCGGCGAAAGTTTAACCTATTTCGGCGATTTCAAGCAGTAATTCGGCGAAATTCCCCATTCTTTCGACGAATATTTTTTTTATCAACGATTTTCATTCTATTCCAACGAATTCATAGGTTTTCGGTGTTTATCCCATCCAAAAAAGAACGAACCCACTGGCTCGTTCTTTAGTTCTTTTGTGAAGAGACAGAAAAGGGTTTGAATACTTCCAGCACTTCAACATATTTATCTTTAGACTGAATCGGAATACCTTTTCTCAATTCTTCATGTTGGTGACTTTCAAGCTTTTTAACGTCAATTTGGAAAAAGGATTGAATCACCTTGTCAGTTGCAGGTTTGCCATTAAAAATTGTTAACACACCGTTTTTCGTAATTCCGAAATATCCGTTTGCCTTTAATAATGGAGAAATATCATCTATATTTTTTTGAAAAACCATTTGTTCATCATTTTGATCAATCATTTGCCATGAGGAATACTCTTCCATAAAATCTTCCATAGATTGTATGGATACTTCCTTGATTTCCTCGCTTACTTCACCGTCTAAATATATTCGCTCTAAAATTAATGTCATTTTAATAGGACTTGTTACTTCAAACGCAGCAGTTGGGGCTATATCATCATTTTTTAGTGATGACATTATGATATCTTCATCAGCTTGAGATGCATGAAAACCAGAGAGGTATACACATGCACTTACTACAACTAAAACTTTTAGAAATGGGTATGTAAACTTCATGAAAAAACACCTCTTTTTTGAAGTAATGTTCCATACTTCCTTTTACTTTCTGTAACAATAAAATAGTCTACCCATCCATAGAAGTTTTATCCAATAATATTTTATATAAAGGCTCTGTTAAACCTTGTTGTTGATTTTCGTTCTAGGACACTCGCCGAATACCGCGGAAAGGTTCGGGGTCTCCTCGGCGCTTCTCGCCTGCATGAGTTTCCCGAACCTGCGCTTCTCTCTCAGGAGTCTCGCATCCTTCAATCAGCCCTGCTAAATATCAACACTGTACTTTAACAAAGCCTATATAAAAAAAGGTAGGCTACAAAGCCTACCTCATTCATTTTATTAACGGTTCATGTTATTAACACCATTTCTAATTTCACTGAACATATCACGAACATCTGCATCCAGGTTTTCTGTTGGACCGCCATCTCGTAGGTCGTTGTCAATATTACGAGCTCGTGTAAAGATGTTTTCGTCTGTGACAACACGGACGTCTTTACCTTGTGTTAATTCACGGACTGCATTTCTTACTTGCGTTTCAACTTGGCGATTGTTTCGATCATTCGTATCAACAGCTACAAGAATTTCATTACCATTAACAATTGTACGAACGTCATCAACATTATTCACCTTTTCAACGCGGTTTGAGATTTGTTCTGCTAACCCACCATTATAATTATTGTTATATGACGAACGAGCATTATTGTCTCGGCCAGCCATTTGTCCATGATAATTATAATCATTACGAGAGAAGTGGTGGTTACTTGGGAGTGTCGTGTTATCCCTTGTGTTAGTGTTAACGTTTCTACCAGTTGTACCGTTATTTATACCCATACCACGGTTGTTTCGATTACTGTTGTCAATTACACCATCATCACGAGTTCCAATGTTACTGCGTGTATTTTGACCAAATGTACCATTGTTTCCGTTACCGTTATAACGATTTACGGTATTATTACGTACATCACGACCAAATGTACCATTATTATTACCGTTGTTTCGATTATCACGGTCTAACATCTCTGTTATTGGACCATCATTATCTCTTTCAGGCAGGATAGCATTACCGTTGTCATTACCATACGATCTGCCATATGAGCGATTTACATTTTCATCTGAGTAGTATCCAATTGGACGAACTGTATCATTATTACGGTTCCCCATTGCTCCTTCATCTGTCCCATTATTACATGCAGTCAAACCACTTAGTAAAAAGGCTGTTGAAAGAGTGTACAATACTTTTTTATTCAATGTAAATACCCCCCTGATTTCATGATGATCGTGAGTGATAAACACTCCTTACTATCATGGCAATTAGATGGCTCTTTTACACTGTTATATATATACAGTGTTAGTGAAGTAGTGGTCATCAACAAAAACCGAATAAGACTTATCAGACAAAAAAAATACCACAATAAAAAGTCATTGTGGTATTTTTACATTGTATTTATAAGTTGAAATCATCGTCATCATCAAAATTTGGCATCCCTAGCGGCCCTTGCATCGGATATCCTGGCATTCCAACTCCTTGTTGAGGAGTTGCTCCAGGATATCCTTGTGGAAGGCCTGGTTGCATTTGCTGACTCGGTACAGGCTGCCCTTGGAATCCAGGTGCTCCCCATGGTTGAGCTCCTGACGCAGGTGCCCCCGCTACCGAACCTTGCGGAAAACCAACATTTTGCATACCAGGCTGCGGCTGCGAATAGCCCTGAGGCATGAATCCTTGCATTCCTGTTTGAGGATACCCTGGCATCATGTATGGCTGCTGCATGTTAAAGCCTGGTTGCATGCCATAATTCCCCATAACATCATCATCTAACTCTGATGTTGCAGGCATTTGTTGCATTCCTGGCACTCCACCATACATTGGGTATTGTGGTGCAGGTGCAAAACCTCCTTGATCCACCTCGTATCCAGGTTGCGCACCTAATCCTTGCATTCCTTGCATTCGAGGCAAAGAAGGTGTTGCATATCCAAGTGTTCCACCATAGCCTTGTTGCAAACCAAATGGTGCACCGTATGGCATTGGAGTACCACCACAACCACAATCATTGCCACCACCCATTGGTAATTGTTGTGAATATGGATTCATTTCGCCCATCGGCAATTGTTGTGGATACGGGTTCATTGCACCCATTGCCATTTGCTGCTGTGGAAACATTCCTCCACCTTGTAAATTTTGTGGATTTGGATATGCTCCAGGGTAAGCAGGCATCTGCGGCATGTCATCTAAATCGTCATCTCCTAATGGACTTACCATTGATGGGTAGCCTGGATTTGGCATAAATCCTGGTTGTGGCTGCATGAATCCTGGTTGTGGTTGCATGAATCCTGGTTGTGGCTGCATGAATCCTGGTTGTGTGAACATATATGGATTATAATTGAATCCGTCTCCAGGGTTTATTCCTGTAACCGGTACACACTCCTCATCTGCAATTGGTGCTACTGGTGGTTGAGGCGGTACTGGTGCTTGTGTGGATTGCGGTGAGATTTGTGGCATTTTTGGTACCTTAGGTGCTTTTGGTACTTTTGGTGCCTCCGGTGCCTTTGGAACATCCTGTACAGGAGAGACAGCTTTTGGCTCTTTTGGTGCACCTTTTAAGAAGTTCGCATCCACATTTAAGTAGTAATTATTAATGTCCATTTCAAGTTGAGGCAGTTGAGGTAATTTAGGAGCATATGGTAAGGCGGGTGCCTTTGGTGCTTCCTGAACTTCCTCGACTACCGGCAGTGGTTCTGGAGTTAAGTCAATGAAAGGTTCTTTTACTTCTTCAATTGGTGCCACTGGCGCCTCTTTTACTGGTTGAACAGGTGCCACTGGCGCTTCCTTAACCTGTTGTATTGGTGCTTCTTTTACTGGAGAAACCTGACTCTCTTTTACAGGCTTTTCTTTTACTAATTGACTCGGTGAGAAAGGTGCTTCCTTCGCTTTTACTTGTACGCCGGATGAAGGTACCTTTACTTTCATACCTGGCATTATCATATCTGGATTGCTTAATTGTGAATTAAGCTGTTTAAGTTCTTCAAAATCCACTCCGTATTTTTGGGCAATTTTCCAGAGTGTATCACCTTTTTGAACAATATGGATTTTCACGAATATATCCCTCCCATGGCAAAATTCTTTACAGTCTATGCAACCAATAGGCTAATTGCCACTCTTCTTCACCACAACTTATGCACTCGCTGTTCGATTTATTCCATATGACAAGGGTAACAAGCTGTATTAAAAAATGGCTTTTTTTATGCAGATTGTTGCGTTACGTAAACTTTAGTATCTGTATACTTAAAGATAGTTGCTCTTTTCTAAGCCAGTCTCAATTTGTTTCCAGAATAATTACTAAAAGCATCAAAGTTTTAGAATAGAGCCTAAAAAATAGAAAAAGCCAAGGATCTCCTTGGCTTATTTTGCACGAGCTAGCATACGATTTAACGCAACTACCGCATATTCTGCAATCTCTTTCTCGACCGAGATAATATTAATTGTTTCACCCTTCTCTAATGTTTCTAATGAATAGAGAAGGTGTGGTAGATCGATACGATTCATGGTTAAACACGGGCACATATGAGGATTTAATGAAATAATTTCCTTATCTGGGTGCTGAGTGATAATCCGTTTCACCAAATTCATCTCTGTCCCAATGGCCCACTTCGTTCCTGGTTCGGCTTTATTGATTGTATCAATAATATATTTAGTAGATCCTGCAAAGTCAGATTGTGAAACAACTTCCCTGCTGCACTCTGGATGAACAATTATATTCATACCGGGATGATTTTTCCGAATTTGTTCTATATTATGAACCGTAAAATTTTCATGTACAGAGCAATGCCCTTTCCATAGGATTACCTTAATTGTCGTTAGGTCTCCTTCATATTCAAGCTCATCAGTAACGGGATTCCATACCGCCATCTCAGATAAAGGAACTCCCAAATCGTAAGCTGTGTTCCTTCCAAGATGCTGGTCTGGCAAAAATAATATACGTTCCTTTTGTGTAAACGCCCATTCAACCATCTCTATCGCATTTGAGGACGTAACGGTGGCTCCACCATTTTTCCCGCAAAAAGCTTTGATTGCAGCTGTTGAGTTCACATACGTTAACGGCAGAATTGTATCACCAAATACATGTTGTAATTTCGTCCAAGCCCGCTCTGTTTGATGAATATTTGCCATATCTGCCATCGAACAGCCTGCTCTCATATCTGGCAAAATCACTTTTTGATGGTCATCTGTTAAAATATCAGCCGTTTCTGCCATGAAGTGGACACCACAAAATACGATAAACTCAGCCTTTGAGTTAGCAGCAGACTGCTGTGCTAACTGAAGAGAATCGCCTGTCGTATCAGCAAACTGAATCACTTCATCCTTTTGATAATGATGTCCGGGAATATATAGTCTATCTCCAAACTTCTCTTTAATCTCTTGAACTCTCTGTTCCATTTCTGCATCCGTCATATCTTTATATGAATCAGGCAGAGCATGTGTCTTCATGGCTTCTAGTAAATTCACTTTAACTCCTCCGTTCTTTTCCAACCTGTAACAAAGGTAATATCTAATGCTTTATACGAGTGGGTAAGCATCCCAAGTGAAATAAAATCTACTCCCGTTTTTCCATATTCATGTAACTGTTCAATTGTAATCCCGCCTGATGCTTCGGTGACAATATGCTTTGGTACTAGCTGGATAAATTCACTGACTTCACTAGGTGTACGATTATCAAACATAATCACATCAGCACCTGCCTCTATTGCCTCGATAACGTCATCCTTTGATTCAGTCTCAACTTCAATTTTCACCATATGTCCAACCTTCTCTTTCACGGCCTTCACTGCTTTTGTAATACTACCACTGAAAGCAATATGGTTGTCTTTAATCATAACACCGTCATAAAGACCGTAGCGGTGATTACTACCTCCACCACACATCACCGCATATTTTTCAAACATTCTTAGTCCTGGAGTCGTTTTTCTCGTATCACATATCTTTGTATGGTCACTATCTAACGCCTTTACAGCCTTATATGTTAAGGTTGCAATTCCACTCATGCGCTGAAGGAGATTTAAGATAATCCTTTCTGCGTTTAACATGTAAACAATAGGACCATGAATACTGGCAATCACCTCACCGGGATGTACCATTTCACCATCACGTTTGTTAACGACTACTTCAATTTTGGAATCAAAAAGATGTAAACACTCCTTAATGATTTCGACCCCTGCAAGTATTCCGAGCTCTTTTGCGATGATACTGCCTTCGCCCATTTCTGTCTCAGGAAATATGGAAGACGAGGTAACATCTCTTTCACCGATGTCCTCTATTAAAAATTGTTGCAAACTTTCTCGTAGCTTAATTTTATTCATTATTTCCCCCTATGAATGTACGACTTCAAATTTGTGCCTTACAACTGTCCTCTTACACCATTCGTCCTTTTGTATTGGAATATCCTCCCGATAATGTCCTCCGCGACTTTCTTCTCTTCGTAAAGCCGAGCTGGCAATTAACCACCCTGTTGTCAACATATTTATCCTGCTGATCATGTCTTTTGACCAGCTCCGTTGAACGCTTAATTGAACATATGGTTCAAATAAATTAACTACCTTTTCTAACCCTTCTTTGTTTCTTACAATCCCAACATACTTCATCATATTTTTTCGTATCTCTTCTTTACTTAAAGGCTCAACACCATTTGGAATATATGTATCATCTATACATTCATCAATTGAATGTTTCCTCTGTTCACATCCAGACAAAATTCCATTTGCTAATTCATTAGCAAATACGATACCCTCAAGTAATGAATTACTTGCCAAACGATTTGCTCCGTGAACTCTTGTGCAGGCAACCTCTCCAACAGCATATAAACCTGGAATGTTCGTTTCACCCTTTGCATTCACTTTGATTCCACCCATCATAAAATGGGCTCCTGGCACAACTGGTAGAAGACCTTTCTCTATGGAAATACCATGATCCAGACATAGCTTTGTGATCGTTGGAAATCGATCTTTGAAATTTTGTATCATTGAAATATCGAGAAACACTTCTTTTCCATTTTTCATTTCATGATAAATAGCCCTAGACACGACATCTCTTGGTGCCAAATCCAAAAGAATGTGTATGTCCTGCATAATCGGTGTACCATCTTCTAGACGAAGAACAGCGCCCTCACCACGCACAGCTTCAGAAATTAATCCCACTGCTAGGTTATTTGACTTCAGTAACGTCGGATGGAATTGAACAAACTCCATATCAATTAACTCAGCCCCAGCCCGAAATGCCATTGCATAGCCGTCACCAATTACACTAGGGTCATTGGATGTATATTCATAGATCGCGCCACATCCACCTGTTGCGAGTATCACATGATTCGCGTAGTAGCTTACAAGCTTATTCTGATCATCAAGTGCCATTATTCCTTGGCATGTTCCTTTTTCCATCATTAAATCAACTGCCATATGATTTTCAACAATCTTACATCTTCCCGTTAGACGTTGAAGTAAAAAGGTAACGAGTACTTCTCCCGTCGCATCTCCACCAGCATGCAAAATTCTTCTGTGTGAATGTGCCCCTTCATGACCTAGTAACACTTTCCCGGCACAATCTGTATCAAATTTCATCCCACTATTCATAAGTTCATTTATGTATCTAGGTCCATCCTTCACTAATTGTTGAAGTGTTACCTCTTCATTATGGTGACACCCAGCAATCAATGTATCTTGAAAATGTGACATCCAGCTATCCTTTTCATCAATTACTGAAGCAATTCCGCCTTGAGCTAACATTGAATTACTATGACGTGTTTTTGACTTTGTGAAAATAATCACATTCTTATCCGTACATAATCGACTTGCTGCTACTAGCGCAGATAAACCACTTCCGATAATAACAACATCTGACTTCGGCATATACAATGCCTCCTATTTTTCAGTTAGAGTATTTACATCTGTCTTGACACCTATATTTACACATATTTAAACTGATGACAAGAGTTTTTTATGATACAGTTAAAGAAAAGCTGTTTTCATATAGATTGTTGCTTTCTCGTAAAAATCTCAGGAAGCCGGATTTTCACCTTAGTATCTAGATACTTCTATACCATAAAGATAATTGCTCTTTTCTGGTCCAACCTCGTTTTGCTACTATAACTGGTTGTAAACACAGAATTAGTGTACGAAAAGCAACAAGTTTTTAGAAAAAAGCCTAAAGAAAAAAGGAATGAAACGAACATGATTTATATGGATTATGCTGCAACGACTCCGATTCGAGAAGAAGCTCTTGCTGCGTTTATTGACGCCTCTAACAATTATTATGGAAATCCTAGCAGTCTACATGACATTGGCTCCAAGGCATCACAATTACTTGAAAACTGTAGAAGCGAGTTAGCTAAGCTTATCGGTGGTCATGAGGAAGGAATCTTCTTCACAAGTGGAGGATCAGAATCAAATATACTAGGCATCCGTTCTTTATTAAAAGGTACAGACAAACAGGGAAAACATTTAATTACAACGCAAATTGAACATTCATCTGTATTAAATTTATTTAAGCAACTTGAAGATGAAGGCTATACTGTTACGTATCTTGGAGTTGATTCATACGGACAAATTGATTTACAAGAGCTTACATTAGCTATTACAGAAGAAACACTATTAGCTTCTATTCATCATGCAAATTCTGAAATAGGAACAGTGCAGCCTATTCAAGAAATTGGAGCCATTTTAAAGAAGCATGGAGTGCTTTTTCATACTGATACGGTACAAACCTTCGGGAAAATACCAGTACATGTTTTGGACAGTCATATTGATAGCCTTTCAATCTCAAGTCATAAAATTTATGGACCTAAAGGAGTAGGAGCATGTTATATGAACCCTGCGGTAAAATGGCGTCCATATTTTGAACATACGTCTCATGAAAAGGGATTTCGTCCAGGAACCGTTAATGTTCCCGGTATTGTCAGCTTCTTATATGCTGCTCAGCTCATTCATCAAGAAATGGATGAAAATCATCAGAAGTTATCACAGCTAGGTTCAAAGCTAATTTCCAGCATCAATGAAAGGGCACTGCCGATTCAAATTGAAGGTCATCCAATTAATAGATTGTCTAATATAATTGGTGCTATCATTCAAGGTATTGAGGGACAATTAACTATGCTGGAGTGTAATCGAAGAGGAATTGCCATTTCAACCGGAAGCGCATGCTCTGTTGGGAAGCAAGCTCCCTCAAAAACCATGATCGCAACTGGTAAGGATCCACAAACAGCCAAGCAATTTGTTCGTTTTTCAATCGGCAAACATACCACAGAGGAAGATATAGAGACAGTATTGCAAGTATTAACCGACATTACAGTAAAGTAGAAGGAAGGAAAGTCATGGTAAAAAGAACATCTGGTGCAGATAGAAGGAAACAGATTGTGACATGGTTAAAAAGTGCCACCACTCCGATAACGGGAAGTGAACTTGCTAAAAAGGCAAATGTAAGCAGGCAAGTCATCGTGCAAGACATTTCATTATTAAAAGCAACAAATGAGCCGATCGTCGCCACATCAGAAGGCTATCTTTTTCTACAGAACCAAAAAAATGATTCTGTATTTGAAAAGGTCATAGTATGCAATCATACTCCAGAACAAACAAAAGTTGAGCTATTTGCTATTGTTGACCATGGAGTGACAGTAAAGGATGTAAAAATTGAACACCCTATTTATGGTGACTTCTCTGCGTCAGTTATGGTCAGCAATAGAAGTGAAGTTGAGCAATTTTTACATACCGTTTCCGACACAAATGCTCCTTTATTATCACAATTAACAGAAGGCATTCACTTACATACCTTACAGGCCGATTCAATGAAAAAAATAGAAGCAGCGTGTCATATTTTAGACCAACTCGGTATTTTAGTGAAAGCATAAAAAGATCGAAAGTTACTTGTATGAAAACAAGTACACTTTCGATCTTTAATTTGGTTAAGTGCATTAAGCCCATAGATTTAGCAATATAATTTAATCGCTCTCTACGAATAAATCCTCACTTTTGTATCACTGGATAACTACCTAAACAAACTACCCCGAAGCCAAGTGCCTCCAACTCATGAATGGCACTCGTAATTAAGATGGATTCCATCGTTCCTTCTAGATCAATAATAAACAAGTATCGCCCTAGACCTGTTTTCATCGGGCGTGATTCAATTTTAGATAAGTTAATTTTTCTCCATGCGAAGGCAGACAATACCTGGTGTAAGGCACCTGCTTGATCGGACGGTAACGTGACAATTAGTGTTGTTTTTGTATTTACATTTTGAGATAAGCTAGCTTCTTGCTCCTTCCCTATCTTGCTGACAACAATAAACCTCGTATGATTCACATCATAATCATGAATGTTTTGATCAATCATTGTTAAGTTATATTCCTCTGCTGCCAATTCATTTGCGATTGCAGCAATTGGCACATCGGGATGGTTGGCCACAAACATAGCAGCACCACTTGTAGATAAGGACTGAATTTGATTCACAGCTGGGTAATGAGTAGATAGAAATTTCCGGCACTGTGCCAGAGCATGAGGGTGTGAGTATATGGACGTAATTTCTTTATGATGATTACTTGGGTGAATCATTAAATGCTGCTGAATAGGCACAACGATTTCCGCTACAATTGGCAACGATTGTTCATGAATTAGGTAATCCAATGTAATGGTAACTGATCCTTCTATTGTATTTTCTAATGGCACAACACCAAAATCAACGACTTCCTTGTTCACCGCATCTAAGCAATCATAAATAGAATCAAAGGCTATTCTTTTATTATGTAAAAATAATCCTTTAACAGCCTGTTCAGTAAATGATGCTGACGGGCCTAAATATCCAACACTATTCACGTTTCTTCTCCTGCCTTTGTCTATATTTGAATGCAACAAAAGGCCGTCAATATGACAGCCTTTCATCTCAGCAACATGAATTTAATCAACAAACTCGAATTCAAATTCTAACAATCTTATAGTATCGCCATCTTTTGCTCCACGTTCACGTAACTCATCATCAACACCCATTGTACGTAATTGTCTTGCAAAGCGCTTAATGGATTCATCTCTTGAAAAGTCCGTCATCTTAAATAACTTTTCAATTTCCTCACCAGAAAGAACATACGCCCCATCATCATCTCTTGAGATGAAGTACTTACGAGGATCTGCTTCGTGTTTGTACATCACACGGTTATCTGCAATTTCAGTTTCCTCTGATAGTAGTGGGAATTCCTCTGTATGCTCAAGTAAATCCGCAACTGCAAATAACAGCTCTTTAATACCCTTATTCGTTACTGAAGAAATTGGGAAGATTTGAACATCTTCTGGAAGCTTTTCTTTAAAGGCTTGTAAATTTTCTTCTGCTTCTGGCATGTCCATTTTATTTGCTGCAATAATTTGTGGACGTTCCGTTAAGCGTAAGTTGTATTCTTTTAATTCTTCATTTATCGTCACATAATCCTCATAAGGATCGCGCCCTTCTGTACCTGCCATGTCAATCACATGGACGATTACACGTGTACGCTCAATATGACGAAGGAACTGATGACCTAATCCAACACCTTGATGTGCGCCTTCAATAAGACCAGGTAAATCTGCCATGACAAAGCTTCTAGATTCATCAACAGCCACTACCCCAAGGTTCGGCACAATGGTGGTAAAATGATATTCTGCAATTTTAGGCTTTGCAGCTGACACGACTGACAATAATGTAGACTTCCCAACACTTGGGAATCCAACAAGACCAACATCAGCTA